>DASXTB010000019.1:0-11071 GCA_036505615.1 Acidobacteriota bacterium
CTCCGATTCTGTTTTAGCCAGCGGCAGTGACGCAGCATCAAAGTTCCCCGGCCCGCGCCGCTGCCCCAGGCCGGAGAAAGCCAGCGGCAGAGCTACACTGATCATCATTAATGTTCGTCTCATGGGTTTTCTCCTGTAGCGTTGAACCCCTCGCGTTCTTTTATTCTAACTCCGCTTGCTATCATCCACTTAATGACCCCAACTCAGACAGCAGATGTCTTGATCCTCGGCGCGGGAGCCGCCGGTCTGGCGGCCGCGCGAGAACTCACTGCCGCCGGTCTGAATATTTGCATCCTCGAAGCCCGCGACCGCGTGGGCGGCCGCGTGTGGACTGTTCACCACCCGGGGGTGCCGGCGCCCATCGAGCTCGGTGCGGAGTTCGTCCACGGCAAACCTCCGGAGATTTGGCAGATTCTCAAAGCAGCAAACCTGAAAGTCTATCGCGCCAATGGACGAGCCTGGCGCCGCGCCGGCAAACGATGGGTCAGCGCCAATGAGGCCTGGGAAGCGATTGATAAAGTAATTGCGCCCATGCGGCGGATTCGTAGAGACCAAACGATCGCCCAGTACTTAAGCGGTTCGCGAATTCCCGCGCGTGACGCTGGGAGAGCCTCTACGAGCGGGCAGGAGACCCAGCGTGTCTCACGTATCGGTCGCAAGGGCACCCTTAGGAGCGCACACAGCGGAAGCGCGCGCGTCCTCCGTTCCCTCCCACGCTGGCAACGCGAACTCATCCTCTCCTACTTTGAAGGCTTTCACGCAGGCCGGCTGGAGACCATGAGCGTGCGTGCGCTTGTCCAGGCGGAACAGGCAGCCAGGGCAATCGAAGGGGATACCACGTACCGCCTGGTGGACGGCTATTCACATCTGACCGAATGGCTTGCCGCCTCCCTTCATTGCGCCGGCTGCGTGCTCCATCTGCATACGGTCGTGGAGGAAGTGCGTTGGAAAAAGAATCGGGTCGAAGTCACGGCGCGGACTACTCGCGAAGGAGCGGACGCGGCCGCGCGATACGGAGAACGTCAGGTGTTCACGGCGCCGCGCGCGATCGTGACGTTGCCTTTAGGTGTGCTTCAGGCCCGTGCAGGCACACCCGGCGCAGTGATATTCAACCCCGGCCTGGGCGAGAAAAGAAGGGCAATTGATCGACTGGCTATGGGAGACATAGTCAAAGTGGTCCTATGCTTCCGCGATCGCTTCTGGGGCGATCCCGTGTCATCGTCCCGGATAGCGGCACTTGACGGCCGCAATTTACCCGACTTCGGCTTTCTCCTCACAAATGACGATGTGATGCCCACCTGGTGGGGCCTTGCTCCCATGATCGCGCCAGTTCTCGTCGGCTGGGCCGGCGGTCATCGCGCCGAAGCTTTCTTGTCGGCTTGTTACAGCAACGCCTCCCTCGGCAACCGCCACCCTCCGCGCCAATCCGCAATCCACAATTCGCAATCCGCAATCGAAGACATTCGAGACTTCGAAGTCAAGCCCCTCCTGGGAAACAATGATCCCGTCACGGCCGAAACTCTCAAGGCACTGGCCAGGATCCTGCAAATCTCACCTGACGCTCTTGCCGGCCTTCTGCTCGCCTCCTATCTTCACGACTGGAGCGCTGACCCTTTCTCCCGCGGTGCTTACAGCTACGTCCCGGTTGGCGCATTATCCGCGCAAAAGATTTTGGCCGAGCCACTCGAGCAGACACTTTACTTTGCCGGCGAAGCAACCGACACAACCCACCAGCAAGGCACCGTCCACGCCGCGCTTGCTACTGGTTATCGCGCCGCCCACCAAGTTCTCTCTGGTGTGGTCAAACCAAATGGCGATGTTTCTGGGTTCCCTTGGCGCGCATAAAGTTTACAATTCGGTCGAAACCGTTGGCGTTCGGGAGAGACGGCCTGAGGACTGTCTCTTTTGAGTCTGAGGTACAGCACCACTCCGATGACAGCCATTAGCGTTTCCAGAGTGAGCTCGAGGGGCATGTGATTCCAAAGTGCCAGGCCCATTTTCGGTGAATTTTTTCCTGCTAGCGGAAGACCAGCGACGTGCACGAGCCCATCGAGAACGAAATGGGAAAGGACGAGCGCTGCGACTACCAGGAAGATGCGCGTTCGGGCCAGGCTCTGGGTTCGGGAGACTAGAAGTAGGCGTGAGCGATGCATCGTGAAGCTATACTGCTACCACTTTGTGTCCTCCGTGTCCTTGGTGGTTCAAGCGTTTTTCAACCACAACAGGAGCAGAATGTGTTTTCCTCGCACTCGCACCTGTACGAACCACGGGGCGGGCACAAAGGACACCAAGAAAATCCTAAAATTTCTTTCGCAAAATCTGAGGAACGCCAGTTTAGTTAGGAAAAGGAGGACAAAATGTCCATTTATGACGCAGATGAGTTGGCAGAAAACGCTCGGCAGGAGCGAATTGAGAAACTGAGGAAGAAGGTGGAGTCGTTGGGCGGCAGCTCGACTTTCATCTCCGACGACTGCCCTTCTGAAATTGAGGAGAACTTCTTAAAACACGTGATCGCTTATGAGGAGGCCGCGGAGGTGCCGCTCTTTGATACGCTGCTCAGCAGTGGAATTTCCCTGCCTCGACCCGAGGAACTCGGCGAGGAGCAGCTTACTGCGAAGCTTTGGGAGCTGATCAACGCTCTGTCGTTGCTAAGGGTCTATCTCGATAGCACCAATCATCTTAGTGATCGAGAACTCTATACCAAGCTCTGGTGCGATGTGCTACGCGAGCCGACCGTCCTGATACCGGATCAGCCCTCATTCAGCTACCACCTGGACATGGTGGGCAGCGGCAGTGAGGAAGACATCGCGCTGTACCTGAAGTATTACGCCGATGAGGACTATCGGCAAGACTGGGCGAAGGACTGGCCCGACGACCCAGTACCGCCGCACGAGACGCCTCCCTTCGACCGCGACCGGCACTTGCCCCAGTCGGATATGGATGAGCCTCTTCTGATGAACTGAAGTGCGACGAATTCATGGGGCGCTACTTTTCACCGCGAAAATCGAAGATTTGGTTTGGACGCCGAAGGCGTCGAAGAGAATAGCCGGGGGCAGAGCGCGTTTTCTGCGCGGCGCCCCCGGTCGACTTTACCATAGTGAAATCCGCACCCTGTAGGGGTGCAACAAATCTCCCGATGATTTGTTGGCGCCCTTGGGTGGGTAGAAGCCTTTCACCAAGGACACAACGACACCAAGAAAATCCTGAAATTTCTTTCGCAAAAATCTTTAGGCAATTTTGGGTGCATCCGGAGTTTCACACACTGGTATGGCCAAACGGCGCAGACCTGGCTCCGGAGTTCCTTCACCGGAATGTCCGAATATCTGCCTAAATGAGTAACCACTCCCAGCAGATCGTCCAGAAGCTTTGGAATTACTGCAACATCCTGCGCGATGACGGTCTCTCTTACGGCGACTACGTCGAGCAGCTCACGTTCCTGCTGTTCCTCAAGATGGCCTACGAGCCGACGCAGCCTCCCTGGAGTCGGCGCATTCCAGCCAGCTGTGACTGGCCCAGCCTGATGGCCAAAGACGGGGAGAAAGTCACTATCGAACGACGCTGGAAAAGCTGGGCAAGGAAAAGGGGATGCTGGGACTGATCTTCAGAAAGGCCCACAACAAGATCCAGGACCCGGCCAAGCTGCGGCGGCTGATCGCCGACCTAATTTCAGAGAGAAGCCTGATCGTGCAAAGGCAGACGAAACCTTGGCAAACGGCCTTTCCGTTTCGGGTAATGACAATCGGGCCCTCCGTCTCACATCGTTCCAAGTAAGCTCCCAATCGGGCTTTCACATCCGCCAGCGGCGCGATTCTCATACGATCGGACATCCTGGCAATTTGCCTCTCTTATTCAATTCTGCCGCCCGCCTACGGCGGGCTCTCTCCGGTTGCGGATGGGGTTCCGACAACACAGGGCTAACGCCCTGCGCTACAATCTCTCTGCCCCGCCGACCGGGGCTCATCGGTTGGTCATCGAGCGCCCTTAACAGCAAAAATTTGTGAGCATTCCGACTCACTTGTCGGTCAAAATCTAATACCAACGCAGGAGATGATATTCGGGCAAATGGCCCTAAGCGGTGGGTGGGAAACGGAGCTAACTCTTATTGCTCAGGGGCGTTACAATTTTTTCTCACGTTCTGACGCCTCGAAACGACTGGCGAAGAACAGGGATACGGCGGCCAAAATCGCGAGCACTCCAGCAGTGTAAAAGGCGAATCGATAATCCTGGAAGCGATCGAACACTCGCCCTCCAATGATAGGACCGAGGATGCCGGCTGTGCCCCAGGCCGTGAAGAGCATACCGTAGTTCATTCCAAGATAGCGGGTTCCATAAAAGTCTGCGGTCGCCGACGCGAATACTGACAACTGCGTGCCATAGCACCAGTAGACGATGGCCACCAGCACATAAAAAAGGACTAGTTCCCGACGCAACCAAAAGAGCAATGGCATGGCGACTGCGGATGAAAGGATCATGAGTCTTAGTGTGGCCAGGCGGCCGAGCGAGTCGGAAAGCCATCCAGACAGAATTCGTCCTCCAGCATTACCGATAGCGCCAATGGTAATGGCAAACGTCGCGGCGGCTGCCCCCAGGCCGGCATTTCGGGCGAAGGGAACAAGCTGGCTTATCGTCATCAAACCGGCCGTGGTACCGAGGCAGTAAGCCACCCACAGCGCGTAGAACGTAGGCGTGCGCAGCATCGCTGCCGTCGGGACGTCACTGGTGGCCGAAGCAACCGCGCGGGCTTGCGGCCGGGTCACTAAACGCTGGTACCCATCGGGGGGATTTCGTATCAGCCACGTGCCCAGCATAGTCATCACAAAGAACACGCCACTGAGTAGGGTAAACGTTTCTCTCCAACCTACTCGGCCGATCATACTACTGGCAACGGGCCCGAAAATTGCCGAGCCGGCTCCGTAGCCGGCCACCATGATGCCCACTACCAGACCGCGCTTGTCGGGAAACCACTTTGAGGCCACCGGAATTGGAGTCGCGTAACCAAAACCATTACCCAACCCCACCACCACGCCAAACGTGAGATACAGGTAGGGCAAGGATGTCGTAAGGCTCGCCAGCCAGAAGCCGGCACTGACCAGGAAGCCGCCGATGAAGGCGCAGATTCGCGGTCCGTAGAGATCCTGGATACGTCCTGCCAGCACGAACGTGACAGCAAAAACGAAGATAGCGATGGTAAACACCCATGAAGTCTGCGCCCGCTTCCATCCAAATTCTTTCTCCAGCGGAAGAACAAACACGCTCCATGCGTAGAGAGTGCCCAGAGCAAGGTTCATGCAAACGCCGCCAATAACCGGGAGCCAGCGATTCATCTTGTCAGTTTCGGCCAGCCTGCGAGACAGGCGATGAGGAGAATGGTACGATACTGCCCGAAAACTCTTTCCGTTGTCCAATCAAAACAGGGTTCTGTAGCGCTCCCACTGTTGTCTTAACCGTGCCATGAACCTTATGAAGCGGGCATCTCGGCGCAGGTTATCCAAATTAGCATCCCGCTCAAACAACGGATAACAGGGGAACCCATCCTGAGCGGCCGCCTCCAACCACTTGATGGCCGGCTCAGGTTTGTTCATTAGCGCATAGCAACAAGCGATGTGATAGGCCGTATGATGAAAGTGGCCGAATCCTTTGCCCCGTTTTATCGCCTCATTGATTCTTTTCTCCGCCTGACGTACTTGGCCGACTGAAGCCGTTAGAAGCGCCTGCAGGCTGGTATACAGCCCGCCACTGTCGTCAGGGTATTCTTTTAACAAATGCTCAAGCCTGTCGGATGCCTCCTCCTTCCTCCCCAGATTGAAGAGGGCCCAGGGGATCTGGTCAGCGGAATCAATATCCGATACCATCATTTTGGGTGTGCGAGGGTAGACATTCGACTATCCGAATGGCGCGGAGCTCAAATATGCAACGGCTAGCGCATCGTCCTGCTTTCACAGTTCCTCCAGACAAGCCCGCGCAGGAAGAGGAAATCACGTTGACAGACACGCGCTCTCGGAATCTTTCACATAGAGAGCAGGTATACGGCAAAGGACGCAAGCCAATGCTCGCCGGCATAATCCCCGCTGGCGACGTGAGCGAGCGCGCTGTTTGCATGCAATTTGGCGGCGTCGGCCAAGACCTGACGGGCGGGATCCTCCGGTGGCAGAGCCATTGCGATGCTCCGCATGCACCAAGCTCTGCTGAGATTGAGTCCGTCCAGATGCACCAATTTCGGATCACTTCGATCAGTGACGATTGCAGGACTGAACAAAGCCCTGGGTTCACCTTTTTCTATTCCCGGGAGAAACCGGTGGAGCCAATGTTTGAATTCGTCAGGCCTCATAACTCGCCGCATAAGATCGGCTTCCATCAGGGCCGGGGAAAAGAAATCTTCTCCGCCGGGTTCCCAGGCCGCCGGATAAGCTGAGTCTTGCCCGAAGTATGTCAAGCTTCGCTCCGTGATGAGGTCTTGCAATTGCTTGTTGCCGAGTGCCCGCGCGTAATCCATTGCAAATGCGAGTCCGAAGGCAGTGTTAGGATGGACGCCGGTGCGGATGGGGTAGGTCTGCTTGGGGAGAAAATCGAGGAGCTTGGAGACAATCGCGTCGGCAAGCGTCTGCAGGTTCTTGGCCCATCTCTGGCCGTCGGCGTCCTTCCAAAGATGAAGTTCGGCGGTGAGCTTCAAAAGCCAGGCCCAGCCGTAAGTACGTTCGAAGGATTGCCGGTTGGGTTGCGCCAGATATGCGGTTTCTATCTGGATATTCCTCTCCGTTAAGTTCTCATTCAGTGCTGCGCGAATTTCCTGCTCTTCCGGCAGATTCGGGAAGAGCTCCAGCAGGCGCACCAGCATCCAGTGCCCATGCACGGAAGAATGCCAGTCATAGCATCCAAAGAAGGAAGGATGAAGGGCTCGGACGCTCTTGACGTCATTAGCGTCGTTGAGAACATGGTCCGGTTTGTTGGGGAATTCCTTTCGGAGGCACTTGAGAGCAAGGCGGCCGAAATGGGATGCAGCCGTCCCAGTCAGAACTAAGTTGCGGCCCTCGGCGTTGTCCTTGACCGACTGCGTAGAGGCCGGGGCGGTCGTGAGCGCAAAGAGGAAGAAAGAAGCCAGTCGCGCTCGATTGGCTTTGAGCCCTCTTTCCGGTTTGTTTCTCAAATTGAGCACCACGGGGCTTCGAAGTACAGACTGTAACAAATGATTTGGGCGCTGGCCAGCCCTTAGCCCGGCGCTTGCGCGTCAGCGCGCCGAATGTATCCTTTTGAAATAAGATGAGGCAAGCGAGCAAATGTGACCTTGGTGTATCTTTTTCGGACATTGTCGCGTCCTCCGATTTCTTAACCCACCGGCCGCGGCTATGCCGCCAGGCGCCGCGAAGCGGTTATTGGAGAGCGCCCCGTTGGGCGTCTCCTGCACGATGAAAGATTGTGCGGGAGACGGCCCACCGGGCCGTCTCTCCAAAATGTCCCAACCCGAGGGCGCCGCTGGCGCGCCCTGAGAGCCTTCTCCACGCACAAAATGTAAAATTCCCCCAGAAGGACTTCAGGCCGTCTGTCCGTGATGTAAACTGCCAAGCTGAGACGGCCCTCAGGCCGTCTCTCCACTCCCAAAAATGTCCAAAACTCCAGGGCCGCTATGCGCCGGAAAGCCTCAGGCTTTCCGCAAGTCTGATCCAAAGCAAAAAAGCGCTTCTACACAAAGATGAACTCGCTCGCCCCCGGCGGGAAAAAGACTTAGCCGAAGGGCGGAATTGACGCTACCAAATCTGAAGTGAATTCTCAAATAGCCGGCTCAGGTCCTCGTCGGCGGCCGGGCGGGGAGAGAGCTTGGTGACTCGATGCTGCGGCAGCGTGCCGGCAACCAGCGCCGGAATATCTTCTCGCCGATAGCCCAGATCAGCCAGACCGTTAGGAACTTTCAGCCGATGCATCAAGCCAATGATTTGATCGGCGAGCATCTTTCCTGCGTCCGCCAGACGCGCGCGCGCAGTGTCGGCGCCTAAAATTTCTGCAGCTCGCAGATGACGCTCCGGGCAGGAGGGCGCGGTAAATCGAAAGACCGCCGGCGCGTTCAGTATCACAGAGATTCCGTGCGGCACCATAGGATGATCGACCGCATATCCGGCGGGGCGAAAGCCGCGCACCATCCCCGAAACCGGATAGGACATCCCATGAGGAAGATGCACTCCGGCGTTCCCGAATCCGACACCGGCATAGGCGGCGGCCAGCAGCATGTTGGATCGGGCTTGATCGTCTGAAGGATCTTCAACCGCGCGGACCAAATACTGGGATACCAGCCGCAGCGCCTCCAGCGCCCAAATATCGCTGATGGGATTGGATCCCTGATAGGCGGGACGCAACAGCGACCGCTCGGGGTGAGGACGCTGATTGAACGGCAGCGCGGTGTATGATTCAAGCGCATGGCTGAGCACATCTAATCCGGCCGAGGCGGCGACTGCCGGTGGCTGAGTGCGGGTGTTCTCGGGATCGATGATTCCCAGCGTCGGTTTGAGCCGGCGGTGCGCGATGCCCGTTTTAGCGCGCATCTTGATGAAATCAAAGATGGCCACTCCGGTAGTTTCACTTCCCGTCCCCGCAGTTGTGGGAACGGCAATCAGCGGCTTGAGCGGGCCCGGAACTGGCAAGCCTCTCCCAACGGGCGGGTTGACATAATCGAGGAAATCGGCTGGATACACCGAATAGAGATTGGCCGCCTTGGCAGTGTCCATTGTCGAACCACCGCCAACGGCGACGAAGGCGTCGAAACTTTCCTGTTTAGCAAACGCAATTGCTTCTTGAAATGACGCATCGGTCGGCTCCACGCGAACGCGATCGAATAAACGAAAAGAGATTTTTTGTTCCGTAAGGGACTGCAGCGCCGTTTCAACTGCGGGAAGCCGAGTTAAGTTTGGATCGGTCAGCACCATGACTCGCTTAACCCTCAGGTCCTCGAGGTCCATCCCTATTTCGTTCGTGACGCCAGGTCCGAAGCGAATACTGGAAGTGGCCATCTCGAAAGCGATTTCATGCTGCATGCTTACCATTAATATCCAGCGCGCCTATTGCGGGCCTGGCCGGGAAACGGGCAGCCCCGGTAGGGGCCAAATAATGTAAATAAATCCCACAGCTTACGCTGTGGGCTAACATTACGCCGCCCCTGCCGGGGCTGCCAGAAAAACACATTCGGCGGCAAAATGTTCAAACTCCAGGCGGCAAGACAAGCCTCGCGGGCAGAGGAAAGCAGCACAGCCGCAATCTCAGTCCGCGAATGTAGAAACTCATGGAGGATGCGCAAGCCCGAGGGTAAGAGCCTTGCGCGTCTATCGCACGCCGTTCTGTTTGGTCATGCCTTTTCGCGCCACTACCTCGGGGGGCTCAGGAAAGCGGCCCTGGTCATTACACTCCTCAATCCATTTGTTCAACGCGGATCTCAGGCGCTCCACCACCTTCTGATGCTTGGGCGAGGTAATCAGGTTGTGGATCTCGTAGGGATCCTGGTCCAGGTCGAAAAGTTCTTCAGCAGCCATCCGGGGCGCCGCCAGCACTTCCTGTACCGCAGTGAGCTTTCCCTGAGCATGGAGCTCTTTGATCAAATTCCATACCGGGTAGCTGCGTTCTTTGTATTCATTGGGCGAAAGGAAGGGCCGATCCGGAGTGAAATTTCGAATGTAGCGGTATCGCGCGTCGCGCACGGTCCGGATGCGAAACGCGGTTTCATCGCACCGGTCTCTGGCGCCGAAGGAATACTGGCGCGCGGGCTCAGCATGGGCTCCGAAAAGCACGCGCCCCTGCATCTTCGCGGGTTTGGCTGCCCCTGCGATCTCCAGAGAAGTCGCCGTCAGGTCGATGGCATCAATCAGCCGATCATCCACAGTTCCAGGCTTGAAGTTCTTGGGAACTGGAAAATCCTTCGGCCAGCGGATGATCAATCGAACATGCAGGCCGCTTTCATAACACCACTGCTTTCCGCGGACGTGAGACTGGCCGTTGTCCCCAAAGAAAATGATCAAGGTATTGTCCGCCAAGCCATCCTCGTCCAGCTGCTTTAAAATTCGCCCGATCTTGCGGTCCAATTCGCTGGCTGCATCCAAGTACGCGGCCCAGTCGGCCCGAGTCACCGGGTGATCCGGATAATAAGGAGGAAACGTTACCTTGGCTGGATCGGCCTTTTGAGGCGCATGGTAAGTGCGGTGCGTCTCCTGAAAATTCACTTGCGCGTAAAACGGCTGGTGCGACTTAAGATCTTCCCAGCGGTCTGAATCGAAGGGCGTGCCGCTATACTCAAAATTCCAGTCGGTCTTTGCCGTGCCCCGAAACCCGACATCGGCAGGAAACTGGCGCACGTTGGCGGTGAAATAACCGGCGTCGCGCAGCCGGTCGGTCAGCACGCGCACTCCTTCGGGCAGCTTAAAACCGTCATCCCGGTGGGAGCGATGATTGTGCACCCCGATGGTAATCTGATACATGCCGGTCATAAAGGCCGAGCGGCTCGGAGAGCAGACCGGCGCCGTGGTATACGCATGCGTGTAGCGAACGCCCTGCAACGCAAGTTGATCGAGATTCGGCGTCCAGACTTGTGTCGTTCCGTAACAGCCAAGCTCAACACCCAAGTCTTCAGCGATCAGCCAGAGGATGTTGGGGCGCTTTGATGGGGGCTCTGAGGGGCGGCCGCCGCCCAATACAACGGCGGCAACTAGAAGGCATAACAAAAGGAGTCTCAAAAATGCTTTAGTGGCGCTCATCGGAATGACATCATTCTTTGAGAGATACGCCAAAAAATCAATAGCCATCCGGGCCTATTTAGCTTGGTGTTCTTCGTGTTCTTGGCGGTTAGAAGGATTTTCACCACTAAGAACCTAGAGTGGCAAAGCCACCAGCAAAAGAAAAGCTATCTACGTCCACGTCATGTCCACGCTCCTACAGTGGCAGGGCCAGAACCGAAACAAAGCCGATCACGGCTACGTGAACGGTGAAGCCGCAGCCAAGGATGTAAGAGGCCGTCGGTGAAACCCGAAGGTTTACAGAGTATAGCCGGCGGCAAAGCCCGCGCTTTTTGCGGGCGTCGCCGCCGGTCAACCGTTCCCAT
>DASXTB010000020.1:0-6998 GCA_036505615.1 Acidobacteriota bacterium
AGGGCGGATTGTTCTGGGCGATTGCTAACCGGCGGAGTCGCCCGCAAAGGACGCGGGCTTTGCCGCCGGCTATACTCTGTAAACCCTTCGGGTTTGGGAGGATGTGTGGGCTGATCCGCAGGAGAAAAGTGGTTAAGAAAATCAAATCTCTCCGTAACACGTCCACGACCACGGCTACGTCCACTGTAACGAAAAACAATTACAAAAGGGTAGTATTGGTGAACGTTGTCGTGGACGTTGACGTGGTCGTGAACGTTGTCGTGAACGTGCGCCCCGATGAATCCCGGCTGGCCATGCGCCACTGCGCTCCTTGGTGCCTTGGTGGGTGATTTTTCACAGCTCGCTCAAACTCCGGTTACGGATTTTCCGGCACGTTCTTACGCGGGCGTGGGCCGGATTTTTGGCAAAAAAGGAAGGGGACACAATTCCACGGAGGCGAATAACACAGCTACCCGCCAGATCGGGATGCTACAGCGCCTTATTCAAATCAGGCTGATGCGCGCGCCGGACTAAAATCAGGAGCCACCTGCCTGCTTCTTCTTGGGCTCCTCGGTAGCAGGAGGAACAATATGCAGTTCATCCAGATGATGAGCTTCCTTTTGCTCGGACCGAAAACCCCAGTAGAGAAACGCTGCCAGGATGACGATGCCCGCGACGATATATACTATTGTCATGGCTATCTCTCCTTCGGCTACCGGAAGAGCGCTTGGGCGGGAACCTGCAGAGGGAGGATCAGAATCAGCCACAAACGTGGTCGCATCCTCAGCGGTAACCAAGCTATATATTAATTGAGTTTAATTTCCAGTTCGAGTGAAAAGTTTGAAATCTAAGCCAGAAACCCTTTCTTACCGCGGCCACGTCGCGCGCTTTACCGCGGCGCCCATGGTTAACAAAGGATTTTACTTCTGCCAAGCGCTTGTCTACCAGCCGGGACACGAGGACCGAGGCGAGGTCATCGCCGGCCGCGGCGCTTCGCCCGCCGAAGCGCGCCAGGATTGTGTGTTCAGAGTAAAAGCGAAGGTCGACGGCTGGCTGGGGTAGATTGCGGACTGTGGATTTCGGATTGCGGAATGCGGAATGATTGCGGGAAACATGGGGACAGACACCTATATTTCCTGTCCCATGTTTCCCGCAATTCGAAATCCGCATTCCGCAATTGGATATTTTCTATTACCAGAAATCGGAGGAATCTCATGTTTTTTAGAAGAGGAATGATTTCGGGGTTGTCGGTCTTGGCATTTGGCATCTACCTTCTTGCGCAGGAGGCAAGCACCGGGATCATCGAAGGGACAGTCAAGGACTCAAGCGGAGCAGTTGTGCCGGGCGTAACAGTGACGGTCAAAAGCATTACTACCGGATTTACCGCGACGGCAATTTCCAATGACACTGGGTATTACCGGATCGAGCAACTTCCCGTAGGCACCTACGAGGTGAGAGCTGAACTGACGGGCTTTGCTCCGGTCAGGCAAGCCAAGCTAAAGCTGCAAGTGGGGCAAAAGTTGACCATTGATTTAACGCTGGGAGTAGCCGGGCAGGCCGAGACAGTTACGGTGACATCGGAAGCGCCGGTAGTGGAAACTTCGAAAACCCAGGTCAGCAGCATTGTAAGCGACAGCGCCGTGGCAAACCTGCCGGTCAACGGAAGAAATTTTATTGATTTTGTCTTGCTCACACCGGGCGTAACCCGAGACGCCGGGCGCTCCGGCGACATTTCGTTTGCAGGGCAACGTGGAACGCTCAACAGCCTGCAAATTGATGGCACGGACAACAACAACACCTTTTTCGGCCAGACACTTGGCCGAACCGGTTCGGGCCGCGCGCCCTATCAGTTCAGCCAGGACGCGGTGCAGGAGTTCCAGGTAAATACCAGCACTTACTCGGCGGAACTGGGCCGCGCCGGCGGGGCGGTAATCAACGTAGTCACAAAATCAGGGACCAATGACTTTCATGGGAGCATCTTTGAGTTTTACCGGGACCGCGCGCTGAACGCGAACTCTTTCTTCAATAACCAAATTGGACGCCGCAAACCGGCTTATCACTTCAACCAGTTTGGCGGAAATATCGGCGGACCTATCGCCAAGAACAAAGCGTTCTTTTTTTTCGACTACGACGGCCAACGCAACAACAATCCTCAAGTAGTGATTTTCGGCGGGCGTCCTTTTCCCACCGATGCTGCCAGCCAACAGGCCGCCGGGCAACTGGCAAAGTACGAGACGACCTACAACCGGACATTCAACCAGGATGTCTACCTGACAAAGGTTGACGCGCAGCTCGGCGAAAGCAATCGCCTTTCCGGCCGCTGGAATAGCCAGCGATTTACCGGCAGGAATCTGGAAAACTCAGGCCAGACCAGCGCGGAGGAACATTCCGGCAACAGCCTGGTGAAGACAGATACGATCACGCTCAGCCTGAATTCCATCATCACACCCAGGTTCCTAAACGAAGCCCGGTACCAATGGGCGCGCGACAAGGAGCCGGGAACCGCCAACAGCGATGTGCCCGAAGCCATCATCCAGCAGGGCGGGCTGACGGTGGTCAACATCGGCCGCAACAATTTCAGCCCTCGTGAAACAACCATCAAGCGCAATCAGGTGATTGATAACATCGCCCTGCTTCGGGGAAATCACGCTGTAAGGTTCGGCGTCGATTACAATCATGACCGAATCAAGAACTTTTTCCCGGGATTGTTCGGCGGCCAGTACACATTCAGCAGCCTGGCTAACTTTGCCAACCGAGTTCCTCTCCAGTATGTACAGGCCTTCGCCGGTGCTAACACCGACGGCCCCCTTGCATTTCCCAACAGCAGTGACTTTTCCGCATTTATTCAGGACGACTGGAAGGCGAGCCGGCGCCTGACATTGAACTTCGGACTGCGTTACGATTTTCAGTTACTGCGCAACCCGGGTGTGAAAAACTCGGACTCACAACTGCTGGCCGCCGGCATCGATACGTCCCGCGTGCCACGCGACAAAAACAACTTCGGCCCGCGCTTCGGCTTGGCCTGGAGTCCGAGGGAGAAGTTCGTAGTACGCGGAGGATACGGCATTTTTTACGGCAGAACCCCTGCCATCATGCTGGCGCAGGCCTTTACACAGAACGGCATTTCCGTTTCGAGCGTGACCTTTCGGGGCGCCGCGATGCCTACCTACCCGAACCGATTTGATAGCATCCCCAGCGGTGGGTCGCCCGCTACTCCCAACCTGTATTTCTTCAACCGTGATTACGTGAACCCTTACACCCAGCAGGCCAGTCTCGGATTTGAATTCGAAGTCGCACAAAACACAGCCTTCAACATCAGTTACCTCATGGTCAAGGGAACTCACCTGACCCGTACTCGCGACATCAACCTGCTTGCGCCGGTGCGCACTGTCGTAGTTCTTCGCGGTGAGGGCGCCGCAGAGTACTTCCGTTTTCCCGGACCGCAGAACAATCCAACCCGGCCTTTTACAAATTTCGGACGACTAAGCGAATACGAAAGCAACTCCAACTCTTTCTACAACGGCTTGATCCTGCAGTTGACCAGGCACTATGCCCAGAATTTCCAGGCGATGATTTCTTACACCGTTTCCAAGGCGATCGACGACAATCCCGACGCCACTTCTGTAGTGGCTTTTAATTCGGGTGACGACGCCAAGATGGTCCAGAATCCATTCAATATGCGCGATGATCGTTCTGTGAGCGTTGTAGACCAGCGCCAGCGCCTGGCGATCAGCGGAATTTGGGATTTAAATTACCTGCATGACGGTGCGCCTCCGGCGGCCAGGGCGCTCTTGAACCATTGGCAGGTCAGCGGAATTATCACCATTCAGTCCGGCCGGCCCTATTCCGGCGTCCTCGGTACGGACTTGAACAATGACAGCAACCGCTTTACGGACCGGACTCCCGGGCAAGGACGGAACACTCATGCGGGTGACAACTTCGCAGGTCTCGATTTGCGCGTCACGCGGTATATCTTGCTCGGCGAACGGCTCAAGCTGCAGTTGATCGGTGAGGCCTTCAACCTTTTTAACCGGACCAATTTTGCTGTTTACAACAACACCGAGTACTCCCTTGTGGGAACTGAACTGGTGCGGCGCGCCGACTTTGGAACTCCGCGGGACACATTTGATCCGCGAATTTTCCAGCTTGCGGCAAAGATTCTGTTCTGAATGCTCCTGCGTCTGGAAGGAATCCACAAGAGCTTCGGCGAGCGGGTCTTGTTCGAGTCAATCAACTGGGTCATCAACGCCGGAGAGAGAATTGCTGTGGTGGGGCCCAACGGGTCTGGCAAAACCACACTGCTGCAGACGATCACCGGCAAACTCTCTCCCGATCGTGGGCAGACAATACGTAAGAAGAATCTCTCCATAGCTCACGTCGAGCAGGCGGAATTCCAGCCTCAGCGAGCCGGTCACTTGACAGTGCTATCACAAGCACTATCCGTCTTTGATTCCCTCCTTGAAATGGAGCATCGGATCCTCGACCTCCAAAAGGAGATGTCCGAACAGCCCGAGCCGGTCCAAAAGATATCCGAGACATATTCACACCTGGTGGAACGTTTTCGCCTTGAGGGCGGATACAGCTTTCGAAGCCGAACTGAAAAGGTCCTGCAGGGCCTGGGGTTTTCTCCGGAAGCGATGCACTGGCCTCTGGCGCACTTAAGTGGGGGGCAACAGAGCCGATTGAAGCTGGCTCAGGCGCTGCTCTCTGAACCTGAGTTGCTGGCTCTGGACGAACCGACCAACCACCTGGACATCGACGCCATCGAGTGGCTGGAGCGTTATCTGAAGGAAATCAACTCCACCGTGGTTGTCGTAAGCCACGACCGCTTTTTTTTGGATCAGGTGGTGAAAAAAACCGTCGAGCTGCACGCCCGACGGCTGCGGCAATTCTCGGGAAATTACTCATTCTACCGAAAAGAACGGGATTTGTTGGGCCGGCAGCAGGCAACGGCATTCCAGCGCCAGCAGGAAATGATTGAGGAAACTGAGGAGTTCATTCGTCGAAACATCGCCGGCCAAAAGACCAAGCAGGCGAAAAGCCGGCGTAAGATGTTGGAAAAGCTGGAACGCGTGGAAGCGGTTCACGTGGCAGATTCGATGAGACTGGAATTCCGCGAAGCGCCAGGATCCACTCATGAAATCCTCCGCTGTGAAAATGTCGCGGTCGGATACGAGTCGAAGGTTTTGGTTGAAAAGATTGACCTTGTAGTTTACCGCGGAGGCCGATTTGGAATTCTGGGAGGGAATGGAGCCGGCAAAACAACATTGCTCAAGGCATTCCGCGGAGAAATTCCTACGCTCGCCGGCGCCCTCCGGCGGGCTGAAAATTTGATCTGGAGCTACTACTCACAGACGCAAGAGGGACTCGATCCAGGCAAGACAGTCCTGAGGGAGCTTCATGATGTCTCACCAAGGTCGACCGAAGGAGAACTCCGCAGCTACCTGGCTGCTTTTCTCTTTCGCGGCGAGGATGTTTTCAAAAGAATAGGCGTACTTAGCGGAGGGGAAAAAAGCCGGGTGGCCCTGGCAAAGTTATTGCTCTCGCCTGCCCATGTTTTGCTGCTGGATGAACCCACCAATCATTTGGACATCCCGGCGCGAGAGGTGCTGGAAGGCGCGTTGCGAGACTTTTCGGGGACCCTCTTTGTCGTTTCACATGACCGTTATTTCCTGGATCAGGTTAAAACGGAAATTCTGTTCGTGCACCAGCACCGCCTGGAGCGATTCCCGGATTTGGAGAGTTTCGAGGCTCGGGGAACCGGAAAGGTAACCACAGATCGCAGAACTGCGCCTGTTGACACTCCCACAGCCGCGCAGGTTTTCACGAAGAAAGCCGCCGCGCCTGAGCTCGCAGGCGGCCACCGGGCAGTTCGATCCAAGAATGAACAGGCAAGGCTCCAAAGGCAATTATTGGCGCTGGAGGAAAGAATCCACCACCTGGAGGCTCAGCGTGAACAGATGAGCGAGCAGATGCAACGGCAGGAGTCGCGCGACTTTCAGAGGATAAACGAGCTAGCGAATCGCTACGAAGCCATCGATCTGGAACTCTCGGCCGTCTACAGCGAATGGGAGACTTTGATGAGCAAGCAGTGAGGAATCCAGCTCTCAGCTCTCAGCTAGCTATCAGCCATCAGCTTTCAGCTCTCAGCTCTCAGCTAACTCTCAAAAATGTAAAATCCCCTGGGAGGGGTCTCAGGCCGTCTGTCCGCGACGTAAACTGCCAAGCTGAGACGGCCCTCAGGCCGTCTCAAAAGGCTGCTTTCAGCGGCCTTCCCCGAAGGATTTCAGCCCCGGCCTTGCGAGGCCGGGGTCCAGCGCAATCCGGAATTACCCAAGGCCGGTTCACCGGCCTTCCGATCAACCGGCTTTAGCCAGCCAAATATTCCTTCGCAACCAATGCATAGAAAGTCCCGATGAGCAACCGGCCGGCGTCAACGCCGTCGGGGATAGAGAAAAAGGCCGTTGAAACGGCCTGGACGATGTTTGCGCTGGCACTTCTAACCCCGGCCTCGGAAGGCCGGGGCCTGGAGTTTGGACATTTTGGAGAGACGGCCTGGGGGCCGTCTCCCGCACAATCTTTCATCGTGCAGAAGCGCCGCTTCGCGGCGCCAGCTGTCCCGGAGGGACACCCACCCCGGCCTCGGAAGGCCGGGGCTGAAACCCTTCGGGAAAACCCGCTGCAAGCGGCCTCGCCGCGAGAGCCCTGCGGCACAGCCGACCTCGTCACCGAAAATGTAGAAACTCAACGAGACGCTCAGACCGTCTCTCCGCTCCCAAAATGTAGAAACTCCAGAACAGCTGAAAGCTGTTGGCTGATGGCTGATGGCTGAAAGTTGTCGTCTGAGAGCTGAGACCTGCGAGTTGACCTGCCGGGCTGCTGACTCTAGAATACTTGTCAGCATCGCCGGCGGTAGAGAGGAGAAGGTGGCGCATGGCCAGAGGGAAGACGTGCTGGACGTTCTTTCTAGTGCTCCTTATTGCTGCCTTAAGCTGCCTGCTGGCGTCCAGCGCCGACAG
>DASXTB010000021.1:0-25342 GCA_036505615.1 Acidobacteriota bacterium
GCCTTCTTTACTGCAGCCATCAAGTTCAGAAAACAAGGCGCTCTGTGGGGATTAAAGACCCTGCTTCACGTCTTCTGCAAGCCGGCCGTCGACGGCTGGCGGGAAGCGATGAAATGCTGGAAGGTACTGCCAGATCCAAAGCCTCTAGCCGCAAATCCCTGAGCTGCCACTGCAGTAACCATTCCCCGGCATCCCAGGTGATGCAATCCTTCGACAACATTACAGCGCCTTCGTGATGCTACCCAGCATCTTGCAACGGCAATGACCCTAGAAACTTTCCCTCGGCGGTATTAACGCCCCCTGAAGCCTCCACTCCAACGACTCGTCAAGGTCAAGCTGCAGCTAATAGCCTTACAAACCGGGAGTCTCCCTGAAATCCCCGTCATCCAATCTCCCGGAAAAACACTACTCATCCGCAGCTAAAGTGCTGTTAACACGGAATTCGCTTTATTCGACTGTGACAGGCATCTCATTGAAGCCTTCATTGAAGCCTTTCATCTGGTGCTCAGCATTTTTAGATGCGGACTTCATGTAGACAGCCCTAGGGGAATTCGTGGGCGTTGGGCGATAGAACAAGTCCGTTCCGGCTTGCGATTGTTCGGAACCCAGTTTCTCGAAGACAAACTTCCACATGAATGTCGATGCGATCCAGCAGCGGGCCGGAGATGTGGGAACGGTACTCAATCTGTGCCATCGAACAGCGGCACTCCTTAAGATGATAGTCGCAGGAACATGTCTCAGTCTCTC
Source organism: Acidobacteriota bacterium (assembly GCA_036505615.1). Lineage (GTDB taxonomy): Bacteria > Acidobacteriota > UBA6911 > JACQSX01 > JACQSX01 > DASXTB01. The sequence goes on from DASXTB010000021.1 coordinate 748, forward strand.
ATTTCCCCGCGTCCGATTCGCTTAGCGTATTAAGGGATCCTGGAAGGGGCGGCGCGGACTGAAGCGCTCCGTTCGGTCCTTCCCGTCCTCTCAACCATCGAGCTACCGCTTCGCCAAAGTCGGCCAACTCACGCACCGTTGCTTCACGCCCGCGCTTGGAGTAGCCCTGGATCAGTACTTTTAGTTTCCGCTGCATTTCGTCAAAGGCCGCCTCGCGCCATTCCCGCCGCAAAGTCAGATCCAGAATGCGTGAATAGAGAGCGCGGACACGCCATCGATCCATACCCCAGTATCTCCGAGAAAGCTGATCTTCATGGCCTCCAAATTTCATGATCAGCGGCTCTGTAACCAGCGACACTCTGTAGCGGGTAGAAAGGCGCAGCCACAATTCGTAATCCTCGCAGACCGCGTAAGATTCATCGAAGCCTCCCATATCATCGAAAACCGACCGATGAACCATCGCCGAAGAAGGGCTAATGGCGCACAACGGAAGACAAGCTTCGAACACCCACCCTTCAGGCTTGTGATGCCTTTTTTTAGGATTGACCCTCCGCCCATGGCGAATCCAAATTTCCTCCGTATGGCAGATCTTGTCCTGCGTAGTACGCAGCCGGGCTAGCTGCCTCTCCAGCTTATGCGGCATCCAGACATCATCCGAATCGAGAAATGCCAACAACTCTGCTTGCGCCATTTCGATCCCTAAATTGCGCGCAGCGCTCACTCCCCGGGGAGGGCTGCGGCGATACCGGAATCCCTTGTCTGGGGCATGACTCAGACACATCCTCTCTGTGTCATCCTGCGATCCATCATCGACAACAATCAGTTCCAGCGAGGAAAACGTCTGCCGCAGAACAGACTCAATGGCCCGCGGTAGAAGCACGCTTCTGTCTTTGGTAGGGATGATTACTGAGACTGCGGGGGTGGGGATCAGTTTTCTGTAGTCCGTAGTCAGTTGTCAGTAGTCCGTTGTCAGTGGTCAGTTGTCCGTCCGCCCCTGGTAGTGCGTAGTATCCGTCAGCCGATTGCTTGGCACTTGTTTATTCTGCTGATTCAGGTACTACTAAGCGTGATTCCTATTGCACCCCTCCAGGGTGCATGGCCTTGGGGTTTCGAAAACCGGGGGCGGCGCGCAAAAAACGCACTCTGCCCCCGGCTACTCTCTGTGACGCCTTCGGCGTCTCCCTCAATGTCCCGCCATAATTTTTGGTTGCGGCTCCCCCGCGCCAGGGACCGGTGAGCTGCAAGCACTAGCAGACCACGGACAACTGACCATGGACAACTGACAACAGACAACCGACTAAGCCGACGGGCGTCCCTCAAACGAAATCACTTTCCTCGGCTTAGACTTTATCTTGCGATTTGTCCGCCTCAGCTTATCAGCATACATGTGCTGGTCAGCCAGCGCGATCAGAGTTTGCGTATCCCGGCCATCATCGGGAAAGGTAGCACAACCAACGCTGATTCCAACCCGGACCGAGTAGCTATCTACAGCCAGGACGTGGGAGTCGACTGAATCCTGGATGCGCCGGATATTGTCTTCTGCCTGCAGGCGGTTGGCGCCCGACAGCACCGCGACAAACTCATCCCCAGCATAACGAACGCAGGTGTCAGACTTGCGCATCTGGTTACGCAGGATGTGGGATACTTCAACCAACAACCGATCTCCCACTTGATGGCCGTACGTGTCGTTGACAGACTTAAACCTCTCCAAATCCATCACTAGAAGCGACACAGGATAGTTCAGCTTTTCTGCTCGCCGGAACTCTTGTTCCAGGAATAAATAAAGATAACGGGAATTGGGCAAACTGGTCAGCAGGTCGGTAAACGCGTCTTCCTGGGTCTCTTCGAATATCAGCGAGTTATTGATGGCCACCGCAGCCTGTCGACTGATGGTTTCCAACAGGCGTAAATGATCCTGCGTATAATTCTTTGCGAATTCCGAGTACAGAGTTATCACTCCCACCAGATTTCCTTCGATGGAGAGCGGAACTGAAACGCAGCTCTTAAACTCATTCTGTAGTTGCCGCGAATCAGCAAAGTCGGCCGCCGGTGAAGCATTAAAAATCGCCTGGTTGTTGGCGCTCACCCAGCCGCTGACGCCTTCTCCTGTTGAAAAATGCAGCCTTTCGATGTGTTCGGCATGCCTGCCGGTCGCATAGAAACAGGTCAGCCCGTCACCCCCGCTGTCAACCAGGAAAATGCCGCAGGCGCGGTAGGGTACTATGTTCTGGATCTTGCTGGCGATGATCGCCATTGTTTCCGCAACATTGAGCGACTTCCCGACATTTTGAGAAAGCTCGTAGATGGCCTGGATTTCCTTGTGCGTGGCCGCGATGTCGTGAAACACGGTAGCTTCAATGCGTCGCTTTCTATTGCCAGCATCGGTGGAAACGGAGTCCCCGATGCTCTTTAACACTGTCTCGGGAAGATTGGCCTCAGCCTGGCGGGCGCGGGTTTCCAGCAGTTCTATATTTTCCGCAAACAGCCGCACCAGCTCCGGGTCGTACGAAAGGCTCGCCTCCTTTTGAATATAGTCCAGGGCGATCTCGCGGCTCAGTTCCGCACGATAGGGGCGATCCGACCGGAGGGCGTCGTAGCAGTCCACAATGGAGAGTATGCGTGCCCCTAGAGGAATGCCTTCTCCTTTTAGGCCATCAGGATACCCGCTTCCGTCCCATTTTTCGTGATGGTGTTTTACGGTGGGAACGACAGGAAAGGGGAAGTTCACGGCTCTTAGAATGTCTGCCCCCACAATGGGGTGGATTTTCATTTTCTGAAATTCACTGGGAGTGAGAGCGGTAGGTTTGTTGAGAATATATTCAGGAATCGCCAGCTTGCCGACGTCGTGCAGCAACGAAGCCGCCCTCAGGCCTTCAATCTCTCGCAAGTCTTTAATTCCGGCCAACTCGGCCAATCCTAAGGCAAGCGTCTGGACCCGCCGGACATGTCCGTGCGTGGTCTGGTCCTTGGCATCAATCGCCATGGCCAGCGAGCTGATCGTCGAATGGTAAAGCTCGTTCATTTCCTGGACGTGGTTCTTGGCCTCGGTAATCTTCTCCAGGTAAACCTTGTAGGTGAAATAAAACACCAGCACGATGGGAACTGCCACCGCCACAAAATAAACAATGTTCTTCTCATGCGGCAGGTACAGTACCAGCGAGGCCACGGCCGCGCCGGCAAAGTTGGTCAGCGACGACCAGAGGAAGTTGCTCCGGAACAGTTCGATAAATGGGGCTTTCGTCACCAGAGAGATAGCCAGAGCCACCGAACCACAATTCAGCAGGAACCACACCAAAGAAGCCACGCCCAGGCAGGCGAAAAGCTGCAACGCGTCTTGGGGCGTGCCCAACACCGGGTATTTCCCCTTGCTGTAAAAATAGTAAAAAAGCTTGGAGGCCAAAAACGTAGTAAGAGCCAGGCTTGAGAAATTAAAGAGGATCTTCAATAAATCGTTCTGCTTGCCGCGCAAGGCTCCAAGCAGAGTATCCAACGCCATGACAACGACTGCGACATAAGGTCCGTAAAGAAGAATCGCCGCGTAAATGAAGACATCCGAAAGAGTGAAAGTCAACGAGTGAACTTTCTCGCTAGGAGTTGGAAACTTGACTGGGAAAAATGCTCCCACTGAAGAGAGAACTGCCAGAAATATCCATTCCCACACACCCCCCCGGATAACCTTATAGACGCACACGGCCAGGATGGCTGAACCAATCACATTGACGGAGTAAATGTACAACTTGGCGTTGGCGCTGAGAGGAGGAGGGGTCTCTTGTTTCGGTACCATAACTAAAAGAACCCTAGACTCTGGGTGAACAGGTAGATCAATTGTTTAGCGCAATAAAAAGGGGAATGCGCTAAAGCATTCCCCCTAATTTCTGATCAACAGTTCTCAGGGTAAAAACGAGTGCGCCCTGATTTTTAACAAATTGATAAGGTCAGTAAGCGTCCTTAATCTTACTCCTCGAAGCCGGAGCAGTCATCAACTTTTTATAAAATTGACCTCCTTCTCAGGGAAATACCACCCGGCGGGGAGGAGATCACAACTCTGCGATCTCCCTGCTCGATTCAAGATGAGCCTGGTCTTCCCGTAAGTTGCTAGTTGGTCCAATAAACGATGCTATTCATGTGTCCTTTTCGTGGCTGACCGCTCTCCAGGGTCATAGTCAAAGATTGAAATCCCATAGAGGATCGGTAGAACGGGCAGCGTTCACCCCGGCACCTTCTAATTTGTCCAATAAACAATACTTGTCCAATAAACGATCTGATTTCTCATTTTTTTCCTCTTCTTTAGCCCATTTAAGCCCTTGACGTCTCTAGGCCTTAACCCTTTAACGTCATGCCATCAGTCCGTCCAATAAACGATCTGAGTATTCATTTTTTGCCCCTAAGCGAACGTCCCATTGAGAATTGACGTCCACATAACGGAATTAGTCCACATTACCGAATTGGTCCACATGACTGAACTGGTCCACATGACCGAACTGGTCCACATAACCGAACTAGTCCAGAAGGTCCTGGCCGACTGAAGCCCGGTCTGCGACAGAATATTGAGTAACTCATCCCAGGTAGTCTGGCTGGTCCACATAACCGAATTGGTCCACATCACTGAACTGGTCCACATAACCGAACTGGTCCACATGACCGAACTGGTCCACATGACCGAATTAGACCAGGCCAACCCGCCGCCCCAGATCGAGCCGCTTGCGAAGGCCGGCTGGTACAACTGGATCAAATCGTCTTTCCAGACGCTGCCGCTGGTCCACATGACCGAACTTGCCCAGTTAACGCCGTTACCCCAGACGGTCGGGCCGCCGGAAGCGATGTTTTCACCTTTTACGATTGCATTTCCCGCGATCAGCGCTTCGCCCCACAACACTGTCTCGCCGCCGATGTAGGAGACGGGACTAGTCGCTCCAACGGCGATGATCCGGTCTCCTGCGCTGCGTGAATTGAGATCGAGCGTGATCAATTTAGCAAGCCGGGCCGCCCCTTCCGCATTCAAGAGACCGTTTCCTTGAGTGAATAGATTGGGCGCGGTCATTTTCTCGGCCGTATAGCTGACCACGGCCCGCGCCAGGTTCGGATTAATCCCGGAATTTGCGTCCAGCATCAAAGCAAACGCTCCAGAAACGACGGCCGTAGCCATCGACGTTCCGCTCAACGAGATGAATTTGTTGTCTTGGGAGACAAGCTCGGGAAAGTGGGTAGCCAGGTAGGAATTCTGAGCGTTTATGGAAGCGATCCGGTGGCCGGGGGCAACGATGTCGGGCTTTGCCAGAAGGTTTGGGTGAGTGGGTCCGACAGAACTGAATTTGGCCACCTCATCATCGGAGCGCTGTACTGTTCCATTGGACTTGGTCGCCCCGACGGCAATAACTAGGGGGTTATAAGCCGGACTGTTGATTCCCCCGATCACGGTGTACCCATTCTCGTATCCGTTATTGCCGGCAGCAGCCACCACGATCATCCCGGCCTCAACCGCTCGCTGTGCCGCAAGCGAGAGCGGGTTGGTCGTATAGCTTTCCGTCGGGGGCGCCCCAGCTGAGAGATTAATGATTCGGATGCCATACTGCTTTTGGTTCCTGATGCACCAGTTGAAGGCATCGATAACGTCGCTGGCACGGCCTGAACCGTCGTCTCCAATGGCCTTGAGAGCGATCAGTTCCGCATCTGGAGCCATTCCGCTAAATCCGGCACTGGATCCTTTAAGATTGGCTGCAATGATCCCGGCCACATGAGATCCATGGCCATACTTATCTTTATTGCGATTCTCCGGATCCGGACGTGTAAAGTCCTCCGCAACCTTGATTTGAAGTCCAAAGCGAGTGTCGACACCGCTGTCGATCACTGCCACTGCGACGCCCTTGCCGGTAAGTCCCAGCGCTGACTGAGCCTGGTCTGCTCCGGTCGTCTGAACCGTCAGGCTTGGGTCAAAATCAGCATTTACCCTGACAATAGCGTCCGAGGAGATTCGAACAACACCCTGTTGATGCGCTAGATCAATCAGCCTTTCCAGAGGCACCTCTATGGCAAGCGCGTCGATGATCGGCAGGTGTTTGAAAGCGCGGCCGCCCATGGATTCAATGAACAACTCACGCTCCCGAGACCGCATTTCTCGATCGGTATCTGCCATCCGCGGATTGTTTTCGAATTGAACGATGACCTGGACGGTTCGATGCGTATCTCCGCTGCGCACACCGGCAACCAAGTCGACCAGAACTTCTGGCGACAAACGCCGCTCGATGAGAGTTTGGGGATCTTCGCCCGCCGACCGACCCGCGAATGCGGAGGCACTCAGGCTTGCAACTGCGAAAACAACGGCGCTCCAGAAAAGGCACGTACTACGTGTCGTGCGCGCCATTTACTAAATCCTCCAGGTGGAACTCTTTAGGAATTTATGGTGTGCGATGGCCGCAGCACCGCCGATAGCAAACAAACGCACTTCGGCAGCTTCGGCGGCCCTGTCCTGAGGAGGGAGTTAGGCCCTAAGCTTTGCGTGCCCACTCTTTCGAATGGGGTTGCCCTTTTCGGTGATGCCCCCTAAGTTCGGTAGCTGGGAGGACCCTATTCAGTGATCCGAACGTAGGTCCCCAGCGTTGCTTCTCGAAACCTTTCGGCTTGAGTCGCCTTTGTCGTCTTCGGCCCTTCTTTTGCTACGAAAAAGGGCTCTACAGTTGGATAGATTCTCGTACAGGTTACGATTCTTATAAGCTTGCGATTTAATTTAGTCTGTACGCAGGCGTACGTCAAGAACAATTTTTTTTTATTTTTTTAAATCTGCCCAAAACGGGAATTGCTAAAGGACAGGAGTGCTCTATACAGCTACTCAACCTTCTTTCTCAGGAACGCCGGTACGTCGAAAGCATTTTCTCCCTCCGGTACCACGGCCGCTTCCGGTTCGGATAACCTTCGCTCCAGATTTCGATCAAATGAATAGATGGAGTTGGGCCTGCGTTTGTCCGCGACCGGCGCGTCCGCCCGGGATCGCGGCCGATCAAATCCAGTGGCGATCACTGTGATCTTTATTCTGTCCTCCATGGAATCATCAAACACCGATCCGAAGATGATATTGGCTTCCCCGTCGGCCGACTCCTGAATGATTCGTGTGGCCTCGCTCACTTCCTGCAGCGTCATTGTGTGGCTGCCGGTGATGTTGATCAGAACTCCTTTAGCGCCCTGGATGGATGTTTCTTCCAGCAATGGACTGTTGATCGCCTTTTGTGCCGCCACAACGGCACGGTTTTCACCCCAGGCCACGCCGGTGCCCATCAGCGCCATCCCCATGCCAGTCATGATCGTTTTGACGTCCGCAAAATCGAGATTGATTACCCCTGTGACTGTAATCAGGTCGGAAATTCCCTGCACGGCCTGCCGCAAAATATCATCTGCGATTCTAAAAGCATCCTGCAGTGTCGTTCCCGATTCTACTGTGTGCAACAATCTTTCGTTGGGAATAGTGATCACCGTATCCACCGATTCCTTCAATTCAGTCAATCCGGTTTCCGCCTGCACCATGCGCCGCTTGCCCTCAAAGTGGAAAGGTTTGGTCACAACGGCAACCGTCAAAGCGCTCAACTCTGATGCCAGGCTCGAAATAATCGGAGCCGCTCCGGTTCCCGTGCCTCCTCCTAGTCCGGCGGTGATAAAGACCATGTCGGCGCCGTCAACCAATTCGATGATCTTCTCGGTGTCTTCCAAAGCCGCCTGACGTCCCACTTCCGGATTGGCGCCCGCTCCCAATCCTTTGGTGAGGCGGGAACCAAGCTGCAGCTTGACAGGAGCCAGCGATGTCCGGAGCGCCTGAAGGTCGGTATTAGCCGAAATAAACTCGACACCCTCTATTCCTGACTCAATCATCCGATTGACTGCATTTCCACCTCCTCCTCCGATGCCCACAACTTTGATTCGAGCGCCATTGGTAGGACCCTCATCGAAAGCGAAACGAATGTTCATGTCTTCGTCCTTTACTCGGTCTCTTTGCATCAAACCTCCTAATGTTTTTAGTTTCAGCCATCAGCTATTAGCTAGCGAACGACCTAATGCCGGCGATTAGCGGAGAGACGGCCTGAGGGCCGTCTCAGGGATTTGTGACTCAAAAGAGACGGCCCTCAGGCCGTCTCTCCGAAATTCCAGAAGTTTCAAATCTTGACCGAATTGTGAACATGTGCACCAAGCAAAACTAGCCAATAGCGGACGCGACCTCCTGATCGCTGACTGATCGCTGGAGGCTGAAAGCTGATAGCTGACGGCTGATCGCTGCCCACTTCCATCGCTACACCAACTGCAGAAACCAATGAAGCATCTTTCCTGAGGCCCTCTCGAGCAAACCGGAGGAAATAGCGGATCCAACAACTTTCTGGTCGCTTCCCTTCTGCATGCTTTGAGCGTAAAGCAACAGACCTGCGGTGGCCGCATAGGCCGGGTTTGCCCACTCTCCCAAGTTCGCCAACTCGGTAGATGAACCGACCCGTACCGGCATGCCCAGAACGCGCTCGGCGACAGCGTCCATGCCCTCCAGAAGGGACATCCCACCGCTGATGACCACTCCCGCAACCAACTCACGACGGCACTGCCAGGCATCCAGCTTCTTGTTCACCAAACTGAACAGTTCCTCGGCACGAGCCTGGATCACCTGGCAAAGCATTTCGCGGCTGATCAGGCGAATATTGGTGCCGCCGATGGAATTGACCTCGAGCAGTTCCTCCAGCGCCACCAGCGAGGCGTCAGCGCACCCCTGTTCCTTCTTCAATTTCTCCGCCTCGGCCAGCGGTGTTCGCAATCCGACGGCGATGTCTTTTGTAAAATGGTTGCCTCCCATGGGAATGCTGTCTGAGTGCCAAAGACTGCCTTTAAAAAAAACCGCAATGTCACTGCTGCCTCCGCCGACGTCAATAACGGCCGTTCCCAATTCCTTCTCGTCCTGGGTCAAGACGGCCGACGCGGAAGCCAGTTGAGGCATCACCGTGCCGGCGACAACCAAGCCGCTCTTGTTCACAACATTGATGATGTTCTGAACAGCGGCGCCGGCATTTAGCATCGCATGGATGCGCACTCCCATCTGTTCTCCCATCATTCCCAGCGGGTCGGTAACACCGTTCTGGCCGTCTAAAGCGAATTCTTGCGGCAGCACGTGGATGATGACCATGCCCTGAGGGACCTCAAAATGCTTTGCAGCCTCGATAACGTCATGTATATCTTCCTGGCTGACTTCGTGCGTCTTGTTCTTCACCGTGATCAAACCCGTGGTGTTGATCCCCTGTATCGGGCTTCCCGGCACGGTCACAAAGACGGATTGAATGGGCGCCCCGGCTTCCTGCTCTGCAGCCTGCACTGATTGGCGGACTGCGGCAACCAGCTCGGCGACGCTCGTAACGACGCCTCGTTTGTAACCTTCAGTGGTCGAAACTCCCACTCCCAGAACATCGATCGCGTCGCAATCGACTTCCCCAATCATGGTGCAAATCTTGGAAGTCCCGATATCCAATCCGCCAACCAGATTGGTCTTTTTTGCCAGTTTCATGTCAGTCCTTAAAAATTCTTTCTCGCGTTCTTAGCCACGTTGCTCGGTCTTCACGTTAATGCTTGATCCGGCACCGCTTTTCGCGTGAAAAATGATCTTGTGTTTGACACTTAAGTCGACAGAATCCAGGGCTCCGTATTTTGAAGTCAAATCCTCCATCAAAGATATTTTGGAAAGATAAGTTTGAAACCGCTCTCGGTAGTCTGTATCTCCGAGCAAGACCTTTATCGGATGGTCCTGCGGAACTACTGCGACCCGCGTAGGATCGCTGACGTCGATTTCGGAGATCTTGTCTGAAAGCCGCTGCGCGCCCGAATCGAACTCACTCAGTACTTCCATCAACGTGTCCATTTTGATCCGGTTATTGGCTGAAACGTTCTCTTGTGTCGAATTCTCCAGACCTCGGACTACAGGCAGATCGAAATGCTGAAATTTTGGACCGTAAGGCTCCAAGACGACACCGTACCGATCTACCAGAAAGAGTTCGCTTTCAATTTTGGCCAGCGCTACCGGACGTTGCTCTGCCAGAAGAATCTTCAACCGGTTAGGAAATACTCGGCGCACCTGAGCCGACCGCACCCAAGCCTGTGATTCGAGGAACCCCTGTACTTTCTGCAGCCGAATACCATAAAGATTGCGATGAAATTCTTGATGCAACACGCGCTGGATCTCGCCCACGTCCGCCCGGCTTCCTCCTAGAACTTCTACTTCCTTCAACTCAAGCATTTTGCTGCTCAAGACAAAGCGGCACAGCGTAATCGCCAGACCTCCCAGCAGCAAGAAAAGAAAGGCGCGCGCAGTCCAAATCAGTATTCTCCTCGAAAACGATCGCCCGTCACGATTCCGCTTAATGTCGCGCATCTTCTGTCGCCTCAGGTGTAGCTCTTCAAGGTCACGTCCTGTAGCCATGTTGTCGCTCCCACTTTTTCAAAATCGATTCACCGACGCGATAGACATCGCCAGCGCCGACGGTCAGAACCAGATCGCCCTGGCGAAGAATTCGGCAAACCTCGTCGTCCACTGTGTCCTCTTCCACAAATCGAGCGGCAGGATGGCCGGCCTTGGAGATTTCTTCCGCCAGCCGCACTGAATCAATCCCAGGCAGGGGCGGCTCACCGGCTGAGTAAATATTCACCAGGAACAAAACATCGGCCTCCTTGAAACATTCCGCGAATCCCGCAAAGGCATCTCGGGTCCGGGTGTATCGATGCGGCTGAAATATCACTATCAGCCGCCTTCCGGATTCTTTAGCCGCGGCCAGTGTGGCGCAAATTTCAGTAGGGTGATGACCGTAATCATCGTAAAAAACCACACCGGCGCTGCTACCTTTCTTTTCCAGGCGCCGCCCCACACCGCGAAACCGCGCCAGAGACTCGATCGTTACCTGCGGCACGATCCCGAGGAGAAGAGAAACGCCAATAGCCGCCAGAGAGTTCAAAACATTGTGCACCCCGGGAATATTCAAGCTCACTTCACCCCAGGACCGGCCTTCATGCACTACGCGAAACTTACTGCCTTCAAAGCGATGCTCGAGGCCTTCAACTGCCAATTGAGCCGGGGGCCTGAAGCCGTAGGTGACGGGTTGCCCGCCAATTCCCGGCAAAATGCGCCGCACGCGATGGTCATCGCTGCATACGACGCAGCGAGAAGGATCGGGGAGCTTATTGGCGAATTCCTGGAAAGCCTTCATGAGGTCTGCTTCGCTCTGGTAGGCCACCATGTGCTCCAAATCGATATTGGTAATCACCGCCACTTGCGGGAAGAGCCGCAGAAACGACCGATCGCTCTCGTCAGTTTCCGCAACCAGGTAATCGCCGGAGCCCAGCCTTGCATTGCTGCCCAGCTGGGCCACAACGCCTCCTACCAAACAAGTTGGATCCATCCCGGCATCTACCAGCAGCATCGAAATCATGGCGGTGGTGGTAGTTTTGCCGTGCGAGCCGGCGACGGCGATTCCTTTTTTTTTCCGCATCAGCTCCGCCAGCAGCTCACTGCGATGGATGATGCTGATTCCCCGCTTCCTTGCTTCAACGAGTTCCGGATTGTCAGAGTTCACTGCCGAGCTTACAACCACCAGATCCGTATCGCGGAGGTTGCGCGCATCATGCGGGCCGATGAAGATCGCGGCCCCGTGCTGCTGCAGTCTCTTTGTCTGAGGCGATGATTTCAGATCGCTCCCGTAAACGGTATGTCCCATCTGCCTGAGCAGCAGCGCAAGCGCGCTCATGCCGATACCTCCAGCTCCGACAAAGTGCACACGCGCGTTAGCTTCCAACATCGCCTAACTCTCGATCCCATCGATGCTATCCAGCGCCATATCAATAATCTTTTGTGCGCTCTTTGGATTGGAGAACTGGCGCACCGCAGTCTCCATCCTGCTTCGCTGTTCCGGATCACGAAACAGCTCAAGAAGGCTCCGAAACAGACTCTGGCCGTCCAACTCACTCTGAGGTAAAAGACGCGCCGAGCCGCGCTTGGCCAAGCTGCGGGCATTCACGGTCTGATGATCGTCCGCGGCAAAAGGAAAAGGGATCAGCAGAGAGCATTTCCCTGCAGCCGCCAGCTCGGCCAACGTTGATGCGCCGGCACGGCAAACCACGACAGTTGCGCTGGACATCTCTCCTGCCATGTCTTCAATAAAAGGAACAACCTTCCACCAACTCGTCTGGTACTTCCGATATAGCTCAAACTCTCCCGGTCCTGTCTGATGAACCACTCTCAGATCTGAGATCTCCGCCTTCAACAGCGGAACAGCCTGTGCGGCAGCGGCATTGATCGCCCGGCTTCCCTGGCTGCCGCCGAAAATCAGAAGCCTGAGGACCGGCGCGGGCTCTGCGCGGTAAAAAAATTCCTTCCTTACCGGAATTCCTGTAAGGCGCGTTTTCCGGCCGAAGTACTGCTCCGCTTCCGGAAAAGCCACCGCCGCCAGGCGAATCCAGGGACACAGCCAGCGGTTGGTGATCCCCGGTTTAGCGTTGGGCTCAACAATTATGGTCGGTATCCTTTGGAGGCTCGCGGCCAGAATCGCCGGCCCGGACGAGTATCCTCCGACTCCGATTGCGACATCCGGCCGGTAACTGCGGTTAATTTGCATGCATCGAAACAACGGCCCAGGCAGCTTGAAGAAATTCTTCGCCCGTTGCGCGGCAGGGAGGCCCTTCAGTTGAAACACTTTGAGCAACTCCAGCCGAATCCCCGCGCGAGGCACCAGTGTCTCTTCCAGACGGCCACGAGCTCCAACAAACAGCACTTCGTTCTTTTCCCCTCTCTTCTTCCATTCTTCAGCCAGGGAGATGCCCATGAAAATGTGCCCTCCTGTGCCACCTCCGGCGATCAGCAAACGCAGCGGCCGCTTCCATTCCATTTACAACTCAATGCGGTCATCCATGTGAGACGAAATATTCAACAGCAGACCTACGCACAATAAAGTCGCCATCAGAGAGGACCCACCCATGCTGATGAAGGGAAGCGGCAATCCCTTATTCGGCATCAGGCTGAGCACCACACTGACATTGATCAGCGCCTGCACGACTACCAGATTGGTTAGTCCCAGCGCCATGTATTGCCCAAAAGGATCCCGGGTTCTCAGCGCTATCCGCAGCCCGCGCCAGAAAAACAGCAGAAACAACAGCAACACCAGGGCACAACCCCACAAGCCCAACTCTTCGCCAATTACGGCATAGATGAAATCGGTGTGAGGCATGGGGAGGAAAAACAGTTTCTGTTTGCCGTTTGCCAGGCCCGCTCCCCAAAACCCTCCGCTTCCCACTGTAATTAGAGACTGGCGAATCTGGTACCCGATTCCCAGCGGATTTTCGAATGGATTCAAAAACGCAAGAATTCGATTGCGGCGATAAGCGACTCGGAAGACCAACAAATACATTACCGGAATCGCCGTGATGAGAGCGAGCAGCAGATAACGGAATCGCAGTCCGGCGACACACAGCAGAATGGCTGTTGATATAAGGATGAAGGTCGTTGTTCCTAAGTCCGGCTCTTTAAGAATTGCGCCGCAGAACAGAGCAATCACTGCCCAGCAGGGCAACAGCCCCTTGAGCCAGTTGTTAATCACGTCCTGCCTGCGGCTCAGGTAGAACGACACGAAAATGATCAGCAGAACTTTGACAAACTCAGACGGCTGCAAAGAGACAGCGCCGATCCGTATCCAGCGACAGGCCCCGTTGACGGCGGTAAAATAAAAGACCGATATTAGAGCGACCAGAGCCACTGCCAGCGCCGGAAACAAGAACCGCGCTGAATTCAACTTGCGGTAGTCGATCTTCATTGCAGCAAACATGAGGAGAAGAGCCCCGGCGGCAAAAATTGCCTGCTTTATGAAAAAGTAGGAGCTGCTGCCATGTTCTTCCCTGGCCATGACCATCGAGGCGCTGTACCCCATCGCCAAGCCGAAGAACAACAAACTGATGCTGATCCAGAGCAGCACTTTGTCAGAAGAGCAGGAACGCTGTGGATTTCGCGGTCTGGACACCGGCGCGCTCCGAAAATTTCCAATCGCTCCGTTTGCCCCAACCACTAGTGGCGTTCCTGCCATCTTCAGTCCCCTAAATGCAACCCGACAAAAGCCGATCACGACCACGTTCACGATCACGAGCACGTCCACGCCTACGCCGACGAAAAATACACATCGCTCACGGTTCGATTGGTCGTAGTCGTGGACGTTGACGTGCTCGTGAACATGAACGTGGTCGGCTGTTCAGCGCCCAATTGAAATAGCCGCACAAACACACCAAGCTCAAGGCGGAATGTCACTTCGTCAACCAGTTTGCTTCAACTTCAAGACCGCGGCCTTGAAAACTTTCCCCCGTTCTTCAAAATTCCGAAACATGTCGAAGCTTGCGCAGGCCGGCGCAAGCAGAACTACGTCGCCCGGCCGGGCGTGCTGAAATGCAACCCGTACCGCCTCTTCCATATCAGCAGCGCGCCTGGCAGGAACAAGGTCTCCCAGAGCCTTCTCGATCTTTGACGCCGCTTCTCCAATCAGAATCAACTCCTTCACTCGCGGCGTTAGCGAGCGGCGCAATGTTGAAAAATCAGCCCCCTTGTCGCGTCCGCCCATAATCACCCGCAATGGCTCGCTGAAGGCCTCCAGGGCCTTCATTGCGGACTCGACATTAGTGGCCTTTGAGTCGTTGAAGAACGCGACATCATCAATAGCATCGACATATTCGAGGCGATGCTCAACCGGCTCGAAACGGCGCACTGCGTCGGCAATCTGGCCGGGCGCGACTCCCGCGGCAATTCCCGCTGCCGCGCAGGCCAGAACGTTCTCGACATTGTGGCTGCCCCGCAGCGGAATTTCTGAAATCCTCAAAATCTGCTGCTCTCTGCCTCTTGCTTTCATCCAGATCGTTTCAAGCGCGGCAAAAACTCCTTCCTGCACGGGCCGCTGCCTGCTAAACCAGAAAATTCGCGCCTGCAAGCGAGGCGCCATCGCGGCCACCAGAGGATCGTCTGCATTCAGGATGGCCGCGTCTGTGGCGCGCTGGTTTCTGAATATCCGTTCTTTTGCCGTTGCATAGCGCTCCATGTTTCCGTAACGATCGATGTGGTCAGGTGTCAGATTGAGCATTACGGCCACGTCCGCGCGAAACTGATCGACGCTTTCCAGCTGGAAGCTCGACAGTTCGACGGCGTGCCAGCTGCTCTCGTCCTCCGCCTCTAACTGATCTATCAGCGGCGGTCCAATGTTGCCGCTCACGAATACCTTCGAATATTTCATTTTCAGAATGGCGCCGATCATTGTGGTACACGTCGTTTTTCCATTGGAGCCGGTGATGGCTACGATTTTTCCTTTCAGAAACCGATACGCCAACTCGATTTCCGAAATTATGGGGACCCCCGCGCCGGCTGCGGCTTGCACTGTCGGATGGGAAAGGGGCACTCCTGGGCTGAGCACCACCAGATCGAGCCCGGCGAACGTCCGCACAGAGGTCCCTCCCAAACAGAGATTCACCCGGTATGGGTCGCATGCTGCGATCGCCCTGACTTGCGCGACCTGTTCTCCAAGTTCGCTCTCTGTCTTGTCGTCGAAGATCAACAGATCGCTCCCTCGATTTAGAAGGAAGCGCGCTGCGGCCAGACCTGTTCTTGCCAGTCCGATGACCAAAATCGTTTTGCCTGCCAAATCCATTTCTCATCACCGCAGCTTCAATGTAGTAAGGCTGAACAGGGCGAATATCAGCGCAATAATCCAAAATCGAACCACTACCTTGGGCTCTCTCCATCCCGCCAACTCAAAATGATGGTGCAGGGGCGCCATGCGGAATATCCTCTTGCCCCGCATCTTGTATGAACTGACTTGCAGAATCACCGAAAGCGCTTCGATAACAAATATCCCTCCAATGAACGGGAGCAGCAGCTCTTGTTTGATTAAGACGGCCACTGTTCCGATGGCCCCGCCAAGACCCATCGCGCCCACGTCGCCCATGAAAATTTCCGCCGGGTAGCAGTTGTACCAGAGGAAGCCGATGCTGGCGCCCACGATGGAGCCGCAAAAGATCGTCAGCTCGCTGACGTAAACATTCTTGATCAGGTCCAGGTAAATGGCGAACGTCGCGTGGCCGGTCACATAAGTGAGAACTGTCAATGCCGATGCTGCAATCACTATGGAGCCCGCCGCCAGGCCGTCCAGGCCGTCAGTAAGGTTCACCGCATTTGAGGAGAAGACGATTACCAGTATCACGAACAGAATTAGTGGCAGATAGGTAGGGTAGCCGGCGATGGGGAGATCCATCAACGGTGTAAATTTCTTGAAGAAGGGCACACTCAGTTTCACGCTGTACAGCCCGTGCTGGTGCAGAATGACCAGAATTCCGGCCACCGCTTCGGCTACCAGCACCTGGCTGACCAGCTTGGCTCGCGCCGTCAGTCCCAGAGACCGCTTGTGGATCGTTTTCAAATAGTCGTCCAGAAATCCAATGAACCCAAACAGGAAGAAGGCTCCCATGGCTATCCAGACATAGAGATTGGTGAGATCCGCCCAAAGCAGCGTCGGCACCAGCACGCTCACCACCACGAGCACGCCCCCCATCGTCGGAGTTCCCGCCTTGGTTTGGTGGCTGGCCGGTCCTTCCTCGCGGATGTACTGGCCGATCTGAAACTCCTTCAACCGGTGGATCATCCATGGCCCCAGAATGAGGCTCAACATCAGCGCCGTCATAGAGGCATAGGCCGTGCGAAAGGTGATATAGCGAAATACGTTCAGCGGCGTGAACTCCTGATGAAACTGATAGAGCAGATGGTAGATCACGATGCCTCTGCTCCTCCGTATTCGGCTACCAGGCGCTCGACCACTTTCTCCATGTGGACACCACGCGAACCCTTCACCAGCAGCAAGTCTCCACTGGAACAGAACGGAGCGACAAATTCCGCCGCACTTTCGCTGTCTGAAAAGAATCGAACCTGGGCATCGGCTGCGCCACCCTGGCGCGCTCCCGCGCAGATTTCAGCCGCATGGCCGCGCACGCCGATAACCCAATCGTAGCCCATCTGCGCCAACTCCAGACCCGCGTTGAAGTGAAACTCTTTGCTTCGCGCTCCCAACTCCAGCATTTCACCTACCACGGCAACGCGCCTCGAGTATCCGCCCAGCACGGACGCAGACGTCGCGACTTCATGGAGGGCCGCCGGATTGGAGTTGTAAGAATCGTCGATAACGGTGGCTGAGTGCTTCAGGCGAATAATGCGCCCGCGCATCGGCGCGGGACTGAGAGACGCGGAGCGCGCTGCAACTTCTTCGGCAGTCAGCCCCATCAGTGACGCCACGGCAGCGGCAGCCAGGAAATTGTAGACGAAGTATTTGCCGGCAACGGGAAGGACCACCTTGAGTCGAGATCGCCCCATCAGCAGATCGAACTCCGTCCGATGCAGGTCCACCACGCGAATATTTTCCGACCGCACGCTGGCCGATTGTGCAATGCCAAACCCGATCTTATCGCCGCGGAAGCTTTCCGCTCGCCCGGCCAGTAACTGATCGTCAGCGTTGTATACCCAGGTTCCCCTTCCTTCCAAGTAGCTGGCCAGTTCAGCTTTTGCCTGCGCAATCTGCTCCAACGACTCGAAGAACTCCAGATGGACAGGCTGCACGTTGGTGATCACTCCGATATTGGGCTCGCAGATGCAGCTCAGTGTGGCGATTTCGCCCAGCGCCGACATTCCCATCTCCAGCACCGCCACATCACTATCTTCCGGCATTCGCAGTAGCGAGAGTGGAAGACCGTAATGGTTGTTCAGGTTTCCCGGATTGGAAAAGACTTTAAAGCGGGAGTGCAGAACAGAGGCGATGAATGTCTTCGTGGTGGTTTTTCCAGTGCTGCCGGTCACGGCGATCACCGTTTTCCCCCACAATTGGCGATATTGACGGGCCAACTTCTGCAGCGCTACCGTCGTGTCGTCGACCCGCAGCAGAGAGTTGCTGGGGGAAATCTCCGGTTTCAGCTCGGACACCACCGCTGCCGCCGCTCCCTTCTGAAAAACTGAATAAAGAAAGTCATGGCCATCGAACCGAGGGCCCTTAATGGCAAAAAACAGGTCCCCGGGCTGGAGCGTGCGACTGTCTATGGAAAATCCGGAAATCGCAGGCGGTCGGGCGCCAACGAGCTTTGCATCCAGCGCGCGCATTACCTGTTCCGTGGTCACGATTTTTCCTTCAGCAGCGCGCGGGCCTCATCTCGGTCCGAAAAGCGGATTTTCGCAGTGCCGATGACTTGATACTCTTCGTGGCCTTTCCCCGCCAGGATTACAGTGTCGCCTTCCCTTGCCTGCCGTATCGCATGTTCAATGGCTTCGCGCCGATCGCGGATGCGAACATAAGGCGTCGACGCAGCTTTCAACGCCGGCTCGACGTCATCCAGGATGGAGTCGGGATCCTCGGTTCTCGGATTATCGGATGTGAGCACCACCAAATCGGCATGCTGCGCGGCCGCCTTGCCCATCAGCGGCCGCTTGGTTCGATCGCGATCGCCGCCGCACCCAAAAAGGACAATCAGCCGGCCGGCGGTGAATGGCCGGGCAAGCTGCAGCACGTTTTTCAAGGCGTCATCGGTATGCGCATAATCGACAAACACGTTCAGCCCGCGGTCATTGGGAATGCGCTCCATCCGTCCTGGAACCAGCTGCATGTCTCGCACACCGGTGCGAATTGCTTCACACTCAACGCCCAGCTCAAAAGCAGCGGCACAGGCTGCCAGGATGTTGTACACGTTGGGCGCTCCCACCAGGGCTGATTGAATGGAAACGTGGCGCTTCGCCGCCAACTGAAACGAAATGCCTGCCTGAGTGCAGCTAAGCTCGCGTGGATGAAAATCGTTGTCGGCGTTCAGCCCGTAGCTCACCTTGCGGCGATTTACTTCGCTCCACAGCCGCCGCCCGTAAGAATCATCGCGGTTGATGACACATACCGGATCGCCAAACGTCCGGTCCACGAAGAACCTCCGTTTGGCTGCGTAGTAGTTTTCAAAAGTGTGATGAAAGTCGAGATGATCCTGCGACAGATTGGTGAAAATCGCGGCGCGAAAATTAAGCGCGTCGCTGCGCCGCAGTTGGAGCGCATGCGAGGAGACCTCCATGCTTGCGAAGCGGCAGCCGGCGTCGGCCGCGCGGCGCAGAAATTTTTGAATGTCGGGGGACTCAGGGGTAGTGCGTTCTGCGGCGATTCGCTCGTCTCCCAGCTTCATGTCAATCGTTCCCAAGACGGCCGTCTTGGAGCCGGAGGCGCGAAAAATCGAGTCCAGCACGAATGTGGTGGTCGTTTTCCCATTGGTTCCGGTGACTCCCACCACTTGAAGTTGCCGGCTGGGGTGCGAGTAGAAGTTTGCCGCAATAGAAGCCATGCTCGCGCGCGCGTCGGCAACCTCAATCCACGTGACATCTCGGTAGAGACGTCCCACCGTGGCATCTCTACCAACCGCGGCTGGCGGCCCGGCAAATGGGCGCTGGGAAACGATCGCGGTCGCGCCGCGGTCGACGGCATCGGGCACAAACCGGTTCCCATCCATCTCAAATCCCTCTATGGCAAAAAAGAGGAACCCGGGCTGGACCGATCGAGAATCGTAAGCCAAGCCCACAACTTCTCGTGCTGTATCGCCTGTTACTTGCCGCACTTCAATCCCTTGGAACAGTTCGTTCAAGATCAAATGAGGTCCTGACCGTCGTAGGTTGAAAGTTAAAAAACACCTCGCACACCGTGTCTTCGTAAATGACGCTTCCGGCGGCCGGACGTTGCGCGACGGCCCGGCCTGTTCCGGTCACCTTCAGTTTCAGTCCCAACCGGGAGGAGATTCGAGCAACGTCACGGACGCTCTTTCCCGAGAAATCAGGCAATCGCTGCAAGCTATCTTCCAGCGCCAGGGTCACGAATCCCTTTTGCATGCTGGCCCGAAGCGCCGGTTCCTCGCGCAAGGCGGTTTCAATGACCCGCTGGATATCGATGGTTTCGCTTTCTTCCGTAGAAAGACCATCATCAGCGGAGCCAGTGGCTTCTGGAGGCTGCCGCCTTAATGATTGGGCAAACTGCAGTACCTCCTTCTTTTGCGGGACCTTGAGCTGAACCAGCGAACGTTCCATGATTTCCTTGAATACGGGCGCAGCGACCGAACCACCGTAAATAGCGCCCTTGGGTTCGTCGATCATGACAAGCGTCACGATCGCGGGAGCTTCGACGGGGGCAAAGCCGGCAAAAGAAGCGATATAACGGGTATGAGAATAGGCGCCGTCGATGAATTTCTGTGCTGTGCCGGTTTTGCCGGCGGCGCTGTACCCGTATGGCTTTGCCAGTTTGCCGGTGCCTTCCTCCACCGCCAGGCTGAGGGCGGAGCGAATCCTTTCGGCCGTCTCACTGCTGATCACCCGGTGGCGTTGCGGTTTTTGAAGCTGTATCAACGAGCCATCGGGTCCAAGAATTCGATTGACGATGTGAGGCTGTACCCACTCTCCGCCGTTGGCAACCGCGGCAAAGGCGCAGGCTATTTGAAGTGGAGTGACGCCGATTTCTTGCCCGATGGAAATAGCCCCGATGGAAAGTTTCGACCAGCTTTCTGGTGGCCGGAGAAGGCCGCTCTGTTCGCCAGGAAGCTCCACTCCCGTTTGCCGGCCAAAATTGAACTTCTTGATGTATTGATAAAACCGTTCCTCCCCCAACCTCAGGCCAAGCTTGATGCTTCCGACGTTGCTGGACTTGGCCAGGATTTCATTGAATGTCAAGATGCCGTAGGAGCTGTGGGCTTCGCGAAAAACTTTGCCTCCGAGGAAAACGGTTCCCACCGCGCAGTTGATCGTTTCCTGTGGCTGAACAACCTTCTCCTCCAGCGCGGCTGAGGCCGTTACCAGCTTGAAGGTGGAGCCAGGCTCGTACGTGTCCAGGATTGCGCGATTGCGCCTGGCCTCCGGTGTCGCCGATCCAAACTGATTGGGATTAAAGGAGGGGGCAGAAGCCATTGCCAGAACTTCCCCCGTATAGGGGTTCAGTACGATGGCAGCGCCTCCTGCAGCCTGAAATTTTCCTATTGCGGCGCCCAGTTGTTGCTCGGCGATGTACTGGATATTCTTATCAATATTCAACACTACTACATTACCGGCTGAGGTCTCGTCTGGAACTCCAAACAGGATTTGACGTTTGGCATCCTGGGCGACGGCAACCTTGCGCGCATCTCCGCGGATTTCCCTCTCCAGCAGATACTCGATGCCCGACAGTCCGGTATTGTCGGTTCCAACAAAGCCAATGACGTGGCAGGCCAGTTCCTGGCTGGGGTAAAAGCGCTTGCTCTCCTTTTGAAAATAGACACCCCGCAATCCTAGGGCCCGCATTTGTTCCCCTTCGCGGGGCGTAATCTTCCTTTTCACGTAAACAAAACGGGGACCGGCGAGAATCTTTTCATGCAGGCTCTCTTGCTGGAGGCCGAGGATGGACCCCAACTGCTGAGCTGCCAGCCAGGGATCTTCCAGTTCCTTGGGATTGCAATACACGGAATCCATGGCGACGCTTACGGCCAGCTCTTCCAGGTTCCGGTCAAGGATGTCTCCGCGGCGGGGAGTGATCTCGACGTACCCTTGCTGTTGCTGTTGCGCCTTCTGAAACAGGATCTCGTGTTGGAAGACCTGGAGTTGGACGAGCCGGCAAAGAATTACCAGCGCCCAGAACAGAAACAGCACAGCCAAGCCGAAGACGCGATGTGGATTGAAATCATTCCGCATGAGGAGGAGCGCCTTTTTCTAAGTCGAAGGCCGAAGGTCGCGGGTCGCAGCAGGTTAGCCGGTTAGCAGGTTGGCAGGTTATCAGGTTGAAGGTTGGCGCAATCTGTTAACTTGCTAACCTGCTCACTTGCTAACCTGCTAACCTGCTAACCCGTTTGGGCTTTCGACATTAAAACGTCGTCAATCGGTCCAATATAAGATCTTCACTGTCGTGTTTCCTTTGAGGTAATCGATCCAGGTAAGATGGATTCCGCCAGAATTTCGTGCTCTGGAAGAACTTCACGGTCTCGGACAAAAATCACCTGGGCCGAATTCGCAGGAATCAGGCCCAGTTGTTCGCGGGCATACTGATCGATCCGCTGGGGCGACTTGCAAGCGGCCTGTTCGAGCATGAGCGCCTGTCGCTGCTCTTTAAGCACGGCAGTGTCGTGCTTGATCTCCTGGATCTGATAGCCGAGAGAAATGATTTCGGACCGAATCCACGAATAGGTAATCACCAGCGCGGCCATGGCGCCGGCGACCAGGATATACCTGCAGATCTCGCAGACGCCCAATTTTGCGGAGGTCTTTATGGCGGCTCTGTTCTCAAATCGCTGACGATGAAAATCCCTCATGACTTTTTCCCTTGGGCCCCGTGTCATTTCGGATTTCAGATTTCGGATTGCGGATTCATTGAATGCGGACTGCCGAATGTGGATTGTCCAAAGAGAATACTCCGCGGGGAGCGTTCCAGCTTCCGCCTTGAGAATCCTTCAGAAACGAATGATGTTTCATTTCCAATCCGAAATCCGAAATCCGAAATCCGCAATTCGCAATCCGCTATCCGAAATCAAAAGAGGTCCCGCAGTTCATAGCTTCTCCACCGAGCGAAGCTTTGCACTGCGGGACCGGGGATTCCGGTGAACCTCCTCCTCCGTCGGCTGCACCGGCTTCCTTGTCAATAACCGAACCACCTTTTTTCTTGGGCAGTTACATTCTTCAGCGGGACGAAAGCACACACACTTGCCGCTGAGCAGGTTGAATTCGGTCTTAACAATTCGATCTTCTAAAGAGTGAAAAGCGATGACCACCATGCGGCCACCGCCCTTGAGGAATCGAATGGCATCAGCTATGAACTCCTTCAGACCCTTGAGTTCGTCGTTGACGGCAATGCGCAATGACTGGAAAACACGCGTCGCTGGATGAATCCGTTTCTTGCCGAACTTGATGACAGACTGAACGATCCTCGCCAGCTGCCCGGTCGTGGTGATCGGCTCGATATCCCGCTGCCTCACGATCCGGCGGGCAATCTGCTTGGATTTTTTCTCTTCGCCGTACTTATAAAAGATCTCTGCCAGTTCCTCTTCCGCTAATTGTTGAACCAGGTCGGCCGCCGTAAGCTTCTGCGTCGTATCCATACGCATGTCTAGGGGACCTTCAGTCGTGAAACTGAAGCCGCGTTGCGGGGACATCAATTGGAGGGACGAGACCCCGAGGTCCAAAAGGATGCCATCCACCTCGGAGACGTGGAGGTTGTTCAAAATCAGGGGCAGGTTTTTGAAATTCTCGTGGAAAAGCTTAACGCGGCGGCCGTTGGTTAACCGTTCCCGAGCCAGTTGTAAAGCGTGGTCGTCGCGGTCCACACCGATCAGAAACCCATCTGGACCGATTTCTCTGAGAACGGCTTCAGAGTGACCACCGAGGCCAACAGTACAATCGACATAAGTGCCCCCACGCCGGCACGCCAGATAATGGAGCACCTCGTTCAGCATCACTGGCTCGTGCTGCGTGGAAGTTGACATATCAATCCTGATTGCGGATTGCGAATTGCGGATTGCGGATTTCCGATTGTCGATTTCGAATTTCCGAAATCCGCATTCCTCAGATTCCAAATCCTGACAACGTCTCAGCGTCCTTGTCCGTATAAGGATCGCTCTGCAGTAACTTGGCAAAGCGCTCGTTGTTCCAGACTTCCAGGTAATTGAGGTTTCCCATCACGGCCACCTCGCCCTGCATTCCTGCGGCGGCACGCAGGTGCGGTTGAATAAGCACCCGTCCCTGCTTGTCCATTTCGGTCAGTTGTCCGTAATAGTTTGTGTTGCGCAAGAACTTCACTTTTTCCGGTTTCATTTTCGGTGGCGCCATCAATTTGGCTTCAATCTCTTCCCACTCCGAAAGCGGATAGATCAGAACGTTACTGCCTGTAAGACTGGTGACGTAGAGGTGGGGACCGTATTTTTCATCGATGAATTTGCGGAAGTCGGCCGGGATTTTGATGCGTCCCTTTTCGTCGATTTTCGCCGGTAGATTGCCCCGCAGCATCGCATCCCCGAGTCACAGGCCCCAGTTTTACTTGGAAAAACGTCAAAAATTTGGTGATTTAGACCACTTTATTCTACTTTGGTCCAATTTGGTCCACGAAAGGATAGGACTTTGATTTCCCGGAGTCAAGAAGTTTTTTGAGAGTTTTTGAGGATTATTTTGCCTGCGACAGCAGAGAATTGTTTTTTGCTACCGCGGAGGTTGACGTGATACCGGACCGGGAAATCTGGTTTTTTTAACCACTTTTTGCGGGAGGTTCACACATCCTCCAAAACCCTTCGGGTTTACAGAGTATAGCCGGCGGCAAAGCCCGTCCCGCCCTGCGGGAGGCGACGCCGCCGGTTGGCCATGCCGCCAGAACAATCCGCTCTGAAGGGGCGCAAGAATCTTTCGCAATTTTGAAGGCGAGCCGCTTGCACCGACATGGCGATTCATTCCACCCAGGCTATCTCTGGCACTGAGGTTCTGCGACGCTTTCAGCGTCGGACGGTTTTTGGGGCGGTCACCCGGCGGCGGCGCCCGCAGAAAGCGCGGGCTTGCCGCCGGCTATACTCTGTAAACCCT
>DASXTB010000022.1:0-7065 GCA_036505615.1 Acidobacteriota bacterium
AGTCTGGATCGCGAGGGATGTGCGGCCCTGGTACTCTTCATTTACTACCTCTGCGGCCTTTCGTCTCCGTCACGTTCAATAGAAGCACTCCCGTCTCCTTCACCAATTTACCAGATGAGCTGTCACTTGGGCTGATCGAAGGAAGGTTATTCCTGAAATTCTGAAATTCGTGGGAGCGCGGGCGTCGTGCGTGCTTATGTGCCTCGAAACGGGAAACACGCTAGAAGCGTGCTCCCAGGGCGCTTCGCAAACGAACTGCCCTCAGATTGACATGATTCTAAAAGTGAGTCAAAATGAATCATCCTTGAGTCACTAACGCAGCCCTTGGTGAGAAATGCGGGAGCTACGATTACAAAGAAGGTACTATGAAGCAGTTGACTTTGCGTGGTTTTGAAAAGGAGCTGGAGCACGAAATTCGGAAGCTTGCACGGCGCCGCGGCATCTCGCTAAACCGTGCTGCCGTTGAGCTGCTGCGGAGAGGAGCCGGACTGGCAAACTCCGACGCGAAAACCGACGTCGTCGGCAACTCCCTGGATGCTCTGATCGGGACGTGGTCGGAGCGGGACGAAAGGGACTTCCTGAAGACCGTTTCCGTGTTTGAGGAAATCGACAAGCGATTCTGGCGATGAGAGTGCTCCTGGATACGGACGCATATTCGGCATTGATGCGCGGTCATGACGCGGTCTCGTCGCGTGTACGCGAGGCCGAGCAGATCCTCCTGTCTGCAATTGTCGCCGGTGAGCTTTTATTTGGCTTTCGGAGTGGTTCGCGTTTCACACGAAACCGCAACGACTTGGAGGCCTTCTTGCGCAATCCTTATGTCGACCTCATTCCGGTTACCTGGGTGACCGCCGAGCGCTTTGGGCGGATCGCGGCTGCGCTTCGGGCCAAGGGAAAGCCTATCCCGACCAACGACATCTGGATCGGCGCGCACGCTCTGGAAACCGGCGCCGACCTGCTTTCGTTCGATCAGCACTACCAGCATATCGACGGGATTGCCTGGATCGATCCGTCCCGGGAGTGATTCTGTAATTGTCATTCGACTTGTATTCCACGATTACCAGGCATTATCTTGAAGCGTCTCTTTCACTGGAGGGCTTCATGAAACTTCGCTACGGCGCAGTCATTCTCTTCCTTGCGTTAACCTCATATGCGCAATCGGCTCCGGATTCCAGAGCCCCGATCGCCGGCTTCAGCTCTGAGCGGCAGGCGCAACAGCGGCAATTGGAATCGAAATTCGATTCCCTCATGAACCGCGATAACCTGCGACAGTGGATGAAGCGTCTCTCCGCCCGCCCGCACCATGTCGGATCTCCCTATGGAAGGGAGAATGCCCAATTCATCCGTTCGCTGTTTCAGTCCTGGGGTTATAAAACGGAAATCAAAGAATACCGAGTGTTGTTTCCCACCCCGAAGCAACGAGTGCTGGAAATGCTGGAGCCGACGAGTTTCGCTGCGCGACTGCAGGAGCCTCCGCTGAACGAAGATTCCACGTCAGGCCAGACCGGAGAGCAACTTCCCGTCTATAACGCATATTCGATTGACGGCGACGTGACCGCGCCGCTGGTGTATGTCAACTACGGCGTCCCCCGGGACTACGACGAGCTGGAGCAGCGCGGGATCGACGTGAAGGGCAAGATTGTGATTGCCCGCTACGGGGCTTCCTGGCGCGGCATCAAGCCGAAAGTTGCGGCCGAACATGGGGCCATCGGCTGTATTATTTATTCCGATCCTCGCGATGACGGCTACTTTCAGGGCGATGTTTATCCGAAGGGCGCCTACCGCAATGACAGCGGCGCCCAGCGGGGTTCGGTCGCGGACATGCCGGTATATTCGGGCGATCCGCTGACGCCATTTGTCGCCGCCACGGAAAACGCCAAACGCCTGGCGCTCAAGGATACTCCCACTCTTACCAAGATTCCCGTGCTTCCCGTCTCTTACGGCGACGCGCTTCCGCTGTTGAAGGCGCTGGAAGGCCCGGTGGCCCCGGCGGAATGGCGCGGCGCGCTTCCCATCACCTATCACATCGGACCCGGCCCGGCGCGCGTGCGCCTGAAAGTGGAGTTCAACTGGGACTTGAAGCCGGCTTACGATGTAATTGCAAGCCTTCCGGGGAACGAGCTGCCCGATCAGTGGATCATTCGCGGCAATCATCATGATGCCTGGGTCAATGGCGCCGAAGATCCCGTCAGCGGTCTGGTGGCATTGCTGGAAGAAGCGCGCGCCATCGGTGAACTGGCGCGAAGCGGATGGAAGCCGCGCCGCACCATCATCTACGCAGCCTGGGATGCGGAAGAGCCCGGCTTGCTGGGATCGACCGAGTGGGTAGAAGATCACGCGGAAGTACTGAAGGAGAAGGCGGCCGTCTACATCAATTCGGATTCTAACGGCCGCGGTTTTCTCAACGTCGGCGGATCGCACACGCTGGAGAAGTTTGTTAACGAAGTGGCGCGGGACGTGGTCGATCCTGAAAAGAAGGTTAGCGTGCTCGAACGCGCGCTGGCTCGAAGGGCCACCTCGCGCGATCCGGAAACGCGGGCCGAGCCAGCGGAATCAAGAGAGCTGCGAATTGGCGCTCTCGGCTCGGGATCGGATTACACTCCATTTCTACAACATCTGGGAATCGCATCGCTGAACATCGGATATGGCGGCGAGGATGGCGGCGGGGTGTATCACTCCATCTACGACTCGTTTGATCACTACACTCGCTTCGTCGATCCCACTTTTGAATATGGAATCGCTCTGGCCGAAACGGGCGGAAGGCTCGTGTTGCGTCTGGCCGGCGCCGACGTGCTGCCATTCGAGTTCTCGCGGTTTGCCGACACTGTCGGGCGCTACGTCAGGGAAGTGGTAAAGCTGGCCGACGACATGCGCTCGGAGACGGAACAGTTGAATCGGAAGATTCGCGAGAAGACGCTGGAGCTTGTGGCCGATCCGACTCAGACATTTGTAGTTCCCAAGCCCAAATCGGCGGTGCCGTTTGTAAACTTTGCTCCGCTCCAAAATGCCGTGGCGCGATTGCGCCAGAGCGTCCAGAGCTACGCGCGCGCGATGGACGCCAGCGCGGGCAAAAACTTCTCTCCCGACAGACGGAAGGAATTGGATCAAGTGCTGATGAAGGCCGAGCAAGCGCTTATTACTTCGGAGGGGCTGCCGCGGCGGCCCTGGTACGTTCACCAGATTTATGCTCCGGGCTTCTACACCGGCTATGGAGTTAAGACGCTCCCCGGCGTGCGCGAAGCAATTGAGCAGCGGCTGTGGCAGGAAGCGGAAACGCAAATCGCACGGACCGCCCGGGCGATTGAGGCTTTTTCGACCGACGTCGACCGCGCCGCCGCGCTTCTGCGGTAACGGCCGCAATCACGCGGCCAGAGTTAAGCCAAGCAGAAACGGCCCTCAGGTCGTCTCCCCCCAAATGGTCGAGACCTTGCGTTATTCGCCGCCGTCGTTTGTTGCGCCGTGTCCTTGGTGTCCTTTGTGGTTCAATCTTTTTGCACCACTGCGGGACACAAAGGACACGGCGCCAGGTTAAATCTCATCCTTTCGAAGGCCCGCCCACGCCGGAACCCGGTTTCTTGCCATGCTAAAATTTAAGTGTGAGGAGGTGTAGGGGCTGGATAAGCCTAAGCGAAGGTATAGCTTCGCCGCATTTAACCAGCCCGAAGCAATGAATTTACGAAGGGAGTGAAGGCATATGAAAAAGATGCTGACTATTTTGACTCTGGTACTGATTTCAACGCTTGTTGCAAGCGCTCAAGGCCGCGGTCGCGGCCAGGAGCGGAAAATGCCGCCAGTTTCCAACCCGGCCATCATGCACAGCAATTCGCCAAGGTCGGTGGATCGCGATTTCGGTCGTGACCGGGCAGAGGATGTCCGTCGTGCAAAAAGCATGCAGCAAGGCAAGAGCAGACAACTCAACATTCACAGCAATGCCCCTGGCTCGACGGACCGTGATTTCGGCAGAGATCGAGCCGCAGACGTAGGGAAAGGGAAAAAGGTAGGACTGAGCAAGGGGAGAAAGCTAAACATTCACAGCAATGCTCCGGGTTCGAGGGACCGTGATTTCGGTCGTGCCCGAGCCGAGGACGTCGGTCATGGAAAGAAGCTGGGACTGAAAAAAACAAGGCATACCAATATTCATAGCAACGCCCCCGGCTCGACAGATCGCGACATGGGCCGCGATCGCGCCCGAGATGTGGGACGCGGCAAGAAGAAGGGCCTGAAGAAGCACTGACCGATCTCGAATCAGTCACGGCCGACGCGACGGAGCCTCTTCTTGCTGAATAGAGACTTCGTCGCATGGAATATTAGGAGCCAACCAGGCGAAGGAAGGTGGATATGTATTTCCCATTTTTGAAAGGGTCTAAAGTGTCAACAGCCGCTTTGCTGGCTGCGCTGATCCTGTGGGGCTGTTCGCGCAGAGAGGATACGATTGATGCCAGATTGCTGCAGGAAAAATACGGGTTGACGGGTGCTTATACCGACCAAATCACAACTCCTGATGGCAGCATGGAGGCGACCATCGTGCCGATAACTCTGGCCAACGGTCAGAGAGCCCAACTGTTGATTCCAAAGAAGCGCTCAGAATATGCATACCCGGTTTACATGCATGATCAGACCGGACTGTATCCGGTCGTGTTGTCGGATCGAAGCGTGAGCCGGGAACAATTTGTCAATTCCCGTCCGGCAGTCGTGGAGCGGAGGGTGATCGAGGAGCAACCCAGGACCGTGAGAAAGAAGCGTTCCTTTGAAAAGGAAGCCCTAATCGTGGGAGGCAGCGCTGGCGCTGGAGCGCTCATCGGGGCAGTCGCGGGTGGAAAGAAGGGAGCCGGCATCGGAGCGCTCGGTGGAGGTGTCGCCGGCCTGGTCTACGACCTGGCCACGAGAAATAAACGGAGATAAGGCTCGAAGAGCCGCTACAGGGTAATCCCGTCCGTATGGAGAGCTACGACTTCAGCGCGGAGATGAGTTTGTTCAAGCTTTCTTTGGCATCTCCGAAAAGCATCATGCATTTGAGGCTGTAGTAGAGTTCATTGTCCACCCCGGCAAACCCGGGCCGCATACTGCGCTTCAGGACCACCACCGATTTGGCGCGCTCCACTTCCAGAATTGGCATTCCGTAGAGCGGGCTGCTTTTGTTGTTTTTGGCGGCAGGATTTGTCACGTCGTTCGCGCCTACGACCAAGGCCAGATCCGCTTGGGCGAAGTAGGGATTGATCTGGTCCATTTCATACAACTGATCGTAGGGAACATTCGCCTCAGCGAGCAGCACGTTCATGTGCCCGGGCATGCGGCCGGCCACGGGGTGAATGGCGTATTTGACATCGATGCCGCGCTTCATCAGCATATTCGCCAACTCGCTGACGCCATACTGCGCCTGCGCGACGGCCATTCCGTATCCCGGAACGATAATAACGGAGCGGGCGCCATCCAATACCGCTGCCATCTCGTCGGGCATGATGCTGCGGACCGTTCCCTTCGCCTCAGCCGCCGGCCCAACTGCCTCTGCTTCAAGCTTGCCAAACGCGCCGAAGAGAACATTGACCGCCGAGCGGTTCATAGCTCGGCACATCAGCAGAGAAAGCAGGAATCCCGAAGTCCCGTCAAGCGAACCGGTGATGATCTGGATCTTGTTCATCAGCACGAAACCCATCGAGGCGTCGGCCAGTCCGGCGTAGGAATTGAGCAAAGCTATGACCACCGGCATATCCGCAGCTCCGATAGGAACAACCAGCAGAAACCCGAAGAGCAAAGCCAGACCAACCATGATGTAGAACAGCGGGCTGGCCGACGGCACCAGAATTAAGTAGATAAGGCTCCCTACTATGGCTGCGAGTAATGTGAAGTTTGACGCGTTTTGCCCTTTGTAGGTAATAGGGGCACCCGGGAGGAGCTCCTGGAGCTTCCCGGCGGCCATCAGGCTTCCTGTGAACGTCAGGCCACCAATGACCACCTCGAAGCCGAGCGCGGTCATCAGCACCCTGCTGAGTTCTGTGCCATGCTGGACGGACTCGGACAGGTGTCGCACGTATTCGGAAATTCCTATCAGCGTGGCTGCCAAAGCTCCAAGCGAATGCGAAAGAGCGGTGCGCTGCGGCACGGCGGTCATCGGTATGCGCAGCCCCATGGTACCCCCGACAATTGAGCCAATAATGAATCCCGCAATGATCCAGCGGTAGGTGACGATGTCATGGTGGAATAGGGTGCCGACGATCGCCATCAACATGGCAAATTCGGCCACGAACATGCCCTTACGCGCATACTTAGGCGAGCTGAGGCCTTTCAGTCCCAGGATGAACAATCCGGCTGACAGGATGTAGAAATAGCTCAGTGCCTGCCTGGATAAAGTACTGCCGGCAGCCGCCGTTGTCCCCGTACTGTGCTCGTTGACCCAATAGATGATTGCCAGGAGAATCACCAGGATGCCAGCAAAGGCCATCAGCGCTTTCGGATTGAGCTGAAATCTTCGCCGCTGCGCGGCGGCATCTTCGGTTCTCTTGAACATTTTCAGCATGCGATCGGTAATCAAGAAGCCGCCCACTACGTTGGTGGTAGAACAGGTGACTGCAATGAACCCGAGCACGGTGCTCAACGGGCTGTAATTGGCCCCGGCCACCACCAGGGAACCGATCAGCGAAATCCCTGAAATCGCGTTTGTAGCGGACATCAGTGGGGTATGAAGCAAGGGGGGCACACGAGAGATGACGTGATATCCGAGAAAACCGGCCAGCATGAATATGTAAAGCCCAATTTCAAGTTCAGTGGTCATGGGATGGGTTTTCTGCTAGCAAGCGCGGCAGGGCCGCAGCCAGAGAAAGCCGATCACGACCACGTTCACGTCCACGAAGACGCCAACGTCGACGTGAACGTCAACGTGGGCGTGGACGTGGGCGTGATCGGCTTTCTTTGATTGCGGCCCTGCCGCGCTAAGTTTCTGCGGTGAGTGTTGGTGACTCCGGGCTTGCTGCTCCGTCATCACGCTTTAACCCCCTGCGAGAGTACCGCCTTAACCGCCTCATGAAGGATTTCTCCCTGATGTGTGACGAGTGGGCCACGCGTCAGCTC
>DASXTB010000023.1:0-7805 GCA_036505615.1 Acidobacteriota bacterium
CAATTTCAGGTTGTGGATCGTGGTGCGGATTGCCGATTCGAGAGGAACTGCGGACTGCAGGTTTGCATCCAAATTAGAAGATCCGAATTGCGAAATCCACAATCCGCAATCCGAAATCCGCAATCCGCAATCGGAAGATCCGCAATCGGAAGATCCGCAATCCGAAATCCGCAATTTTTGCGGGTCTTTGTCCCCGCTTCCGGTGTAATATGAATCTGCTTCCCAAGCGTTCTGATCGGTAATCAATTTAGGAGGAATATATGGAACCCATCAACCGCCGGAACTTCCTGAAAACCACGGGGATGGCGGCCGGAATCGCTGCCGGCCCACTTTTGAAGATGGCCAAAGCCAGCCTCAACGACACAATCAACATCGCCGTCGTTGGCATCCACGGACGGGGACAAAACCACTACGGGAATTTTGCAAAAATACCCAATGTCCGCGTCGCGACCCTGGTGGACGTAGATGAGCGGCTGTTTCCCGCCGCGCTGCGCAAGCTGGGTAACGTCGTTGACTACAAAATCAAAACAGAGACCGACCTGCGCCGCGTCCTGGATGACAAGGAGATCCATGCCATTTCCGTCGCCACGCCCGATCACTGGCACGCGCTGGCGACCATCTGGGGCTGCCAGGCGGGCAAGGATGTTTATGTGGAGAAGCCCGTCTCGCATAACATTTCAGAAGGCCGCAGGATGATTGAGGCAGCCCGCAAGTACAATCGCATCGTCCAAGTGGGCACGCAAAGCCGAAGCAACCCATCGGTTCAGGCGGCGATGAAATTCCTCCATGAAGGGGGTATCGGCGACGTCTACATGGCCAAGGGACTCTGCTTCAAGCCCAGGGACACGATCGGAAAGAAAGCGGATGGTGCGGTGCCTCCGGGCGTACATTACGATCTCTGGCTCGGTCCGGCGCCGGAGCGTCCCTTCAACGAAAACCGTTTTCACTACAACTGGCACTGGTTCTGGGATTACGGATGCGCCGACCTCGGGAATCAGGGTCCGCATGAAATGGACAAGGCTCGTTGGGGCCTGAATAAGAGCGAATACCCGGTGAAAATCAAGTGCGTGGGCGGCAAGTTCGCTTTCGATGACGACCAGGTGACGCCCAACACGCAGATGGCGACGCTGGAGTTCGCGGATGGGAAGATCATCGAGTTTGAAGTTCGCGGCCTCTACACCAACGCCGAGGATGGGATCAAGATCGGCAACCTCTACTACGGAACAAAGGGGTGGATGCACTTGGACGGCGGAACGTGGAAGACATACTTTGGCCGGAAGAATGAACCCGGCCCGAGCATGTCAGGCAAGGGCGACAATCCGATGAATCTTACCGGCGATGGCGACGAAAACCATTTCGAGAACTTCATCAAAGCCGTGCGCTCGCGCAACGTAAAGGACCAGACGGCCGACATCCCAGAAGGTCACCTCTCGACGGCCTACTGCCATCTGTGCAATATCTCCTATCGCGTAGGACGGGAAGTGAAGTTTGACGGGAGCGCCGAGTGTTTCGTAGGCGACGCGGAAGCCGATAAGTTGCTTACCCGGGATTATCGAAAGCCGTATGTGGTTCCGGATAAAGTATAGGTTCGCGGCAAGAGGCGAAGTCTAAACGATCTCGATTCTTTGGCACAAGAGCCTTCAATCCCTTTGTGTCAGTGTCCTTTGTGGTCAAAAAATTTTACCACCAAGGACACAGCGGACACAGCGTGCCGATGACTAACAGGATACTGAGAGACTCACCGCTCCTCTCTTAAGTCAGGACGTTTCTTCGATCCCCTTCCGTTTGATATGATGTGCCCCACACCGGTGGGCGAAGATCCTTAATTTAGGTTTCGGCTCGCCTGGCATCGGACCAATCCACGAAAGTAAGAAAAAATTGTAATCACCGAGTGGTGCCTTATGAATAATCTTTGGAAGCTCACCCTTTTCATCTTCGTCCTGGCAGTAGTTGCCTTTTTACAGGTCAGCGCGCAGTCGGGCCGGGTTCTTATCGATGCATCGGCGCGCAAGGCAAACAAAATCGGCCAGGAAGTTTCCGTTCCCACGCATCTTCAGGACGGCGAGGAATACACAATTCCGCTGCGGGACCTTATCGAACACGGCAAGAAGCTCTTCAAGGCTGTTTGGACCAGCCAGGAAGGAGGCGGCCGCCCCCTGACTAAGGGAACCGGAGCGCCGTTGACGGATTCGAGCAATCCGCTGGTTTTTCCCCGAAACTTTAATCGCATCTCCGGTCCGGAGGCCAACTCCTGCGCCGGATGCCACAACTCTCCCTTTGGTATTGCCGGAGGGGGTGGCGACATCGTTGCCAATGTTTTCGTTCTTGGGCAGCGGTTCGATTTCGCCACCTTCGACGCTAGCGACCGCATTCCGACGCGCGGCAGCATGGACGAAACCTTTCAGGATGCTACGCAACAGTCGATCGCAAATTCTCGGAATACGCTCGGCATGTTCGGATCCGGCTATATCGAAATGCTGGCGCGTCAGGTCACGGCAGATCTGCAGGCAATTCGTAATTCATTGACTCCGGGAACAGAAAAAACGCTCGTCTCGAAAGGAATATCCTTCGGGACCCTCGCACGCAATTCCGCGGGTCTCTGGATTACTTCTGGCGTGCGGGGTCTGGCGGCGCCCAGTCTGGTCTCCTCGGGACCGTCAGATCCGCCCAGTCTTCAGATCAGGCCTTTTCACCAAGCCGGGAATGCCGTGTCACTCCGGCACTTCACCAACAGCGCTTTCAATCACCATCATGGAATTCAGTCGACTGAAAGGTTCGGCGTGAACGTCGATGTCGACGGCGATGGATTTGTCAACGAGCTCACACGGGCCGACGTTACGGCGGTAACCGTCTTTCAGGCGACGATGGCAGTGCCGGGTCGTTTGATTCCCAACGATCCGGAAATCGAGGCTGCCGTGCTGGTTGGAGAGGACAGATTTCAGAAGATCGGCTGCGGTAGTTGCCATATTCCGAGCCTGCCGCTGGACAAGAACGGCTGGATCTACACGGAGCCTAATCCCTACAACCCTCCAGAAGACCTCCGCGTAGGTCAGGCGCCCACTCTTCAGATCGATCTCAGCAGTGACGAGCTTCCTTCGCCCAGGCTCAAGCCTGTTAGCGGAGTGGTGCAGGTCCCGGCGTTTACCGATTTAAAGCTTCACGATATTACCAGCGGACCGGGCGATCCCAATGTCGAACCGCTGGATATGAATCAGCCGGCCGGACTACTGGGCTTCTTCGCAAATCGGAAGTTCTTTTTCGGAAACTCGAAATTCATCACTCGCAAGCTTTGGGGCACGGCCAATGAGCCTCCTTTTTTCCACCACGGTCAATACACAACCATACGCGAGAGTGTGCTGGCTCACTCGGGTGAGGCGCTGGCGTCGCGCCGTGCCTTCCAGGCCCTGCCCGCAGATGAGCAGGATAGCGTGATCGAGTTTTTAAAGACGCTTGAGGTTTTGCCTCCTGGTACCAACGCGTTGATCGTCGACGAGAACGGCAAAGAAAAGATCTGGCCGCCCCGGCGGTGAACAATTCAAGTCGCAGGTCGCAAGTCGCAGGTCGAAGGTGACAACATCTCCTCAGCCGCGAAGCGGCGCTATTGGAGAGACGCCCCGTGGGGCGTCTCCTGCACGATGAAAGATTGTGCGGGAGACGGCCCACGGGCCGTCTCTCCAAAATGTCCAAACTCCAGTCCCAGCAGTAAACTGCTGGGCTATTATCACGCCGTCCCGCCAGGCGCGACGGAAACTGCCCACGATTCTCCAACACGAAAAATTCGTAAACAATCCGGGTGACGGGCGGGGCTACTCACTGACGCCGCTTCGCGGCTGAGGAGATGTTGCCATTCCACCTTCGACTTTTCGACCTGCGACCTGCGACTTGCGACCTACGACTCAATTAGCCTGCGAATTTCTTTTAGATATCGCGGCACCGCTGACTTGGGATCTTCTTTCGCTTCATATTCCAGCGCCACAAACCCGCGATATCCGGCCGATTTGAGGATGCCGATGACGCGCCCCAGGTCGGCTTCTTGTTTCTTGCCATTAGGCGAGGCTTCCGTCTTTAATTGGACTGTCACGGCATAGGGAGCAATTTTCGCCAGCTCTTCGTAAGGATCGGGTCCGCGAAAGTTGCCGCTATCCCAATTGATCCCAAACCACTCCGATTTGACGGCCCTCACGATCGAAAGAACCTGCTCGGCCGTTGCGACAATCCCGCCGTGGTTCTCCAGCGCAAGCACAACTCCCTTCTGTCCTGCGTAATCACAGCAGCGTTCGATAGCCTCAACGCACCACCGGCGAGCTTGGTCTTCTGTGGTTCCCTTCTGAAGATTGCCCGCGAAGATGCGTATCACCGGCGCTCCCAACTCCACGGCATAGTTGACCCACTGCTTGACGTGTTCAATTTCCTTTTCCAACTGCGGGCCAGGCGGGTAGGTAAAAGTGTTGCCGACGGGAGTACCTGATATCTCGAGCCCCAGTAGGAAAGCGCGCCTGCGAAGCTGATGGCAGTACTCGGGAGTTACAGGGTCGGGAAAATAGTACGACGTGAGCTCCGTTCCATCCAGATTGTTTTGAGCGCACAGATCGATAAAATCCTCAATGGTCATCGATCGCTTTGGTCCCTTCAGGTAGTCGCGGAAAGAGTAGGCCGCCAGGCTCAGTTTCATGTGCGCGCCGTTTCGCCGCTGAATTTGATCGATTGCCGGAACCTTCTGCATCGTTGCACTCGCCACAGCAGTAGCGCCGATGGTTTTGATAAACGAACGTCTGGATTGTGACATTGGTCCTCCTCGGAAAGCAGTTGCCAGTTGCCAGTTCCCAGTTGGTACTTAGAATCGGGAACGAACGATGGAAACTGGCAACTAGGAACTAGCAACTGGCAACTAGATAATTCCCTGATACGCCCGGAACATTCCCCGAAAATACTTCAGCACCCGCACCGGGTCGCTTGACTCTGGAATTTCGGCAAAGCAGTACCCTTGAAAACTTATGCTGTTGAGCAAGCCGAGCAGGCTGCGCCATGGGTATTCCTCCAAAAATAAGTCTCGCATGTGAACCTGCCCGATTCTAGATTTCACCAGATTAAAGTTGCTCTCCAAGCCGCCGTCGAGGAGATCGGTCTGATTCGAATTCCAGCAGACCCAGAGCGCCGGGTGATTGTCGGCGTAGTCCAGGATCTTTCGGATGCGCGGGACGCGTGAAGTCTCGGTTCCGTGCACTTCCAATTGAATCCTAATTCCATGATCGGCTGCGGATTCAGCACAGGTTTTAAGCGCCTTGCCGATCTGTTCCAGCGTCTTTTCCTCAGGCACGTCTTTGCGCAAACCGTTGGGCCGTACCTTTACGCTGGGAGAGCCGATGTCCTTGGCAAGCTTCACCCATTGCCTTGTTTCGTCGATATTCTTTTGAACGATTTTGGGATCGGCGGCGTGGTACTCGCAAGTAGTGCCCAACCCGCCGATCTTGACAGGGGAATACTCAAATCGTTTTCTGACAGATGCGCGCTGCTCCGGTGTCAGCGTAATCTCCACACCATGCGCGTGCGTGGTTCGCAGCTCGACGCCTTCCATGCCGACTTCGCTGAGGTTTTTGATGATGGTATCGATGTCCCAGTCCTTCGCTATGTTGTAGGTAACTGTTCCCAGTCTGGGACCTTTGTGAGGCTTGTCGGATTTGGCCTGCGTGCCTGCCGTCAGCGGCAGGCTGAATGCGGGAAGCGCCGCGGCGGTGGCGGCGATAAACCGGCGTCTCGATGTTTTCATTGTTCCCTCCGTTGTTCGTACATTGGGTAGACTCGCCCGTTACCCGGATTATTCACAAACATTCCACACAGAGTCCTAGCGCGGCGGAGCCCCAACCAAAAAAGGACCGATCACGTTCACGTTCACGACCACGTCAACGACTACGGCCACGTCTGGCGTGTTCGTGGACCTGGACGCGAACGTGATCGTGGTCGTCGACGTGGACGTGATCGTGAACGGCGTTAATCCCATGTAACCGTGCTATTTTTGCGTCCTCTGCGACTCTGTGTTAAGTGTTTGTGAATTCATTCGTTGACCGGCGACTGTCGACCCCTTTCTCCAGCTTTCCAGCATCTGATCCATTACCCAACTTGTCCGCGCGCCGGTCTCTCCTGTGCTGGGACACCTCCCCTCGCCATTCAACTCGTCGACAATCGTCTGGATCAGCGGCTGCTGGATGTGCAAAGGATTTTCAATCGTGAATTTTTCGATGTGGTCTGAGGTCGTCAAAATGAGAGGGCTGGCGTCGAAGGTAGAAAAGGACAGCTTTCCTTTGGTGCCGACGATTTCCGTGTTGTCGGACCGAGAAAAAGCGCTGAAGCACCAGACTCCGGTTCCCTGCACACCTGATTGGAAGACGAAGGTTCCAGTCACGATGTCCTCGGCAGGATAAATCCCTCCTTGATTGGACGCAGAGCCTTCGACCTGCACGATGGGGCCAAGGAGATAATCCAAAAAGTCGAGCGTGTGCGATGCAAGGTCGAGGAATTTGCCCCCTCCGGCAATTTCGGGAAGGACGCGCCAGGGAGGATTCGCCGGGTTGAAATCTTCCGGGGACGGCGGCTGGTAGAGAGTGACGGAGACAAACCTAGCATGGCCGATGGCACCCAGTTCCAGCAGTTCCTTGATCTTCAGGAATCTAGGGAGGCTTCTTCGGTAGTACGCGACAAACAACGGGATTCTGGCGCGCCTGCATTCGTCTACCATGACGCTGCATTCCTGAGACGTCCGTGCCATTGGCTTTTCCACATACACGGGCTTGCCAGCAGCCGCTGCCAGCAGCGTGTATTCCATGTGCGAGGAAGGTGGTGTGGCGACGTAGACGGCATCGACGTCCGGGTCATCAATCAAATGCCTGGCGTCGGAAAACCACTTCGGCACCGCATGTCGTTGGGCGTAATCCTTCGCCTTGTCCGCATTGCGCCGCATTACGGCGCCAAGCTGCGAATTCCTCGCCTTCTGGAGCGCAGGGCCGCTTTTTACTTCGGTGACGTCGCCGCAGCCGATGATTCCCCAGCGAATGGTTCTCATATAGCTATCAGCTCTCAGCTAGCTATCAGCTCTCAGCTCTCAGCAATCAGCTTTCAGCAGATCTACCCTCAGTGAGACCAAACAATCGCTACATCGTTTCTTTGTGTCCGCCGTGTCCTTGGTGGTGAAGCTTTTTTAGGATATCGAGGTACAACAAGTAAGCTGTAAGTTTTTCCATCAAAGTCCAACAGTAAGATACACCAAAAGCACGGTATCGTGTACAGCCACAGAGCCGCGGCCGGAAGGGCGCGGCGCGCCAGAATCGCCGGCTTCGGCAATCCCGCTGTGCTCAAGCTGGCTAGATATTTTCAGTTATGGGTTTTGAGAGCGGAGAGACGGCCTGAGGGCCGAACTCAGTGCCGATAATTTAGATCGCCGCGCCGTGCCCTTCCGGTCGCGGCTCTGTGGATGCCTAACAGTGGCGAGTGGCCGGTCAATCATGGCCGGCGCCGGGACGGCACCACGACCAGGATGGTTCCGCTTTTCGTACAAGGCGGCGCACCGGACATGCCTACCGTCAGCATCCAGGTATAGCTTCCACTGGCCGAATAGGTGTGGAGGGAGTTTTGGTCAATTGCGACAGCTGTTCCATCGCCGAAGTTCCACTGATAGGTCGCCGCGCCGGGGCAATTGGACAAGGCTGCGGCGCTGAAAGTAGCCACACTCCCGATCCCCACAACCGCGGGAACGAGCGCGGAACAGGTCAGAGTACACGGATTTTCGCTGGCTGCAATCTTGGTGACAAAAA
>DASXTB010000024.1:0-20794 GCA_036505615.1 Acidobacteriota bacterium
GAGGTCACCTCATGGACTAAGTGAAGATCGACGTAAAGAAGCGTCGGCTTTCCCGATTCCTGCCAGACTATGTGCCTATCCCAAATTTTATCGTAAAGCGTTTTCATTCTAATAAGTCAGTTTACAAAATTCGACCTGGGACTACAACCGTCACGGGGCAGGTGGCAAGGGGAAGGCTCCGTTAACCTAAAGGTGAGGGACTTACTCAATTCTGGCCTGTAACCTATTGATTATGTGCGAGATACTGTTTAACATTTTAATGTAGTATTGGTCATCTAGTATTTATGCGTATTTGGGATCAAAGATTATGTAATTCCTAGGACATTAATACTGTCTTACTAGAATCCAATCCAGCCAAGCTCAGGGAGCTGTGAAAAAATTGATTCAATCTGTACGGCGCCGTGAGTGGTCGCCCGTTTTCCGAGAAAGGTGAACGGGTTCGGCCGGCCATACACATACAGGGCCGCCCCCACAATCTGGAACTTAAATTCTATCAGGGTCAATCTAGCGGTGAGTTCAAGGGGAGACTGCGGAAGCGCTTCTTCAAATGCCGTGAAGCAGCGTTTGCCACCGCGGCGGCAAAAGGCACGGCCGGGGGTTCCCCGATGCCGGTGGATGGTGTGCGGGGGTTGTTTACAATTGCGATTTCAATCGCCGGCACGTCGGAAATACGGGGAGCCAAATAGTCGCCGAAGCTGGAGGTGAGAATTTTTCCATCCTCAAACAAGATCTTCTCGCGCAGTGTGTAACCGATTGCCTGCACAATGGCGCCTTCAATCTGGTTTCGCAGGATGTCGGGATTGACCACCGCGCCGCAGTCGACTGCCGCCCAGACCTTAGTTACCGCTATTCGTCCACTTGAATCGGCGTCGACTTCGGCTACCTCTGCTACATAGGTTGCTGCGTCAACGGCTAACGCCAATCCCATGGAGTTCTTGCGCTCGCCGGCGCTGGCCCATCCCGAGATCTCGATCGCTTTGTTCAGCACCGACAGCAGACGGGGATCGGCAAGATTTTTGAGGCGCAGCGCCACGGGATCGAGGCCGGTCAGCTCGCCTATTTCGTCCAGGTGAACTTCACGCGCAAAGGTGTTGGCGGGATTGGCCAGACCACGGTAGGAACCTTGGCGTAGAGGCGACTCGACCGGGTGAAAGACTGTAAGGCTGTTCTTGATGTTGTAGGGAGCAACAGCGCCTCGCTCCCCTGAATTGTAGTTATGAAATTCCCAGGCTGTTAGAGTGCCGTCGCTCTTGAAGCCACTTCTGATTTCGATATAAGCGGCGGGGCGAAAATAAGCCCAGGTGAATTCTTCCGCCCGCGTCCAGGCTAGACGGACTGGCCTGCCGGCTGTCCGGGCAATACGGGCTGCTTCAATGGCCGCGTCGGCAGTGTGCTTGCCGCCAAATGCCGAGCCTGTAGCGGGGACGAGTACATGCACCTGGTTTTCGGGGATCTTGAAGAAGACAGCCAGCTCTGATTTACACCCAAACGGGCGTTGCGTCCCAACATGCACCAGTAGACGCCCCTCTTTCCATTCCGCGGTCGCCGAACGCGGCTCCATCGAGGCATGTGCGATGTAAGGGAGCCGGTAGGATTGCTGGAGTCTTACCTCGGCCGCCGCAAATCCCTGCTCCAGATCTCCGCGCTGATCGAGTGCACGCGGGGGCTTAGCTTGATTCTTGAACCACTGGAAAATTTCCCGATC
Source organism: Acidobacteriota bacterium (assembly GCA_036505615.1). Classification (GTDB taxonomy): domain Bacteria; phylum Acidobacteriota; class UBA6911; order JACQSX01; family JACQSX01; genus DASXTB01. The sequence goes on from DASXTB010000024.1 coordinate 1,706, forward strand.
GCTGATTCCTTTCTCTTCCTGCCACTGGGCCTGAATCTTTTCGGCAGCCTGAGAAGCTGCTTCCTGAGTTTCAGCGGCAATACCGATGAAATTCCCGTCCACGAACGCCTTTACCACGCCGGGAACTTGCTGTGCCGCGCTCAGGTCGGCATTTATCAATTTGGCGCCAAAACTCGGGGGCCGGACCACCTTTCCAACCAGCATCGCCGGCATGCGCAAGTCATCGGCGTACAGGGCGCGGCCAGTAACTTTTGCCAGCCCGTCCACTCTCTGGATTGGACGATCGATCACTCGCCACTGTGCAGGGTCCTTCTCGGGTATTTGATCGGGGATTTCATTGTTTATCGGACCCGCTGCAACCAACTCTCCGTAGGTAATTTCAATCTGCGGCTTAGACATCATCCGTACCCGACCATCCGAGGTAGACAGGTCAGACTTGGGTCTTTTCAGGCGGTCTGCGGCCCTATCCAGCAGGACGCCTCTGGCCGCAGCTGCAACCCGCCGTAGTTGCACTCCCATTGTGGCGGTGGTCCGGCTGCCAAAGGTTCCCATGTCAAAAGGAGTCAGGTCCGTATCTCCCATGACCAACTCTATGCTTTCCAGAGTGGCCGATAGTTCCTCAGCCACGGCTTGCGCCAGAGAGGTCCGCACACCCTGGCCTACTTCCACCTTCCCGGTGAAGACGGTGATCTTGCCGGAGGGCTCAATGCGCATCCAAGCGGCGATATCTTTGGGCATCGGGACGCGAAAGCCGCGCGCGCCTTGGCGTTGAAAACCGCTTTCCCCACTTTGGGCTAGCGACGCGGGCGCCGCAAGTATCACGACCAGGCCGCTGCCAAACAGTTTGAGGAAAGTCCGCCGGTCACTACCCAAGGCGTCCGGGAAGAAGGACGAAATCTCATAACGCTCTTGTTCGATAAGCTCAGATCTCGCTTCTGCTTCTTTCATTGCGAAGCACCTCGCTGGCCAGCGACCTTTTTGACTGCCCGCCCGATCCGCGTATAGGCGCAGCATCTACACAGGTTGCCAGCCAAGCCTTTACGGACGTCCTCGTCGGAAGGATTTGGATTGGCGCGCAGCAAAGCCACGACGCTCATTATCATTCCAGGAGTGCAGTAACCGCACTGAAAGGCGCCTTCCTCCATGAAGGCCCTCTGGACAGGATGGAGCCTGCCGTTTTTGGCCAGTCCCTCAATAGTCAGGATCTGTTTTCCTTCAACGGATTCGGCCGGCGTCACGCACGAGCGCACTGCCCGGTCGTTCACCAGCACGGTGCATGCTCCGCACTGCGCTTCCCCGCACCCGTATTTGGCGCCGGTCAGGGAGAGGGTATTCCGGATAAGGCTTAACAACACCTGGCCCGGCTCCACTCTCACTGATTGGGTTTGACCGTTGACGGTTAGTTCAATGGATCGAAGCATGGTTATTCTCCCTGCTGCTTGCGATACTTCTTCAGGATCTGCCGGCTAGTTGGCTGACCTCCGGCCAAAACCATGATCAGAATCAACAATAGTATAATGGCCCAAATGGCGCCGAGAACCTCCATTGTCCTCTTCTCCTTTTCGTCCTTTCATAACATGAGCCCCCTTTACTGACAAGGCCTCTTGAAGCGGCCGAAAAACGAGATGATATACTCTTCGGCGAAGGATGCGTATCGCGAGCCTGGGACGCGGCGAAACTGAGTTGAGTTACGGAAAGCAAATTTTCAAGCTGGGACTGCTGTGCATTCTGTTGATGTATCAGGTGGCCGGACAGGCGCGCAGACCTGCCGGCGCGGAGAATCCTAGAAATAAAATGCCCGAGTATATGAAGTTTTATCGGTCTAGGACCGATGAAGGAAATTTTGCGCGTGCTGTCTTAACCAATGGAATGACGGTAATCGTCGAAGAGTACCCCATCCATCCTGTGGCGTGCATTGGTACCTATGTCAAAGCGGGATATTTTGACGAAACGGACGACGTGGTGGGGATCTCTCATGTTCTCGAGCACATGTTTTTTAAGGGGACAACCAAGCGGGGCGTAGGCCAGGTGGCGCGGGACACGCGCACGCTGGGCGGCATTCTAAACGCCAGCACCATTTATGACCGCACTTGGTACTACTGTGTAGTCCCGGCGGAAAACCTGAGCAAGGCAATGGAAATTCAGGCCGATGCGTTGCAGAACAGCGCTTTGGATGCAGGAGAGCTGAAAAAGGAGCTGGAGGTCATCATTCAAGAAGCGAAGCGCAAGCTGGACAATCCCACACCATTCGCGACCGAGAAGCTATTGGAGATGGCCTTCGAAAAGCACCGGATGAGGCGGTGGCGCATGGGGACTGAGGGTCTTCGCTCTCTGACGCGGGAGAAAATCCAAGAATTCTATCGACAACTTTACGTCCCCGAGCGAATTATTCTGGTCATTTGCGGCGACGTCCAGCGCGACCGCGTTCTGGAAAAGGTGGCTGAGCTTTACGGCAAGTTTGAGCGTCCGACGCGGCCCTCCTCAGGCTCGCCGGACGAACCGGAGCAAACCTCTTTGCGTTACCGGGAATTGCGTGGCGCTGTACAACAGAGCCATCTGGTGCTGGGTTATCACACCGTCGGAGTAGAGCACCCCGACTATTATCCGCTGCTCGTTCTGAGTTACGTCCTGGGAGCCGGGCGAGGATCCATTTTTTATCAACAACTGCTGGACAAACAGCGGTTGGTTGATTCCTTTGATGTTTACCAGATGAGCTATCGGGGCGTGGGCATGTTCATGCTCGACTGTACGTTTGATCCGGCAAAGATTGATCGAGTTGAGCCGGCGATCCTGGCTGAAGTAGAGGTGCTCCGGAGCCGGACGCTGGAGCCTGCCGAAGTAAGGCGGGCCTTGACATTGGTGGAAAAAAGCCACTACCGAAGCCAGGAGGGTTGTGAATCGCGCGCCGAACAACTGGGTCACTTTGAAGCTCTTGGAGATTACAGGCAGCGCGACAAATTTGTTGAAAAAATTGGCCAGGTGACAGCCGATCAAGTCCGGACAGTGGCCGAGAAGTATTTTCGGACGGGGAACCTGAGTGTTTTGGAATACCAGTCGCGTAATGCGCCTCTCCGCTCCCAGGATGCGGCCAAGCTTAAGAGCGCGTGGGACCTTGTTCTGCCTGCCGTGGTTGAAAAAAGGCGCGGTGAAGCGCCCGGTTCCTCTGCCGGTCCCGAGAAGGCAAAAGCGGCTTCCTCCTGGATTCCCGATTACAAAAGCCGCAGTCTCAAACATACGTCGATCTTGCGAGGCCCAGAGGTCTACTACCGGGAAGATCACACGCTTCCACTTATAGATGTCGCCTTCATTTTTCAGGGAGGACGGCTTGAAGAGCGGGAGGAAAACAGGGGAATCACCGAATTGGCCCTCAACATCGCCGCACGGGAGAGTGATCATTACCGGGATGGGACGCTGGCGCTGGCCCTGGAACGCTTGGGAGGAACGATTCAGGTAATCAATGCTCCTGACTACTGTGGATTTATTCTGTCGATCCTTTCCAGGAATCTGGATGAGGGAATAAGGCTTGTGACGGAAGTCATTCAGAAGCCGATTTTTCGCGAAGAAACAGCATCCAGACAAAAGGAGCTTCAGTTGGCGCGGCTCAAGCGAATCAAAGAAAATAATTTTGCCTACCCGCTCCAGCTTTGCCGGGAGGCGCTGTTCGGCGCCCACCCATATGCTTTTCCGTCCGTGGGAACAGAAAAGACCGTGGCGGGGCTGAATGTCGAGCAACTGGACTCATGGTACCGAGACAATATTGCCCAGGTGAGGCCGCTTGTGGTGATCCTCGGAGACATTGAAGGCACCGCTGCGGCAGAGCAAATCGCCCGCGATTTCAGCGGTTCTCGATTCAAAGTGAAGAGCATTGCAGAACGCAGGGTGAATGCCCCGGACAAGTCGAGCCAGCGAAGCGACACGCGTGAGATCAAGCAGACCGCCACCGCTATCGGCTTCAGCGGGCCGGCCTTTGGTGATCGCGATTCGGACACTCTTGATGTGATCCGCAACATGGTGAGCGGATTAGGCGGCCGATTTTTCGAGGAACTACGCGACCGGCAGAACCTGGCTTACACGGTCGCCGTACTGAATGAAAGCAACCGCTTCGGTGGAGCCGTCTATGGGTACATTGCCACTTCACCCGAAAATGCTGGACGGGCGGAAAGGGGCCTGCTGGACCAGTTTGCGCGTTTCAGCCAGGAACCGATCAAGGATGAGGAATACTATCGCGGCTTGGTTTCGACTATCGGAAGCCACGTCATTGGATTGCAATCCAGATTCAACTACCTTAATGAAATCACCCGGTACGCGATTCTGGCCGGTGGTGTGGACCAGCTGGAGCAGTATTCCGCCAGGATCAAATCCATCACCATCGAAGAAATAAAAGCGGCGGCAAAGAAGTATTTCATTTCTGAGAAACATGCGTCCGGTATCGTGCGTGGTGAGGCGGAGCCGGCCGTGGTGACGCACTAGAACAGTACCGATTTACAGTGCAGCCGCGACAAATGTCGAATTTCGAATTCCGAACGTCGAATGACGGCATCGCCAGTCCGGTGACCTGAGTTGCGGGTTGCCCTTTTGGATCATCGTGGTGGTTCATTCGACATTCGAAACTCGACATTCGACATTCGAGGCGCAGTCGCGACAAAATGAATCACCCTACCTGGCGTGCCCTGATTATGGCAGGAGGATCGGGTACACGTTTTTGGCCTAAGAGCCGCCGATCCTATCCCAAGCAGCTCCTGCCTATCACCGGTGACGATTCCATGATTCGCCAGACCTTCCTGCGATTGAGGGGGTTTGTGCCGGCTTCCAGCATCTGGATTATTTCGGGTGAAGACCATGTCGCGCGGATTCGCCGCCAGATTCCGGAAATACGTGCGTCCCATGTCATCGGGGAGCCGGCAGCCCGCAACACCGCTCCGTGCGTGGCATTGGCGGCTTTTCTGCTGCGCCAGGAAGATCCCGAGACATTGATGTTCGTTCTCCCCGCTGACCATGTCATCGACGACCGGCGAGAGTTTCATCGCAGCCTTACCGCCGCGGCTCATGTGGCGGTGAAACACGATGCTCTCGTCACCTTCGGCATCAAGCCGACTGTTGCTTCAACCGGCTATGGATATCTGGAGCTGGAAAAGAGCACTCTCCAGACCGGCGGGATTTCTTACTACAAGCTGCGGCGATTCGTGGAAAAACCGAATCGGGCAAAAGCTCGGTTATACCTTCGCCGGGGCAATTTCCTCTGGAACAGCGGGATGTTTGTTTGGAAGACCAGCGCCTTTCTGAAGAACTTGCGACGTTACATGCCGGAGAATTTCAGAGCTCTCGAGCGGGTCGACTGGTCGCGGCCCCAGATCGCGCGGCAACAATTGTTCCGAATTTATCCGCGGCTGGACGCTACATCGGTCGACTACGGGATCATGGAAAAGGCCGAAAATATTTATGCAGTTCGCGCCACGTTCGACTGGAGTGATGTGGGAAGCTGGGATGCGGTAGAGCCTTTCCTGCGTAGAGACGGAAAGGGGAATGTCTCGCGAGGGAAGCTGATTGCCCTCGACTCGCGGGGCCTGATTGTCGATTCACCCAAGCTGGTGGCAACAGTTGGCGTGCGCGATTTGATTATTATTGACAGCGGTGACGCTTTGCTGGTGTGCGACAAAACGCAGGCGCAAAAGGTTAAGCAGGTCGTGGATCGTCTGAAATCCGAGAAGTTGTCCCGCTACTTATGAGGCTCGCCGACACAGAATCGCAAAGACTGCTGGATGCTCCTGGCCGGCTGCAATCTTTAGATACTGGAGGGATGCTGTCGATCCTGGGCAATTTCCGAGATCACATCTTCCAGGCCAACGAGCTCGGCAAGAGCTTTGATATAAGGATCTCACGACAGATTCGAAACGTGGTGATAACGGGACTGGGAGGCAGCGCCATCGGTGGCGAACTGGTGCAGTCATTGGTGTCGAGAAGGTGCAGCACAGGCATTTGGATAAACCGGGAGTATCGCGTCCCTGCGTTTGTGGGAGAACACTCGCTGGTGGTGGCGTGCAGCTACTCGGGCAATACTGAAGAAACGAATTCCGCTTACTTGTCTGCCCGCGATCGAAAGGCCCGGCTGGTGGTCATCAGCAGCGGGGGTGAGCTCGCCTCAAGGGCGCAGGCCGACGGTATACCGCTGTTGAAGATTCCCACAGGCTATCCGCCAAGGACTGCAATCGCCTTCTCAGTTTTTCCGCTGTTGTGGATTTTGCATAAAACTGGTGTTTGGCAGTGGCCGGAACAGATTGCGGAGGTAACCATGTCCGCAGTCGCGTCAACCTGCAATAAATATCGCCCTGAAGTCCCCGCATCTGACAATGATGCCAAGCAGGTGGCGCTGAATTTGCATAATAAATTGCCGGTCATTTATGCACCATCGGATCCGCTGGGAGCCATTGCGAATCGATGGAGAGGGCAGTTTGCCGAGAACGCAAAGAGCCTGGCATGGCACAGTGTTCTTCCGGAGATGACACACAATGAGATTGTGGGGTGGGCCCACCCCGAATGCCTCAGGCATGCCCAAGTTTTATGTTTGAGGGACCAGGACGAACATCCGAAGGTGGCTAGGCGGTTCGAATTCCTGCTGGAAAAGCTGCGCTCGGCCTCCCAGGCGCCGCTGCAGTTTTCCGGGAACGGCGAATCATTACTGGAGAGGGTTTTTTCCTTGATCGTTCTGGGCGATTACGCCAGCGTATACCTGGCATTTCTTTATTCAGAAGATCCCACACCTGTGACGGTGATCGAAGAATTGAAACAGTCATTGAAGTGATGTCATGAACAGAGCCATTTTTCGAGAGTACGACATTCGGGGCGTGGCTGACCGCGACCTGACGGATGACATGACCCTGAACGTCGGCCGCGCCTTTGGCAGCAGGCTGAGCCGCCGGGGAAAGAAAAATGTAACGCTGGGTCGCGATTGTCGGCTCAGCTCTACACGTCTGCGGGACGCGATGCTGCAAGGGCTAAAGGATTCGGGAATGCAGGTAACTGACATTGGGGTGGTTCCCACACCGGTACTCTATTTTTCGCTTTATCAGTGGAGCGCCGGCGGCGGCGTGATGATCACCGGCAGCCACAATCCGCCCGAGTACAACGGGTTTAAGCTGTGTGATGGAACGGAAAGCCTTCATGGACCTGAGATCCAGCAAATTGCTGAAATCATCGAAAAGGAACAGTTTGAGAAGGGAAGTGGCACAGGATCCACTCAGGATATTCTCCCCGAATATAAGGCGATGCTGCTTCAGAAATTCAGATTGCCACGCTCGGTGCGCGTGGTGATCGATTGCGGCAATGGCACTTCATCGGTGGTGGCGGCAGAAGTCCTGGGAAAGCTCGGCTGCCAAGTAACTCCATTGTTCTGCGAGATGGATGGGCGCTTTCCCAATCATCATCCCGATCCCACCGTGGAGGAAAACTTGAAGGACTTGATCCAGCGCGTCAAAAGTGACAAGGCGGAGGTGGGCATCGCTTTTGACGGGGATGCTGATCGTATCGGAGCGATTGACGACAGCGGGAAGATCCTTTGGGGCGATCAGTTATTGATTTTGTATGCCAGAGACATTTTAAAGAAGAAGCCGGGAGCCACAATTATTTCGGAAGTGAAGTGTTCTCAGAATCTCTTTGATGATATCAGCAATCACGGCGGACGAGCCATCATGTGGAAGGCGGGCCATTCTTTGATTAAGGCCAAAATGAGGGAGGAACACGCGGCAGCCGCCGGAGAAATGAGTGGCCACATGTTCTTTGCGGATCGGTACTATGGCTACGACGATGCGATTTATGCTGCCTGCCGATTGCTCGAGATTCTGGCGCAGAACCGCCATCCGCTTTCAGAGATGTTGTCTGATGTCCCAAAAACCTTTGCCACTCCGGAAATCCGTGTAGATACGGAAGACTCAAAGAAATTTAAGGTCGTGGAGGCGGCTACCAAGTTCTTTTCAGATCATTACAAGACGATCACGGTCGACGGCGTGCGTATTTTGTTTGAGGACGGATCGTGGGGACTGATTCGGGCATCCAATACCCAGCCCGTGCTGGTGTTAAGATTCGAGGCCAGAACGCCGGAGCGCCTAAATGAAGTTCGAAAGATTGTGGAAGATAAGGTGGCAGAGATCTGTAAGAGTGTATAGAAAGCTCTCAGCTCTCAGCTTTGAGATAGCCCCTGTGAGCCATCGGTTAGCTCAAAGCTGATGTCTGAGAGCTGAGAGCTGAGAGCTGATGGGGCTAAGGGCTGACAGCTGAGCGCTGAGAGCTTACTCATGAAGATCCAAGCCGAAAAATGGCACGCATTCGGAAACGATTTCATCTTGATTGATCACCCGTTGGAAGATCAAGCTGGTTTGTCGTGCCTGGCGCGGGCTCTTTGCAATCGTCACGAAGGCGTCGGAGCCGATGGGCTGGTTTGTTTTGATCGCGTGGAAGGCGACACGCGCTGCCGCATTTTCAACATGGATGGCAGCGAAGCCGAAATCAGCGGCAATGGAGTACGGTGCCTGGCAGGTTTTCTCAAGCGCAAGCTGCCAAGCGAGCAGACTTTTAAAATTCACTCCATGGCCGGTTTGAAAGTGCTGACTTTTTTGCGCGAGGATCCTCCGCTGTTATGGTTTCGCGCCAACATGGGTAAGCCGGATTTCCGGCCCGCAGCCCTTCCGGCGGACATCGATGGTGAAAGCGCGCAACGGTACCCGATTATTATTGACGGCTGCAAGCTGGAGATCAATCTTGTCTCATTGGGGAATCCCCATTGCGTGTTGTTTGTTTCTGAATTTGAATGGCAGGATTGGATGCGTCTGGGACAACAGTTGGAATCGCATCCGTTATTTCCTCGCAGGACAAATGTGGAGTTTGTGCGCGTGATCGATCCACACAATATTGGGATTCGCATCTGGGAACGCGGGGTAGGAAAGACATTCTCTTCCGGAACCTGTTCCTGCGCTTCAGCAGCGGTCAGCATTCAAGACGGTCAGGCCAGGTCTCCAGTTCAAGTCCACAACGAAAAGGGCGTGCTGACAGTGGATTGGCGGCCGGGCGATGACATCTTTGTAGAGGGACCCACTGCTCCGGTGTGGAAAGGTGAATTCCTATGGAATGCAGAATGACGAATGCGGAATGCGGAATAGGAATGCGGAATACTAGTCTAGTTGCCTGTAACAGAGAAACCGGGAGCGGTTAGTAAGCCGCAGATTAACGCTGATTGACGCGGCTCAGCGAATGTGCTGCCGAAGCAGCTTCCAGTTAAATGGAGGAGTGGTTTCAAGAGCGTACGAGGGCTGCTTCGGTAGCACATTCGCAATCAGCGTTCATCCGCGTGAATCCGCGGCTTATTAGTTGCTCCCGTTTTTTTCTCTGTTACAGGCAACTAGTCTAGTATTCATTCAGGTGCGTGATTCGGCATTCGTGATTCCACACTCGGAGATCGGCATTCGTAATTTGATCATGTCTCGGCTTCAAGACTACGCGCTCGAAAACGCGCCGCGCCTGCTGGAACAGATCCAGCACCTGGTGCAACTGGAGTCTCCGTCAGGAGACCGAAATAAGGTCAATGGGGCTGTCGCTTGGGTGGAACAACAACTGCAGGACTGTGGCGTCTCGACCACGCGAGTGCCGCAGCATCTCGTGGGAGATCAACTTATTGCTTGTCTAGGGAACAGTTTGCGCAAGACCCTCCTGCTTGGACACCTGGACACGGTCTGGGACGTCGGCCAGTCAGAACGAATGCCGATCAAAGTGGAGCAGGGGAAAGCGTACGGCCCCGGTATCTTCGACATGAAGAGCGGCGCCCTCTTGATGCTGGAGCTGTTTCGGATGGCTGCAAAAGGTGTGGTGACCTTCCAGTCGTCGCTGGTAGCCTTTTTCAACTCGGATGAAGAACTAGGAAGTGTTACGTCGCGAGCTGTCTTGGAAGAGTTGGCCCGCAAGTGTGATCAGGTGCTTGTATTTGAGCCCTGCCTGCCGGGAGGAAAAGCGAAAACCTCCCGCAAGGGGGTAGGGGATTACACTCTCGAGATTTTCGGCAAGTCGGCTCACGCGGGCGTAGATCCGCGTGCGGGAGTGAGTGCGATAGAGGAGTTTGCGCATCAGGTCTTCGCACTGAAGAAAGTTGTGGAATCTCAAACCGGCGCCACCGTCAACATCGGTGTGGTCCGGGGAGGGACAAGAGACAACGTAGTGCCTGAGTTCCTCAGCGCGCAGGTCGATGTGCGCGTTGCTTCAGTCCATGATGGCGTGGCAATCGACCGGAAATTAAGATCACTGAAGCCTGTCCTGAAGGGTGCGCGGCTGAAAATCACAGGAAGCATCAATCGCCCGCCCCTGGAGCGAACGCCGAAGGTGGTTGCACTTTTTGAAAAAGCCTCAGCGGTAGCCCGAGAACAGGGCTGGACATTGCAAGAGGGCAGCACGGGAGGCGGTAGTGACGGTTCCTTCACCGCCGCTCTGGGAATTCCCACGCTGGACGGACTAGGAGTTGACGGGGACGGCGCGCACGCGCTGCATGAGCATATTCTGGTCGAAGACATTCCGCGCCGCTTGGCGCTGGCGGCGGGGCTTCTGGAAAAGATTTGAGGAATGGCTAAGCGAATTTCGAATGTCGAATGACGAATGTCGAATGAGGATTTAGAATATCGAAGCTCGTTAGGAATTGTCCTAAAAACCGGCCCTGATGTTTCTAAGGGCACTTTGGTTCTCATTCGACATTCGTCATTCGACATTCGTCATTTGTTACCGCTTTTATGAACTCGAGGAGATCTCATGGGTGACTACAAGTGGATTCAGGTGCCTTCTGAGGGCCGCAAGATTGAGTTCGATAACGGAAAATACCAGGTTCCGGACAACCCAATCATTCCTTTCATCGAGGGTGATGGCATCGGCGTTGATATTTGGCCGGCCGCAAGGATAGTTTTCGACGCGGCCGTGAAAAAGGCTTATTCGGGAAAGCGTAGGATCGTTTGGATGGAAGTTTATGCTGGTGAAAAGGCCTACAAGAAGACCGGCGAATGGTTTCCGCAGGAAACGTTTCGAGCGCTGGAGGAATTTTCCATCGGAATCAAAGGCCCGCTTACCACACCGGTGGGTGGAGGGATCCGCAGCTTAAACGTAACTCTTCGCCAGGTGCTTGATTTGTACGCGTGCGTGCGCCCCGTCAAGTACATCCCAGGAGTGCCGGCGCCGGTGAAGCATCCCGAAAAGATGAATCTGGTGATTTTCCGCGAGAACACCGAAGACGTTTACGCAGGCATCGAATGGAAAGAAGGGAGCGAGGAAGCACGGAAAGTCATCCAGTTTCTCAACAGCGCCATGGGGAAAAAGATCAGGCCCGACTCCGGAATCGGAATTAAGCCGATTTCGCGCACGGCGACGCAAAATTTGGTGCGGAAAGCCATCCGTTACGCGATCGACCAGGGCCGCAGGCGCGTCACGCTTGTCCACAAGGGCAACATCATGAAGTTTACCGAAGGCGCGTTCCGAGACTGGGGATACGAGCTTGCCAGGGACGAGTTCGGTGATAGAACCATCACCGAGACTGAAGTGTTCGACCAGCACAGGGGGCGGATCCCCGACGGCAAGATCATGATTAATGACCGCATTGCAGACGCCATGTTTCAGCAGGTGCTTTTGCGTCCGGACGAATATGACGTGGTTGCTCTCCCTAATCTGAACGGTGACTATTTGTCTGATGCCTGCGCCGCTCAAGTGGGAGGGCTGGGCATGGCCCCGGGCGCCAATATCAGCGATCGAATAGCAGTCTTCGAGGCAACCCACGGCACTGCTCCCAAGTATGCCGGGCAGGACAAGGTGAATCCTGGATCGGTGATTCTTTCCGGCGCGATGATGCTGGAACACATCGGTTGGAACGAAGCCGCCCAGTTGGTCTACCGCGCCGTGGAACGAACCATTGAACAAAAGAAGGTTACCTATGATCTGGAACGGCAGATGGAGGGAGCTAAAGTTGTAAAGACTTCCGAGTTTGCTGAAGCGATTTGCGAAAATATGTAGGAAGAGTCAGTTGTCCGTCGTCAGTAGTCCGTGGTCAGTCGATTGTCCTTCGTCGGTTGAGGTTAAAGTCTGATTTTCATTCAAGCTGGCAATCGTCGGCAACGAACAACTGACTACTGACCATGGACAACTGACGACGGACAACTGACCACGGACCTCATCGAGTAAACAATGCAGAAAAAAATCACAGTCGTAGGGGCCGGCCAAGTAGGCGCGACCACCGGTCAGCGCCTGGTTGAGATGGAGCTTGGTGATGTGACGCTGGTCGATATTTTGGAAGGAGTGCCGCAGGGCAAGGGGCTGGATTTGTTGGAGAGCGGCCCCATCTGGGGATACGACAGCTACGTCAAAGGCACGAACAATTACGAAGATACCGCCGATTCGGACATCGTCGTGATCACTGCAGGACTGCCGCGCAAACCAGGAATGACGCGGGATGACCTGCTGCTGAAGAATGCGGCGATCGTCAAAGAGGTCACGGCTAAGGCGGTGAAGCATTCGCCGGATTGTATTTTGATTGTGGTGAGCAACCCACTGGATGCAATGTGCTCGGTGGCTTTGAAAGAGAGCGGCTTTGACCGGCGCCGAGTACTGGGGATGGCCGGCGTGCTGGATTCGGCGCGCTTCCGGACCTTCATCGCCCAAGAGCTCAAGGTAAGCGTGGAGAACACGCATGCGTTTGTCCTGGGCGGACACGGGGACACGATGGTGCCCCTGGCGCGTTACAGCACCGTGGCCGGCGTTCCCATCACTGAAATGATGACCAAGGAGCAAATTGCACGGCTTGTCCAACGCACCCGCGACGGCGGCGCCGAAATTGTCAAGCTGTTGGGAACCGGCAGCGCCTTCTATGCCCCTTCGGCTTCGATTGCGGAAATGGTAGATGCGATTTTGAAGGATAAAAATAAGATCCTCCCTTGCGCCGTCCATCTGGAGGGCGAATACGGTATCAGCGGGTTGTTTGCAGGAGTTCCGGTCAAGCTTGGCGCGCGTGGAATTGAAGAAATCATCCAGATCAATCTGACTACAGAAGAAAAAGCGGAACTGCAGCGCTCTGCCAAGGCGGTGCAGGGGCTGATTGACGTGCTGAAGAAGAATTCATATCTGTGAAGCAGTCATCAGCCATCAACCAACAGTCATCAGTCGTTAGTCAACGATCATTCGTTGTTCCATTTGATGACCGAATACGTTAGCCAATGGCGGTTGACTGATGACTGATGACCGGTGACTGGAATATTACTTCAGCCCGACGGCTCATAAATCTACCGCGGTGCGCGGAATGTGTCCTCTGGGACCGGAACATTCAAGTTAACCTCGGAGATAAGTTGTTCTTCCGTCTTTGCAGAACCGCGAAATATTTCCATCTTAAAAGGAACCTGAATCCCGGATACCGGTCGGAAGTCAGAGTATTTGAGCGTCGTTTCGCCGTAGTATCGGACGCTGTAAATCAGCCGCTCAAGCAGAAAGGTCTTCGGATTGAAATAAGCGACGAACACGTGGCCGGTTGACAGTTTTACTTTCAATCCCGGCATTCCTTCCAGCGGATCCAGAGGAGTTTTTTCAACGTTCGAGTCCGAACCCAGTACGAAGAAGGCGACCGGGTCCGCTTCCAGCAGCATTTTCAACTGCAGCCCTTCAGCGTTCGGCTTTTCAGGCTTCAACGCCCCGGTGACCATGGTGATCTGGCGCGCCTTGGTGGTGAAGATCCAAAGGTCTTCCTTGACCAGTGTGCGAAACACCGTGTTGCCGCCGACGGTAAATTGCCTGGATATTCTGTCTGGGTAGGCTACAACTGTGGTCATGGGGCCGTTGAGGGTCTCACCGGGCGTAAACAGGCTGGCCTGTCCAGTCGCTACCCGCGTCTTGATCGCGTTCAAGACGTCCAAGCCCCCTTCGGCAACTAGGGCCTTTTGCCACAACTCTTGCGCCGCCTTTCTCTGCTCTTCCCCGGCCTTCGGCCTTTCCTCCTGAACGGCCTTCGTGTCTTCCGCTATCTTCTTTTCCTGCAATGCGGGTGGTTTCTCCTTGGAGTCTGCGGCCTGCTGCGTCTGAGCTGAGGTGGAGGGCTTAGGAACATTGGTAATTGACTGCGCCTCGGAACTGGAGCCAGACAGAAGAAGAAAGCCGATAAGTAAAGAAATCTGCATTGACGGTCGTAGTCTCATATTGCCTCAACAATTAAAATCGATTCAGCTTGGGTGGTGGGGCCAAAGCCCCACCACCAGCCTTTATGCTAAAGATTCACAAATAACACTAATGTCGCGATCTTGATAGGTAAAAAAAGTCGTTGCGGGTGGCGCAACTCCTAAAGTAAAATCAGTCGTTCATTTTTGGGGAAGTTAAGGAGGTCCTAACTTCCCAATCGCAAGAGATAAGTTGTTGTTTGAATCACACCCCGTAACGGATGTGTATCCTAGAGTATTGGAGTGAAGTCTCTTGTATCAATCCGGCAAACCCGTTCCGGTAAAATCTCTTTTTTTGTCGCTAGTTTGCCACTTTTTCTCGCTTGGCGCATCTCTACCGCCACTGTTCAGTTACTATTCCTGCAAGTCGAATTAATTTTAATGTGATCCCGGGTATCGGGCCGCAACGTTAAGAACTCATGTTTTGGAGGTCAAGCAGGTGAGAGTCGATTTAGGTAGCAATGGAGGTTCCATGATTTCCCGCTGTTCGTTGGTATTCCTGTTGGTCTTATTCTCGATCACGGCCCTGGCCCAGGCCGGTCGAAACGTCATACTGGGTGATTGGTATTGGCCCAAAGGAGCCAAGAACTGGGCGCAGCGTGGCACCAAGACGACATTTACACCTGGGGACTACGTCATCATTATGGACGACCGCGTAGTCCTGGGATTCGGCTCTAACCGCGGCGACATACCGTATTATTTGAATGCAACCAGCGACAATATCCCGTACCTGACTCACGGTCCGATTCAAGTCACCGAACTGGCCACAAATAAAGTGCTGGGCCCCTATGTACCGAGCGCAAGCGGAATAATGGTCTCTGAGTTTGAAGGGCACGCAGTTTTGATTCCTATTCCGGTTGACTCTTATTCCGGAAGCCTTGATGCAACGTTTTACTATATCGATCCTGAAAAAAGAGCACAGGGTTTGTCCGTTCAACAGTCCCTATTGGAGCCGCCGGTGGAAAGGCCCGCTATAGCCACGGTTCTTCGAGACACGACACTGCCTCCCGCGACGCCACACTTGGCAATTCAATCCGCGCCTTCTTCAGTTCTCGTCAACAGTACTTTCACCTTAAGCGCTCAACTGGACGGTGTTATTTTTACGGGCGGGCAGACCACAACAACCTACGTGTGGACCCAAACGCCTTCAGCAGGCATTCCGGCAGCCACAGTTGTGGGTCCCTCCAATCAGAACACAATTACGTACACGGCGCCGGGTGTTGAAGGAACCCTGACATTTAAGGTGACCGCCAAGATCAGTGCCAGACCGGATGTAGATTCCAATCCGATTACCATTTCAGTTGTAAAGCAAGCTGTCCAACCACCGCCGATTACTGGAACACCGGTCGGGAAACCTGCGGCTGGAAAGAGAGCGGCGGTTGCCAGCATCTCGTCGATCCCGCAGGATGCGAAAATCAATACGCCCTTCGCCTTGATTGCCGTAGCCAATGACCCGGACGGCACCGTTCCGCCATGTGATCCGACCGTTGCGCCTTGCCCGAAACCGGAATTCCTTGTTCCTTCATTGAACGGGAAATGGGAGCGGGTCATGAGCGGAAGTCCGCAACTCTTGCAGGACGGGCCCAATTACTCTCCGGTAGCCGCCGGCGAACAGAAGAGCTTTAGCGTGACTATTACGGAGACCACTGCGGCCACATACACGTATCGTTTCACCGTGACAAATGCCGTTGCCGCGGGCAACTATTACGACGTCCAAGTCGCCGTCGGTACTGGCGTTCCGGTGAACAACGGACCGGTGATTAAGTTTGCGACCCCCCCTCCCACGTTGGTGGATGTGGACGCAGTAGTAACTCTGGACGCATCCGGATCAACTACCACCACCGGAAAGGACCTGCAGTTCAGCTGGAGTTTAAAAGTCGACAATACCGATCTTACCTTTAACAATATTTCTCTGGGCAAGATCAGCTTCCGAGTTCCCCTGTCAGCGGCAGGAAAGAAGATTGTAGGTACGCTTACCGTCAAGGACGTGGACGGCAAACAGACTTCACAGAGCTTCGAATTAAACGTTTCCGTGCCTCCCATCCGGGCCTTGTCTTTCGCGCAGATTCGAGGCATCAGCAGCCGGCAAGCCAAGACCGATGACGGAAGTTCCGGTTTGGATGCCACAGATGCTCCTCAGTTTCTGAACTTCATCGCCATCTTGAACCCGACGGGTGAGAAGGGAAAGAGCGAGCTTATTTCGGTAAGAAGTACGGACGGAGATGGCAATCCGCTGAGCGACTATTACAAATCGGTGGGGCTTGGGCCGGACAACGTTCCTTTCGCCCGCCAAGTTGAGAAGATGATCCCTGAGGAAGCTCTAACGGACAGCCAGGTGGTGAAACTCAATTCACTGTCGCGGCTTGCGGGTGTGGGGATGCTTGTGGATACCACGCTTCCGCGAATGGACGCTTTTGACCTGTCGTCCCAGTCGGGTACGGATTGGGTGATCCCCTATTTATTCAAGAATAACTTAAGAGACGGACTGGGACGTGAGAGTTTCGGCCTCGTTGCAATCCAGAATACTTCCAACGACCCGGTCGAGGTTCAGCCCCAGTATTTCATGCGGCTGGGCAATGTCGCGCTTCAGGGGCAGAAGTTCACGATCAAAGCGGGTGGCAGCAGGATTCTCGAGCTGTCGGACTATTTCAGCCTGAAGCAATTGAATGATCCTCCTGGATATGCCTCTTTTACGGCCACTAAGACTATTCAGGTGATTGGATTCTATGGAGACAGCCGCGAGATGTTCGCGCTCCCCGGATCTCGGAAGGAAGACTTCGCCGCGGCGGCAGTGGCGCCCGTGGCATTCCGGAGCAGTGACTGGGAGACAATCATCTCTGCTGTGAACGGGCAAACCAAGGACCTTAAGCTGACAGTGCAACTGCTTAACAATTCTCCCGATTTTCCGGTGGATTTGAAGGGGAAGGAATTCTCTTGGACTTTGAAACCGGGAGCAAATGATGTGACGCTTGCCGAGCTGATCGGAAAACCGGTGGATGTCCCCTTCACCGCGCTGAAACTCACTGCGGAATCAACTATTGGCGGCACCAATGTGTTCGCCGGATCGGTGTTGTTGAAGAATTTAGCCACCGGTGCCGAGAGCGCCTGGCCGCTGTTGACGACTACGCTCAGTTCGTTCATCTATCCTCATGTGGTTCAGGGGGGAGATTGGCAGGGATCCTTCACCCTTACCAACCTGGGATCGGCTGCCGCCTCACTGAAGGCGAGTGGCACGGTGCTGGTCCGCGGTGACAACGGCAGCCTGGTGGCAAAAGCGGTCGACGGCATCTTCTCGGTCCCGGCCGGAGGAATTATCGCCGGTCCGGAATTCAGCAAGTTCGGCATCAGCCTGCAAGGCGAAGTCCTGGGAGGCTATCTAAAGATCGAGCCCGTTAATCCGTCGGCTGATGTGAGTCTGGCCGCGGCGGGCCTGCTCTTCCACACTAAAGGAAAAGGAGGCATAATCGACGGCCTTTCTTCCTTGCCGGTGGTGAAGTAGGCTGCGATATTTTCTCAAAAAATCACTCGGCCTCGGAGATTCCGGGGCCGTTTTATTTTCCCCATGAAGCTGGAATAAAACTCCAAGGGAAGTTTGCTAAAATGAAAAATGCCATTTTCTTATCTGTGATTCTTTTGTTCTCTTTGATTTTTGTCGCTGGGAAAGTTGTTGTTGAAGCGCCTGAATCGGCCATCGTCACTACTAAAGATCTGGTCCTGCACCTTTCCAATCAACTGGATCAATTGCCTAACAATGATGCTGTCTCCTATATCGCCATCACCGTAGCCAACAGATCGAGCCGGATCGTGCGTCTTGTGCCTGAAGATTTTTTACTGAAAGACGAAACCGGAAAGGTGATTCCCCGGCTTTCGGGCAAAGAGGCCCTGAAAGCCGTCGTGGAATGGAATTATGAGAAAGCTCACGATTACATAAGGATTGGAGATGCGGATCTCCACGACGTGCTGAGACTCTCCAACGAACCCACTTTCGCGAAGGCGTTGACCGAGATCGAATTGAAGCCCCAGGAGGAGGTTAAAAACAAGGCGGTATTCTTCCAGAAAATTCCCGCCGGGAAATTCACTTTCGAGTTCGAGTCGGAAAAAATTCAACTTCGCGTCGGCGACGGTGTCTACTTTGTGCGTCCCGAAGGCCCGAAGGTGGAGGGCAAAGTCTCCAGATAGAGGCGTCGCCGCGCGTGATGCTGCCCCATATTTGTCATGCGAGGAGCATGCGACAAGAGCTCACGCTCGTGAGCGGGGAGACGGCGTGAGGGCCGTCTCAGGTGCGCAGTCAGTAAGCCTGCGATTAATCCACCCAGGAATCCTTTTCAGCAGCCCGCGAAAGCGGGGTGGAAGCGTATGGCCCCGGGTGGAGCGAGCGGAACACGGGGTTACAAGGAAAAATAAATGGAGAGCCCGCCTTGACGGGCGACAGCAGAGCCAATCGCGCTCACGAGATCGGGTTTTTGAGGAAGAGCATTCTGGTCTGTCGCCCGCAGTCGCGGGCTCCAACTTCCCATTCTTGTTTTTCTTGACCCCGGGTTCCGCTTCGCTCCACCTGGGCTACATGCTATCGCCCGGCGCCTTCGGCGGGCTGGTCTGCTTCGCGGACACAGGCCGCTGAAAGCGGCCTCTAGAGTTTGGACATTTTGGAGAGACGGCCTGAGGGCCGTCTCCCGCACAATCTTTCATCGTGCAGGAGACGCCCCACGGGGCGTCTCTCCAATAGCGCCGCTTCGCGGCGCCTGAGGCCGCTGAAAGCGGCCTAGGGCGGTTCACGAACCGCCCCTACAGCAACAAAAATAGGTGACGACTTCGCGTCTGGATAATATAGTCTGAAAGGCGATGGCTATGGGGAACACTTGCTTCCGCAGTTTGCCCGGGA
>DASXTB010000025.1:0-25234 GCA_036505615.1 Acidobacteriota bacterium
ACTCCCCGCTGTTGTCGAAACAGTGGGTCCAGCCACGTAGGACATCGCCCCGGTGCTGGTCTGAAGCCAATTCTGACAGAACGCCGTCCCACCAGGTAAACAGAGTCCCAGTGAGATAGGACCGGTAGTGGCGTGGTCATCGGCCCCGAGCAGAATGAAAGTCTGGCTTCCATTCTCCGGTAGAGGAATAAAGCGCGAGCCGCACAATCCGTTGGGCGAGGCGGCGTTAATGATGGTTCCGTTTGGGTCAGTGCCCGCGATCACGAAGTTATGAACGAGCTCAGTGCATGCGCCGCCATAGTACGAAGCGTACGGAGGGGAGACTTGTTCTATACCGGGTGCTTGTGCCGCAGTCTTGTCGGGGAATAAAAGCGCCAGAGATGCTACTACGGGTAGGGCAAGCAGTAACCGAAAGATTCCCGTTCTATTCATGCAGCTTCCGTTTTTGATCGTGATCATTGCGGGCGCCTATCAAAACGCTCTTTGATTTGACCATCGCATCATTAGGAATAAGCAGGTCAGTATTGGTTCGAAAAGAATTTCGAATGTTTCATCCTCATTGGTAAGGGATTGAATTTTTTGGCTTGCGGCACTTGCAGCGTTCATCAAACAAGCTTTTTCCACAAACAGTCAACAGTTTACTGTTAACTAAGTTAAAGTCAAGTTTTTCGGCCGGCGGTTCCCCAATCTGCAGTTGGAAGTAATTGAAAAAACTTTAATTTAAGCCTTAGCCTAGAATCCTGGTCGATTTTTAAGAGTGTTTTGGTTGAAATCTCGAAGTATCGCCTAGCATCCAGTTCTCCGTTTCAGCCATGGATTCACCTCGGATGGCATTTTACTTTCTCTGGTTTATAGAAAGTGGCATCAGTCGAGAAGGGAGTCTGATTACGGCTGCCAGCGCAAACAGCGTAGTAACTAGGCCCAGAGCAAAGCTGGCACGAAATCCCCAAGATTCCGTCACCGACCCATGTAGAACAGGTGAGATGCTGGAAACAGGAATGGCCAATTGGAGCAACGACAAATTACGGGCCCCGTCGGCAGGCGGGGAAACAGCCAAAGTATAGTTAATAAAGTAAGCAGCACCCAACTCGGCCGCGCCCATAAATCCGAAGCATACTAGGTAAAGATACCCAGGCATCGTCCAAGCCCACACAATTGAGATCATGAACAAGATTACGGTGGCGATGATAGGCGCTCGCTCGCCCCAGCGAAGAGCAATCGCGCCGAGCCCAAATCCAGCCATCGCCTTAAAACCGAAGCGAAGGGCCTGGATGACTCCAGATAGTTCTTTTGGATCTCTCCCAATGGCCACCTTCGTAAACAGTGAGAAATTCGACATTGCATTCAGGGTCAAAAACCAGCAGAAATAGCCGAGCCACAGGAGAACCAAATATCGCAGCCGTAGATACTTCCTCAGGCTCTCTGCGATATAAGGAATAAAAGGCTGTTGTTCTGGTTCCTCAGCGGGCGGGAGTTCGTATCGGCGGCTCACGAAGGCGACCCCTGCCAGGCAGGGTACGCCGATAGAATACAGCAGCGCAAAATCATACGGATAGGGCAGTACGGAAATTCCCCGATTCAGAACATATTGGGCTCCGACCGAAGCAATTACCGCAATAATGGGACCCGCCGTATAAGTCCATTTGAGTGTTTTCGCTCTCCCTTCAGTCGTTGTTCCACGACCCAGACACTGAAATATGTATACCCCCGAGAGCGATCCTAGAATGCCATAGACCAGTCCTTGACCGACCACGAAGGCAATTCGAATTGCATTTCCGACTGGAAGCAAAAGAGCTGCACAGACCAATGCCATTGAAACAGCACTTACCGCGTTGGTCCAGACCACGACGGAGGCTTCCAGGCGAAGCGGAATGAAGTAAGTGAGAAAGAAGGGCGCTATATAGCCCAGCAGCCAAGCTGACGCCGGCAAGTTAGCAATGGTAGGGCTAGCTCCCAGCTTGTCACACAGGGCCGCCTGCACCACACCAACATAGATTACAGGCGCAGCAAGAAACATCAATTGCCAGGTGATGAAAAACACTGTCGCATTGCGCCACTCCATCGAGGGCGTGATGTTCCTGGCTTGCTCTTGAAGGTCTGCTGCAATTCTCACGATATTCTTTGCTCCATCTGCAATTAATGACGGTTCGAAGATAGCCCGCGGTTATCCCAGCTCTTTACCGAAACGTATGCGATTCTTCTGCTGCGTATACTCTCAGTCTCCTGTTTGAGGCAGATCCGTAGCACCCATGTCGCGTGCTATCTTCCAGGATCCATTCGATTCTCTGCGTAATATCTGGATGAATTTGCCACGGTCTTGAACGGGCCGACCCCCACTCTTGGGGGTTGCCGTTGAGGTGTAGGTCCCTCGGTTGAAGGCCCAATCCTTGCCGATCCCAATCTCCTCGGAAGTACACTCGAGCCTATACGTGAACTGATCGAAATATCTCTTTTTCCAGGCTGTTATTGCTTTCTTTCCGACAATTGCAGGCTCCTGAGTAGCCAACACGATCCCGTCTTCTGTCCACAGGGACATGACTTGTGCCACATCCCCGGAGTTGTATCCGGCGGCATATTCTTTCAAGATTTTTTTAATGGCATCTTCATCTGTTTTCATGATCTCCTCTTTTTAGAATGACCCGAAATTGGACGTTTAAGACAGACTCGGTTATTTGGTTTGCTCTTGCGACCCTCCCCAGAAGGCGTCGCTTCCGAAGTAGCGGGGGCGCGGCATTGATACCCAGAGAAAGCGCACTGGCTCGTCGCTTAGGACTTTCGCTTTGATGCTGAGACCCATCTTCGCAAGCAGCACATTGCCCTCGCGCACGACAACCTTGTGGTGGTCGTTAAACATGGGGGGATTGCTCCACTCCAGTTCGAGTTCGCCTTGGATGATGTACCACACCTCATCGTTCCAGAGATGCCACGGATGGGAGAGATCGGCCCCCTTACGCTTTTCAGCGAACGCTGCTATGCACGTCGGGTCGTCAAACTTCAGATCTTCCCACGTCGTGTAGTGCCCATCGTAGGCTTGATACTTTTTGAGATTATTCGGATCGAAACGCGCGACTTGCAGCATTGGTCAATCTCCTTCCTTGGTCCTGAATTCGCAGGTCAGGATCGTTGTTTTTCGCTGTCTATGGATTAGTTGCTCCCCAAAAAGATTCATTTCCGAAATAGCGTGGTCGCGGCATTGTGACCCACACGAAACGCACCGGATCCGAGCCGAGCACCCGCGGTTTGACGTTCATTCCCAGTCTCACAAGGATCAGATCCCCGGCGCAAACAACCGTCTTATGATGATCATTGAACATGGGCGGGGTGCTCCACTCCAGCTCCATTTCTCCTTGCAGTACGTAAAACAGTTCTTGATTCCAGTAGTGCCAGGGGGCAGAGGTTTGATCGTTCGGTCTCAGTTCAGCTAAGCCCGCCGCACATGCCGGGTCGTCCAGGGCCATATCCTCCCAGGCTCTATAGCGTCCCTGGTGGGACTCAAACCTCTTGAGACGGTGCGGATCAAGTCTAGCGATCTGTAGCATCAGAGTCAGAGTGTTCTCAGCCTGGCGGGCACCCAAGTCACGTGCCGGACATTTGCCAGTCAAAATGGCAACACGCGTTGAGGGTTATCCACGCGCATTGTGTGAATCTGCGCGGGAGTTACTCCGGCAGAAAGAAACATCGGCTCCACATGTTTACTTAGGTGCGAATAGCCCCACCCTCCGTAACTCCGCAATTCCAGCTTGGTAGCTATGTCATGCGAGAGGAGAATCTGAGAAACGTATCCGAGACGAATCAGCTCGGAGACGAACGCCACGCGCTCACAGTCCAGCGGGTCACGGCAATTGTAAATGTCGTGATGGTGCTCCTGCCCAAAGCAATCGTATTCGAGATAGGCTCCCCGGTCGGCCATTGCCTTATGCAAATCCAAGTCCATCTCATACTCCAAATGACCCATGATAACTCGCGTCAAATCGGCGCCTTCCTCCTGGACGATATCGAGAACGCGAAGCTTGTCTCCTTTGGGCCAAGGGGGATGAACCGTGATGGCCGCACCTGTTTCGCGCGAGGCTAGGGCAGCGGCACGGAGAGCTTTCTCTTCATCAGGCAAAATGCCCAGGCTGAGCCCGATCTCTCCAATGATGCCGGCGCGGACGCCCGTATCACCAATCCCTTCCGTGAGCTCCAGGACGATTTCATCCGCTAGTTCTTCTTTAGTTCGAGTGGCCACATAAGGCGGGTGAGTGGCCGCAAGATAGAATCCACAGCCACACACGACATTCAAACCGGTCGCACGCGCCACCTGTTGCATTCCGACAGGGTTACGCCCGATTCCAGGCGGAGTGACGTCTACAATTGTGCTGCCACGAGCGCGCTTGAAGGCCAACGCTTCTTCAATCATCATGGCGGGGTTGTCCAAGACAAGAGCATCTCGTGACAGAAACGGCTCTCGGCGGAAAATCCCCAGGTTGGCCAGCGTGATCGGTTGATCAGCGACGGAAGCTTCCTCAAGCGTGCGTGGTTTCTCCCACCAGCATCGGATGTCAACGAACAGATGCTCATGCATGAGCGCGACCCCGAGCTCTTCTTGAGAGATCGGCCCCAGTACCGTCATCACTTGCTTCATCGTTAGATCTTCTCGGTTTGACAGACACACCAATCAATTCCCTTGGCGTGCCTTCACTTGGGCCTCTCCATGCCACTCTTAATTTGACAGCAGCTTCGCGGTTAACTGTTAACAGCGCGATCTTAGCGCTTAGGCCCACAAGCTGCAACAAGCTTTTTCACCCAAGCCTTTGCTCCCCTAGTCAAGCTCCCGGGTTATGCCGGTGCCATATAAGTTCTGGGTTAATAGGACTCTTCGGCCGCGGGAATGTGCCTCACGACACTCACACTGAAGGGCACTGGTTATGAAGGGCTAGCGGCGACGTCCCACGGATTGTCTAGGGAAGGGGACAATAGTGGCCTCCAAGAGAGGTGGCCATCGGATCTTTGCCTGAGCGCGAAACAGCGATGCGTGTGTAGACTGAGTCTCTTACTTTTCCTGTATGAGGTCCAACAACCTACTCCAATTCTCGAAATTCGTGGAGCCGAAAAGATTTCTGATACACGATTCTGCGGTCTTGTCGGTCTCTCCGGCTAGGTACGCAATCACAAGCTGATGATCGGCTTCCAGCCTTCTGCGAGTCTCGCTGATCTCCTTGTAGTCGCCGGCCTTGGGCATCTTGTAATATGCGAAAAAAGGGGTCGTGATCTTGACCAAGACCTCGCCGAGGTTGTGATGTCCGGACATATTCCAGATTTTCTGATGAAACTCGAAATCGGCTTGGCTGGCTTCGGCGAATTTACCAGCCTCAAACGCATCAACCATCTTCTTTAATATTTTCCTCAGTGCGTTAATCTGGTGCGGTGTAACTGATTCTCTTGCGAGTTTCAAAGCCAAGAGTTCCAAGACGGCTCTCAAACTCGTAATTTCCGAGCGATCCTCGGGGGCGAGTTGAATGACGAACCATCCTTTGTTGTGGACGTGCTGGACAAGCGATTCCCTTTCCAACTGGAGGAGGGCTTCCCTGATTGGGCCGCGGCTGAGTTGTAGCTTTTTCGCGAGTTCGGCCTCGAAAATCTGCTCTCCCGGCTCATAAATCCCGTCGAAAATTGCCTTCTTGAGGAGCTGGCGAACCTCATTACGCATTCCACTGAATTGAGCAGTTTCGAACTTTAGAGATTTCATTTCCTCTCCATTCAATTGCTGACCACCCCTTCGACTGTTAGTCGTTGATAGCACATCTCTGGTGCAAAATCTACTTTCTGGCTCCAATTCAACCTTCGTCGGCTTGGGTCCGATTAAGACGACCGCAAGCGATGGGAGCACAGGATCTGATAGGCGCATCGAACTTTCGTTCGCATGAGAGGCCCCTTCCTTCAGTAGGACGGGTCCCGACCACTCTGGCTTAGATATAAGTCATACTATTAAAGATGATTGACAAAAGAGGTCATTGAGAGTAAAAGTTGTTAACTGTTGACAGCAAGCAGCCAAACATCGGCTAGGCCGGACCTGAGCCAATATAAATTACATCCCGTAGTGGAAAAGGAAGTACAGCGATCCGTAAAGCGCATATGCCGCAATGCTCTCGATGCATCTTCCACTGCGGATAAGGTTTGTGGTCTTCTATTACTACCGTGAAAATCATCCTGTTATCGCTCTGGGAGCAGGCTTGAGAACATGCTGCTCTACCTGACGCCAACGACGTTTTAGATCTAACCTTGAGACAGGCTTGAGGAACTCTCTCTATTGGATGCCTATGGACGAACTGAGGATGTATATCGACGGCCAATGGGTTGAGAGCGAGAGTGGAGCGTATTTCGACGCGTACAATCCGGCAAACCTTGATGTGATAGCCCGAGTATCACAAGGTACCCGCAAAGACGCCGAGCGAGCGATTTTTGCGGCCTATCGCGGATTGTCGAAAATAGCACGAATGCCTACCTGGGACAGAGCCAAGATGCTCTATCGCGTTGCCGACGTGATGGAAGCCAGGAGGGAGGACCTTGCGCGAACTCTGTCGGAGGATCAAGGCAAACCTTATGAATCCGAAGCGCTGCCCGAAGTAGACATGTCCATTAGTGGCTTCCGCGAAGCGGCAGATCTAGCCAAGTTTTTGGAGACTTCAGTCATTCCGGTTGCAGACGGAAACAAACGCGTTTGGTCTATTCGTCAGCCGCGGGGAGTGTACGCAATCATTACTCCATGGAACTTTCCAATTAACATTCCGGTCGAATACTTGGCACCTGGGCTCGCCATGGGGAATACCATTGTTTGGGTGCCGGCGCCAACGACCTCTGTCTGTGCGGTAAAGCTGATGGAATGCATCGAAGAGGCGGATGTCCCAAAGGGTGTTGTCAATCTCGTCACGGGACCAGGGCCGGTCGCGGGCGATGAGATTGTCCGCCATCCTCTCACGGCAGCAATAGGTTTTACCGGAAGTCCACAGACAGGCAAGAGCATCGCTCGCGAGGGTGCAGGCAAACCGATGCTCCTGGAATTGGGAGGAAATGGCCCTACGATCGTACTGGACGATGCCGACATTCCAAAAGCATGCAAGGCGATCGCCTTCGCCTGTTTTTTCAATGCGGGCCAAGTGTGTTCGGCAACAGAAAGAATCATCGTAAGCCCCAGGATCCACGATGTATTTCTCGAAGGACTGCTGGAGCAGGCCAAGCAGTTTCGCATGGGCGCCCCGCTCGACCCGAGCACCACCTTGGGGCCGCTCAACAATCACGCAGTCGCTGAAAAGACTGACCGTCATATTGAAGACAGCGTTTCCAAGGGAGCCATCATCTTATATGGAGGAAACCGGGCGCCTGAATTCGGGAGCAAATTGTTTTATCAGCCAACCGTTATAGACAGGGTCACGCAGGATATGCAGTTCAACAGGGAGGAAACGTTCGGCCCAGTGGCGCCCATAATGGTCAGCGGCTCAGATGATGAAATCATGGCGGGGGCGGATAGCAGCGCTTATGGCCTGGTCGCCTCAGTTTGGACAAGCGACATGAAGAGGGCATTTTACTTCGCCGAAAACCTACGAGCCGGAATCGTCACGATAAATGAAAACAGCGATTACTGGGAACCACATATTCCTTTCGGCGGGATGAGCGGAAAGCAATCAGGTGTTGGAAGAATTGGAGGACGCCACACGCTTGAGGCTATGAGCGACCTAAAAACGATCGTTCTTGACCTGTCATAATCGTGCGAGGACGCAAATAAACGACCAGTTGCTGAGGCCGAGGTTAATTTGTTCCTAAGGAGAGTGTCATGAGGAGATTGTCATGAAGGTAAAAGGAAGAATTGTCCCAATTGCAACTCCCCTTGCCGAGCATGAGTATGTCAATGAGGTGCAATTGCGCAGGCTCGTCGACTATTTAATCGGCAAAGGTGTCCATGGATTCTGGGCGAACGGCGGGTTCGGCGGACAGACTTACCTTCGCGACGAACAACAGGTAAGGGCTGTACGAATTGTGGTGGATCAAACCAGAAGGCGGGTGCCGGTGCTTGCGGGGATTTCCGACACCAGCGTCACTCGGGTCCTGGATAAGGCGAGTAGGATTTCTTCATGCGGTCCCGATGGCCTCTTCCTATTGATCACTCCGTACGACAGCCTGACAAACAGTCAGGTGATCGCATATTACGAGGATGTGGCTGAACACGTAGATCTGCCGCTCTACATTTACAATAACCCCTGGGCTACTCACCACGCGATGGATTCAGACACAATCATCAGGTTAGGACATCATCCGAACATTGTTGGCATTAAGGATTCGAGCGAAAATCCCTATCTATTCGTCGCACTGGCTGAACATTTCCGGGGCTCCGATTTCACGCTCCTAGCGGGTACAATGCCGCTCGATTGTTTTGCGCTCTCGCTCGGTTTCGATGGTGTAATCGATCCAACAGACCAGATCTACACCGATCTCGCGGTAGCGCAGTTCGAAGCCGCCCAGGCGGGGGATTGGGCTCGCGCGTTTTCTATCCAGCACAGGCTCGACAAAATAGGACGACTGCTCATGAATCTGGGCGATTATAGAGCTGGCATGGAAGCCTGTATGGCGATGCTGGGATTGTGCGAACGGATTCGGCCTCGTCCCTTCCCAGCCATTGAGGACCCAGCAACATTAGCGCAGTTGAGGGCAGTCCTGATCGACGCCCGAATCTTGCCCTCACAGGAGCCGATTCTTGTCTCTCCGAGGTAACGTCATATCGGTTCATGCCCGATGCGGTGTGCGGCCTGAATGGGAAAAGAGCGTTTGATCTATCCCTGCCCCTCAGCTGTCGCTAATGTACAAGCTGATTGGCGGTTAAGTTTCGAGGCAGCGAACCTCCATTTTTCCTGTTCTACTCGCAATGTGACCCATCCTTGCGAGTTGATCTGTTGATGTTGGCCTCCTACGGCTATCTCTGCTGGTTCGAACGCTCGTTCCTCGAGCATGGCTATGCGCGGCACACCACGACAACCGAGGCACAGCCACGATAGATTTGCCCAAAGCCGCGTCTTCCGGTCAGAGAAGCACTCACAAACCTGCCAGTTCGGTGGCCCATTCTTCGGGAAAAGGAATCTCCATCGCTTGAATCGCATTGTCCAGGTGCTCGGGTTTGGTCGCGCCGATGAGCACAGAGGTGAGATCAGGGTTGCGCAAAACCCAGGACAGGGCCAGTCGCGCGATGGGGATGCCAGTGAGCCTTTCCTTTTCACGCAGCCAGTCAATCAGGCGAAAGTTCCGATTGGTGAAGTAGAAGTCAACATGGCCTGGAATCACGTCGAACCGCGACCTTTTTGGGATTGATCCGCGGTCCGACGTGTATTTGCCGGAGAAGAAGCCGCCGCCCAGAGGGCTATAGGGCGTGACTCCAATTCGCTTGGCGCGGCAGAACGGAATGATATCGCGCTCGATTTCAGGGAAGGCCAGATTGTAGACCGACTGAACCACCTCAATGCGGGCCAAGCCGAGTTGCTCGCTGAGATTGAGGGCGGCGGCCAATTCGTCAAGGCTGAAATTGCAGCAACCCATCACGCGAACGCGCCCGGATTCCACAGCCATTGTCATAGCTTCCATGCCCTCCTGAAGAGGCGAATTCCGATCGAAGCTGTGGAAGAGATAGATATCGATAATATCGGTTTGCAGCCGATTAAGGCTCGCCTGCAGCGCTTCCCACAGATGCACCCGCGTAAATTGCTTCGCAATCTTGGTTTGCAGGACTATCTGATTCCTGCAGTTATTCGTTTTCAACCAGCGGCCGATGATGGTCTCGGAAGTGTGCTTCTCTCCTGAGAGCTCCCGAACATCGCTGATTCCATAAGTGGCCTGGCGGTATTCCCTCGACTCACCGCCTCCGTACGTCTCCGCGGTGTCGAAGAACGTGATTCCGGCTTCGATGGCGTGGTCCATGATGGCAAATGAGGTCCGCTCGTCAATCTCTCTGCCGAAGGTGACGCCGCCCAGAGCCAGCCTGCTGACCTGAATATCCGTGCTGCCCAACTGTATGGTTCGCATGTGTTGCCGCCAAGCCAGACTTCGGCAGTTGACAATGCGTAATGGCTACCGCGGCGCTCCCTCTTGGCTCACGTCTAGTCGGCCGTCGCTCGCTGATGCAAGCTGGACGGGAACATGGAGCTAGCCTCCATCCACCGTGCTTCTCGACTCGCCACAGGCGGGCCTGCGCGTAGCCATACTTCACGTAGGATCCAGCCAACAAAACCACGGGTAAGAACTGATGATATAGTTTTTGATTGGTTTGTGGAAATTTATGATTAAAAATAGAGAATTTTGAAGCGAGGTGCCGTCGGTGGAAATTCTATGAGACTCCGCGTTCTCGCCCTGGTGGCTTTATTGACCTTGAGTGTCATAATCGCGCACGATCCGCGCTCTTTAGATTTGACGAGCGACGGCGCCCTGTTCGCTCTGCGTTTTCAAAACATCGCCATAAGTTTGATGAGAGACAGTAGCTCCAACCGCAAGGGGGCAATCGATCTTTATTGGCAAGCCTATTCGATGGCCGGCCAAACTGGAACTCCGGAAGAGCTTGAGCGGCGCTTTGGTGAACTCTATGTGAGGCTGCAAGGTGGTAGGACAGCGCGGGTCACGTTGACCGCCTCCAAATGGGAAGCCACCTCACCTTCGGAAACGGTCATTCTCACCAGAGGCCGGATTTGTGAAAATCTACTGCTTGTCATCTCTAACGGAACCAAACAGCAGCGTACTTTTTCTATCTCCGGGGGAACGGCCCAACTGAATGTGATCGAGCAGTCCGTAACTCTTGTGGCAGGAGGCTCAACGGCGATTTTCATATCGATGGTTGGGTGGGATACGGGCCGGCTCTCAGCCGCTCTCCGCATCGCGACAAACGAAAAGGGTACCGTCGTTCCATTCGAGTGCGAGGTGCGTCCCTCCGGGCGAATGGTGGTTCGCTTGCTTGATGAGGAGGGGCATCCTACAGCCGCTCGCATTTACCTCAGTGCCGCCGACGGATTCAATCATATTCCAGAGGGCAGTATTGATAGGGCAATGTGGGTGTCTGGAGAACATTTCTTTTATGCCGATGGACTCGCACAGGCCGACCTGCCAGAAGGCAAAGCTAAAATTGAGGTAGTTAAGGGCTTCGATTATGTTCCCGTCAGCACCGCAATCAACATTGAACCTGGAAAGACTACATGGTGTGAGATCCGCCTTAAACGGCTCGAAAACATGAGTGCCCACGGCTGGTACAGCGGCGACGAACACATTCACGGCAACTACACTGGCGATCAATTCATTACACCCGGCGATGATCTTCTCATGATCCGCGCTGAGGATCTCAATGTAGGCAACATGATGGTTTCAAACTCAGCGGGAGCTGAAATACACGACGAACAGTATTTTGAAGGGAAGCCAAACACGCTTTCCACGAGGCACCATCTCCTTTACTGGAATGAGGAGATGCGCACCTATGACCTTTATGGCCACCTGATCTTTCTCAACCTGAAAGAGCTGGTCCGGCCCATTTACACCGGTTTTCCGGGGACACCTAACTGGGAGGATTACCCGTCCAACTACACTCAGGCGAAGAAGGGCAGGGAACAGGGTGGATTCACTGCTTACGCTCATCCTACGACAGTTTTCGATCGAATCCCGCCTGGTTCCGGAGCTAGAGAATCGGTCGTTGATGTCGCGCTCGGAATGATTGATGCGTTGGAGGTCTTCTGTACTCACAACGAGCCATCGATGGCGCTATGGTACAGGTTTCTGAACTGTGGTTTCAAACTCGGCATTTCGGCAGGAAGCGACGCCTTTATCAATCATACCTTCGCACAAGTTCCCGGGGGCGAGAGAGTGTACGTGAACGTCGACAATGGATTCAGCTACTCGAAATGGATCGAAGGATTAACTCGCGGTCGCGCATTCGCCACCTCTGGTCCGCTTCTATTTTTCGAAGTTGAGGGTCAACACCCGGGTCGGGAATTTCATCTCCCAAGACGAGCGACAAGGCTCAGGGCGCGAGCAAGGGTTTCCTCGTGGATTCCTGTCACGAAGCTGGAGATCGTAGCCAACGGCGAAGTGATCGCCGCAGTTTCCAGCGATACCCCAACTAGACTGCTGCAATGGGATGGAATCATTCCCGTCAAGCACAGCTCATGGGTGGCTGCACGCGTCTGGGGTCCGGAACATCGGCTCATCCCTAACGCACCTTCTCGTTGGGCAGAACGGCGATCGCAGTGGTTACTGCTAGCTCACAGTGGGGCATCCTATATTTACATCGGTAACTCGAAGATCTTTTCCGAGAAGGACCGAAACTTTTTTATTCGGTGGATCGATGACCTAGTCGAAGAGGTTAAAGCTCGAGGTAAGTTTGCCACTTCCGACCGACAACGGGAAGTTATAGATACGTTCTTGCGCGCCCGTGGCATTTACGAAAAGATGACATACCAGTGACGAGAACCACGCGAGGGAAAACCAATGGATCGATCTTCCTGAACAATGGGTGTCTGTGGATTCTACGAATCCAGAATGAGAATCGCCGACAACGTTAGATTGCAGTCCATCCACCGTCAACCGGAATATTTTGGCCGGTGATGTAGCGAGATGCGTCAGAGGCAAGGAATAACACGGGTCCTTTAATGTCATCCTCCTGAGCCATGCGACCGAGTAGTGTATGCTTACTGTACCGCGTTTCAAAATCTTGTGTTGTTTCTTCGGTTGCAAATCCCCCGGGTGAAAGGCAATTCACGCGAATGTTATAAGGCGCCAGGAAACTTGCAAGATACCTCGTCACACTGATGATTCCCCCCTTTGCAAAGGCATAATTGACTGGCATCGTCAGCGACGTGCTTTCATAAATGTGAAAGTGGGGACCGACCACTCCATAAATGGAGGCAATATTCACTATCGATCCAGCGCGCTGGGTCCGCATCGGTTCCGCAAAAATCTTACAGGCAAGGAAAAGCCCCGTGGAATTTACCTTCATTGTAGCTTCCCACTGTTCCACTGTCATGTCATCCAGATTTCCGCCCGCTCGTGCCACGGCGTTGTTTACCAGCACATCAAGTCTGCTGTAGTGCTTCAAAATATGATCGCACAACCTGCGAATGGTACTCTGGGAGGCCAGGTCCACTGCCTCTCCTTCGACGTTCAAACCCTCAGTGGCCAATTCGTCGGCAAACGCTTGACACTGCTCTTTGTCTCGTGAGGCAACAACCACGGTCGCCCCAGCTTCGGCAAGTGCCCGTACGATTGGGCGACCAACAATGCCAGCCCCTCCGGTAACTAGTGCCACCTTGCCGTTTAGTCGAAAGAGATTTGTGGCGTGATTCATGCCGCCTCTTCCGCCGTCTTTGCACCCAGGACTTGCCCTCGAAGAATCAGTTCGGTTGATGTTGGCATTAGGTTTTTTCTCCCGCCGAGTTGACCTTAACGTCCGGGTACGTGCTGAGTCTCTTATAGGATCACAACGCACTCAAACCGAGCGGTGCGGTTGGTACGGAGTCCAGAGGATCGACGATGATAAACACTGCGAGAGGTCGCGACGAGCCTACTAGCATTTTCAAATGACTTTATCCTCCGCGCCCTGCACGAAATCCGAGGTCGGCCTTTTTGCTAGCAGCTAATGTACTCTCGATGTCCGAGTGAGCAGCGGAAACGTACCATCTTCCATCTAGTAGCGCGAGAGACAGAGTGATGCGCATTCCATTGAAGGCGACAGTATACTAAAGTATTTGATTGGAAATGCACGATAAGTTTTGCATCGGCCAGCTCGCTTTGCTGAAAAAATTGGGGGAAGTGACCATGACTCTGCCCTCAACAAGAACGGAGTTCGATCATCATGAGCAGTGTTATTGAGCCCGAAATGATCCTGATTGAAGGAGGTCCGGTCACCCTTGGACTGCCTGAGTTTCCACCCGGCGCGCAGGTTCCTCACAAATGGACTAGAAAAGAGGTCGACGTACCTGCTTTTTGGATCGCAAAGTATGCCGTTACGGTGCTGGAGTATCTGGCTTTTGCAGAGGCGTCTCGCTATGAGATTTCCGAGCAATTTCGCCAAGATCCCCGATTTCGAAACACCCGACAACCTGCAGGCTTTGTTAGTTGGATCGACGCGGTTCGCTATGCGCAGCGGCTATCGCGTGAGACAGGAAAACCTTATCGACTAGTGCGAGACGCAGAATACGAGAAAGCTTCCCGAGGAGGCCTAATCGGTAGGAAATATCCTTGGGGTGACGATGAACCCGATGGCCACTGCGATTTTAACAATCCACAGGGTTCGCCTCGCCCGGTTGGATCTTTCCATCCCAATGGTTACGGGCTTTACGACATGGTTGGATCAATTTGGTCGTGGTGTGAGGAGTGCTTTAACCAGGTAGCTTATCCAGACCAGGCCAAAATGATATATGAAGATACCCAGATAAGAGACGTTCGGCTCAATCCCATTTGCCGCGGGGGGTCGTACAAGACGGCCGACACCAATGTTCTCTATTGCGCTTACCGCCATGAAGACCCCACTGACGGCCGCTTTGACTGCATCGGATTTCGCCTGGCATGCGATGCTCATTAAAAGGATAGACTTATATGGGTTCAATAATAATCTGGTAAATACCGTCCCAGAGTGGGAAAGGCTACGCCTACTGGAAGGCGATTGTGCGAGATTACAAATTCGATCCAAACGAAATATCAGGGATCGACAATATTAGCCGTCGGAAATTCATACAGCGCGCGGGTATTGTCGGCTCATCTCTGCCCGCTATCTCGGCGTTGCTAACCTCGGGCTGCCAATCTCGAGAAAGTACGTCCCCAGCGGCAACGCCTCACAGTCAGGGGAAAAAATCGGCCAAGCGTGGTGGAATCGTCTTGATGGCAATGGATACATTCACCGTACGTTCAACGCTCGATCCAGCTACCTCCGGAGGGACCTTCGACCTGGTCGCTGGCGGTATGATCTTCGATAACCTCCTCAAAACCGATGGCCAATTTACGCTTCATCCTGCGCTAGCCGAATCCTGGGAGGTTGCGCGAGATGCCAGCGAATGGATTTTCCGCATACGCAAGGACGTTGAATTTCACGACGGGTCGAGTCTAACTGCGGGGGATGTTGTGTACACTCTCAAGCGCATTCTTAATCCCGCAACCGGTTCTCCGTCTCAGCAAGCGCTGGCTTCAAGCTTGGATTTCAGCGGCGTCGAGCGTTTGGACAAATACACCGTTCGGCTTCGTTTGAAGACACCCAATGCCTTCCTCGGACAGCTTCTTGCCAACTATAACCTGCGGGTAGTAAAGGAAGGAGCCACGGGTAATGACCTAAACACGCACGCGATTGGCACAGGTCCATTCAAGTGCATCGAATATTCCTCCGGTAATCAGTTTTTCTGCATTCAGAACCCTAATTACTGGCAGAGTGGTCTCCCCTTGCTGGATGGAGCGCGCATCATCTCGATTGCCGACCCCGCGGCTAAATTACAGGCGGTTCTTTCTGGAGATGCTGATATCGTTGACGAAATTCAGCCCTCTCAAATTCCACAGGTTCTGCGTCACTCGTCGGTCCGATTGCTGGTCGGAAGGAATTTTGGTTTTCAAGTACTTGCATTCAGGCAAACCATCAGCCCATTCGACGATGTCCGCGTGTTGCAGGCTCTCAAGATGGCAATTGATCGAGATCGGATGGTAAATGTAATCCTTCAGGGATACGGGAGTCGGGGTGCGGACGTCCCAGTAGCGCCTGACGATGTTCTCTATCCGTCCGGGTTTAACCCTTTACCTTGCGATCCTGGGGGAGCGAAACGACTACTATTGGCGGCTGGCTATCGAGACGGTCTCAATTTTGTCCTGTACACCACCGAAAACTTGTTCATGCGTCCCGCTGCAATCGTGTTTGCGGACCAGGCAAGGAGGGCAAATATACATGTGACGCTCAAACATGTTCCGGCGCAGAGATGGGGGAGGTTTACAACAAGAAGTCTGCTTTCACTTCTTGGTGGGTTCGCAGTCCATCTGACATCATAATCCATCAGGCCACTGTTAAGGGAGCGGCTTGGAATGAATCGCAATTTAGCGACCCCACTTATGATGCATTGATCGCTGAATCGCGAACGACAACCGATCCCAGAAGGCAAAGCGAGGCTTACGCCCAAGCGCTGCGGATTCTCGCCCATAAGTCAGGATGGATGATTCCATTCTGGTTTGACAGGGTCTTCCCTGCAAAAAAGCGGCTTCAAGATGTCGGTCTCGATCCAGTCAACAATGTCGAATTCCTTCATAGTTTTCTAATTTAATGCCCGAGCCCTCCAAGCCATATTTCTATCCGGAAAGAGCTGACGTCGACAGCCCTGGCTATAGGCGCAGTTTTTTGAGGTTCATCGCCCAGAGGGCCGCCCTTGGTATTGCCACCTTGTGGGTGGTTTCGCTCGTTACATTTATAACAACCAATTTGGCGGGGATAGATTTGGCTGAAGCTGCACTCGGTGTGCGTGTGACTCCAGAGCAGCTTACCATCTTTCGGAAGCAACAAGGGGCGGATCAGACCCCGGTGAAGCGGTACTGGGTATGGTTGAAGAACGTATCAACGGGTGACTGGGGGCTGTCCCTGGTTGGTAGAGGGCAACGCGTCTCTGATCTGGTGAAACCGCGCATTGGGCGCACCTTTGTGCTGGCACTTTTCGCTCTCACCCTCGCACTCCCGCTGGCTCTATTCTTCGGCATTCTTGGGGCACGAAATGCCAACGGATTGGCTGACACGATCCTGTCGGCTATCATTCTTGTGGTAAGCACGTTGCCGGAGTTTGTGGTTGCACTAGCGGTTCTCTACTTGCTGGGAGTATGGGTTGGCATTTTACCCCCCAACAGTAACGCAGTTTCTTACGGTACAGCTAAGGAGCAGGTCGAAGCTTACGTATTGCCTGCCCTGAGCCTCGCTCTCGTGTTAGTCCCATACTCTAGCCGTATGATACGGGCAAGCGCGCGCGAAGTCCTTGCCAGTCCGTATATTCGGTCAGCGCTTTTACGAGGAGTTTCTGAGTCCCGCCTGCTTGCGCGACACGTCATCCCGAACATCCTGGGTCCAATCGCAAACGTAGTCGCCCTCAGTCTAGCGGAGATTCTGGTCGGCGACGTAGTGATTGAAAATGTGTTCGGCTTCCCTGGACTCGGTCAGCTTGCCGTTAGCGCCGTCAACACGCAGGATCTGGCGGTAGTCCAAGCTACCGTTATTATTAGCGCCAGCAGTTTTATCCTGCTGAACGTTGCGGCAGACGCAGCTGTAGTGTTGCTTAACCCGCGGCTGCGGCGACTCGGCGTCTAAAAGAGGGCATGAGTGGTACCCATCCAGCGGCCAACTCCATTCTCGATTTTGCTTCGGGTGGCTAGACAGTTCACTGCCACGATACAAGGCCGAATCGGATTCTTGTTGATTGGAATGAATGTGGTTATTTTTGTCGTCGGCCCGTATCTTGCTCCCTACGACCCGATCGAAACCGGTGTAGGACCTTCTGCCGAAGCTCCATCGCCTTCCCACCTGCTCGGGACCGATACTCTGGGCCGAGATATCCTCAGTCGATTTCTTCATGGAGGAGCAACTATTCTCTTTGTACCTCTCGCCGCAGTGACCTTAGCCTTTCTAATAGGAGGAGCGCTTGGGATGGCATCAGGCTACATTGGTGGACTATTCGGGAACCTGGTGGCACGGCTTCTGGACGTCACATTGCCCATTCCTCCACTGCTGGTAGCTCTCGTGGTAATTGCGCGCTTCGGTGGCCAACTTTGGGTAATGGTCGCAATAGTAGCGGCAGTCTACGCGCCTCGCATAGCCCGAATTCTTCGTGCCGCCGTGCAGAACCTAACCACCATGGAGTACGTGTTGGCAGCGGAGGCTCGCGGTGAATCCCAAACGGCAATCATCTTTGGAGAGATAATTCCCAATATTCTGGCGCCCCTCCTTGTTGAGTACGGCATGCGTCTGAATTTTGCTGTCTCGTTCATTTCCAGCCTCAATTTTCTCGGACTGGGTGTTCAGCCGCCTTCGTCGAATTGGGCTCTGATGGTGAGCGAATCTACTACTCTCATCCCAACCAATCCAGCAGGCGCACTCGCGCCAATGCTGGGATTGACTTCTCTAGTGGTTGGAATTAATTTCCTCATGGATTCTTTGACTCAATACTTAAGCGATGAAACCAGTCGAGTCTAATAAGACTATGACACCTCCAATTTTGAGGGTGCACAATTTATCTGTGGGGTATAGCAGCGCATCTAACAAAGTAACGCCTGTTCTGCATTCAGTTTCCCTAGAAGTCGCCCCACAAAGCATTGTTGGCATTGTAGGTGAGTCAGGCTGCGGAAAGAGCACCTTCGCACTCGCAACTGTGGGTTGGAGAGCGCCTAAGCTGGTGTACTTAGGAGGCAAAGTA
The DNA here is from genome assembly GCA_036505615.1 of Acidobacteriota bacterium. Lineage (GTDB taxonomy): Bacteria > Acidobacteriota > UBA6911 > JACQSX01 > JACQSX01 > DASXTB01. Next base: position 18,414 of record DASXTB010000025.1, read on the forward strand.
GATGTGGATGGCTTCAACTTGCTTGCCGCTAAGCCTTCCGTGCTACGCCGATACTGGGGTGGCAGGTTGGCTTACGTTCCTCAAGAAGTGTCTACAGCATTGAATCCCAGCCGACGCCTTGGTGCCCAACTCGACGAACCGTTGATCCTCCACACAAGGATGTCGAGAGCAACACGCAAGAGATGGATTCTAGACTTCTTGGCAAAGGTTCACATCGAAGCCGACGACAATCTTCTCTCTCGGTATCCCTTCGAGCTCAGCGGAGGTCAGCAACAGCGGGTTGCTCTTGCAATGGTAATGATGTGCGAGCCCGATATTCTGGTGCTCGACGAGCCAACTGCAGGAATCGACGCAACCACACGTGTAGACGTCATCGCCGCTTTGAGGGAGTCTCTCAGGGGAAAGAAGACTGCAGTAATTTACATTAGTCATGATCTGACCGAGATCGCCAGCATTGCAGATCAAGTGGTAGTAATGTACGCCGGCGAAATCGTTGAGCGTGGGCCAGCATTCTCTGTCTTCGCATCTCCCAGACACCCTTATTCTGCTGCACTTTTGGCGTCGACGCCAAGTGTACGGGATGCTCGAATGGTTCAGGGCATTCCCGGTCGACCACCAGGTCGAATAATAACGGATCGGTGCTCTTTTGCCGAGCGATGTAGTTTCGTACGCAACGCTTGCATCGAGGGATCGCCATCACTTTTGCCGGTTGCTCCTGATTATGAAGTTCGCTGCGTACGCGCCTCTGAGATTGAGATTGACTTGCGCCGTTTCTGTGAGCGGCAAGGTTTGCAGCAGCACATCCGATCAGAGAATCCCCCTCTTCTCGAACTCAGCGGCCTTAACTGTGTTTATAGATCGGGTGGTACAGTTATTCACGCTGTTAAGGATGTGTCCTTAGTAGTGGGTCGGGGCGAGAAACTTTCCATTGTTGGCGAGAGCGGGAGTGGTAAATCGACCTTGCTACACGCGATCGCGGGTCTCCATCCTCCTAGCGGAGGCACAATGTTCTTCCAAGGTAGACGGCTGCCCGGGTGGAGCCGGCAGCGTCACGTGGACCAGCATCGTTTGGTGCAACTCGTTTTCCAGAATCCCGGAAGATCGCTCAACCCCCGCCACACGGTCGCTAGAATTCTCGAATCCCCCATTCGGCTGTTTCGCCCGGATATTCCCCGAGCAGATCGCTATTTAACCGCGTCGGCGCTTCTAGAGAAGGTGCAGTTGTCGCCCACTCTTCTCGGCCGCTTCCCGTACCAGTTGAGCGGTGGAGAGAAACAACGGGTGGCCTTGGCACGTGCGTTCGCAGCCAATCCGAAGATATTGCTTTTGGATGAAGTTGTCTCCGCTCTTGATGTATCCGTCCAAGCAGCGATGCTGCAACTCGTTCACTCCTATTCTTTTGAGACTGGCGCATCGGTTTTATTCGTAACGCATGATCTGGCGGTAGCTCGAGTGATTTCCGACCGAATCGCGGTCTTGCAGAAGGGACAAATCTGTGAAATGGCCGATGCGGAGACACTCTTCCTCCGCCCGACTCACCCCTACACGATTACACTCCTTAACTCAGTTCTGTCACGGAATTCGCGGGAGGGGTGCCAAGACGGCCCAAAACGGGGCGAGCTAACCTAATAGGCAAGTACACGGGCGTTGTTTTCAACGGTGATCTGGCGAATGGCTTCTTCGGCAGCACCTTTTTGGCGCAGTAAGGGTAGGAACTTTTCCGCCAGACAGGTAAAACCATCTCCGCCATAATGCCGAAGTATTGCCCTGTGGCAGATATCATGGGACAAAAGAATTCGATTGCCGTGGCCGAGCCGAATTAGGTCGACTGTCAGATCAGCTATCTGGTCTGGTGAATAGGGCATGTCAAATCGAGACCTATATGTCCACGCAATGCAATCAAATTGCACGTAACAACCGTGCTGAAGAAGGGCCAATAAGTACTCCTTCACGGGGTATGAATCGGCGTGGCCAATGATGACACGATCCGGAGGCACGCCCTCTTGCCGAAGGATAGCTAAAGCGTGCAGGCCTGATGTTCGAATTGGTGTATGCGTGGTAATGGCCAAACCGGTACGCAGATGAGCTCGGGCTGCCGCCCGGAGAACGCGTTCTTCACGCGCTGTTGGATATGCTTGCTCGACGCCGATTTCGCCGATGATCCCAGGCCGAACCCCGGTCGTGTCCACGCCATCTCTGAACTCCCCCACGAGTTCCTCGGCCAGCTCATCGGCACTCCGATAGTTAATTTCGACCGGCAGAAAAGAATCTCGATACCAGCCACAACCCATAATAATGTTCACTTTTGCTGCCTCGGACAAACGCTTCAACGATTCAGGATTCCGTCCTATCTCCCTCAAGCTTAATTCCACTACGGTGCGGCCACCCGCTTCTCGATAAGCTTCGAGCTCGCTGACCATCATGTCCCAGTCCATAACAGGATCGAATATCCCGAGCGCGCCGCTGCTTGATTTCCCTCCGGGCCAGCTAAAAAGATCAACGAATAAGTGCTCATGCGGTAAGGTGAAACCGAGGGCCGCGGGAGAAATAGGTCCCAAGACAGTCAGGATTTGTCCCATATTGTTCTCCTAAAATTTGTAATTATGAGGAGGCAAGTGAAATTTTCAGGATTTCCTATTTTCCACGAGGGGCCGCGAGTCGGATCGAGTGCTCGCACCAGCTCTCTGCTTGAGCAACCTTGCAGGAATTTGAAAACGTCCTGCAACATCTGAGAGTCTTTCTCTCGTGGTAATGATGTCAGCATCATGACCCGAAACGAGTAATGTCGCGGGCCTAGGTGCCGCATTCATGTTCGCCGCCTTGGTCTCGGTATAGGCGCCAGTGTCCAAGAAGCCAATCAGGTCTCCCTTTTCGATTCTTGGCAGATGCCGACAGGCGCCAAGGAGTTCGAAGCCACAACCCCGACCGGCCAATTGAACTGTTTCTTCCGGCTGGCAATCTACTTTATTGGCAACCACTGCATGGTAGTACCATCGATGGGACTCGACTCTGGGCAGGTGCTGTCCGAATGCATCCACTAGCACCCACTTCATCCGTCCCGGCCATTCCCGGACAGTTCCCACCCTGGCGACGAAGATGCCAGCGTTCTCTGTAAGGTACCGACCAGGTTCCAGTTGCAAAATGGGCGTAGCAAGACGGTGAGAATTTAATTTCTGCTTGAGAGTATTGACTATTTCCTCAGCAAAGACCTCGATTGGTGCAACGTGCTTGTCAGCGTTGTCTGGACCAGCGCCTTCGGGCCGCCCATGCGTGAAACCTCCTCCGACGTTCAAGCATTCTGCCTCCCAACCTGTCTCCTCCCGAAAACGAGCCGTCCAATCGATCAACTCTTCCAACATAGTGCAGTGATATTTTGGTTCATTTCCCCACCTCCCTATATGGAAGTGTAGACCCAACAGCTTTGTCCATTCTGAATGCAGCGCGCGATTGCAGATTTCCCTTGCCTCTTCCCAATGCGCACCGAGCTTATAAGCGCGTACTGCTTCACCGATCTTCTCAGTTGGAGACCATTGATTAGGGAACTTGTCCAATTCATTTAGAATAAGCCTTAGGCGAATTAGAATCCGGGTCGGTTTCGCCAGCATCTTTGACAAATGACTGACCTCATCCAATTCCTGCAGTGTGTCTAAGGCAACGATGGCTCCGGCATCCAGTCCCATTTTCAGGTATTCAGGAGCTTTATTACTGTCGTGCAGCACAATAAGGTTAGGGTTCATTCCCCCTATTAGACTGAGATAGAGCTCGCCTTCAGTGTAGCACTCGCTGCCGGCGCCTTCCTGACTTAGGATTCGACTCACCGCCGGGCCGAAGTTGCTCTTATTGGAAAAGAGAACCTGTACTTGCCCGGGATATCGCGAAGCAAAAGCCTTGTGCATCCGGTGAAAGTTGTGACGGAGCTGTCCTTCGGAGACGATGTAAAGGGGCGTATCAAAACGATCTACTAAGTCAACAACGTCACACTCTTCAACCTGTAAGTGATGTCTCGAATTCATTCGTACATATGTGCTAAAATTCATCTCGAATCTTTGTTCTTTTAAGAAGAGGGCCCCTGGTTCTGACTCATCTGACGGACTAAAAACTCCGTAACTCGAAAAGAGAGAGAACAGTGCAAGGGAATAGGTCTTGTCGAGGCGAGACGGCGTTCATCTTGTTCTGACCAGTGATAACGAGGTTGGTTCTAGCTGTCTTAGCGGCTCAGACACCACAAAAAAGCCTATTATCTTGCACATGAATCAATAGAGCGAATTATGTAGTGGCAACGGTGTCCTGTCAAGCTGCCTTATCATGAGTATCTGATAATCCGACACTCGAGCGAGCCTAGCGAGGAAAACGAACATGTCTAGTGTGTCTAAGCTTCTAGAGGCAGACAGTCACCTGCTACACCCCCTTCATCATCCGAGCGACCATAAGGACCCTTTAATATTCGTAGAAGGTCACGGAGTGATGCTCAAAGACTCACGCGGGCGTGAATACATCGATGCTTTTGCGGGACTATGGAACGTTCTTGTGGGACACGGGCGTGAAGAATTGGCCCATGCTGCCGCCGAGCAAATGCGCGTGCTCGCTTATTGTTCATCGTACATCGGTTCGTCAAATTTGCCTGCCTCCGAGTTAGCCGCACAGCTGGCTGGTTTTGCATACAGAGATCTAAGGACGACTTTCTTTACCTGCGGCGGTGCAGAAGCGAATGAGTCGGCGTTTAAAACCGCACGTTGTTATTGGAAGATCAAGGGTAAACAAGACAAGGTGAAGATCATCTCGCGCTGGCATGCCTATCATGGCGTCACAATGGCGACGATGAGTGCAACGGGGATCCCGGATTTTTGGAAGATGTTCGAACCGCGGGTGCCCCTTTTCATTCAGACCGCTGCGCCTTATCCCTACCGCTTTGAAGGAGCGCGAGATGGCGAAAGTGTTGGGGAAGCGTCCGCACGGTTATTGGAAGAAACTATTCAGACTGAAGGCCCAGAAACCGTCGCGGCATTCATCGCCGAACCTGTTATGGGCGCGGGCGGCATAATCGTGCCACCCGACGACTATTTCCCCCGGGTGCGCCGAATTTGCGATCAATACGCGGTTCTTTTTATTGCAGACGAGGTAGTAACCGGCTTCGGGAGAACGGGAAAATGGTTTGGACTCCATCACTGGAATGTGCAACCAGACATCATGTCCTTTGCCAAAGGCATCACGAGCGGATATTTGCCATTGGGCGGAATTCAAATTTCGGACGAAATTCGCGACACATTGATGTCGGCTCCACCAGAAAGCCGGTGGATGCACGCCTACACCTACTCTGCTCATCCGACCTGTTGCGCGGTTGCTTTGAAAAATCTCGAGATTATAGAGAGAGAGAACCTCGTTGAACGCGCGGCGAAAGTGGGTGAGTACTTTCTGAAAAGACTCGAAAGACTATACCAACTTCACTCCGTCGGTGAGGTACGCGGGCTAGGCTTGATGGCTGCTGTGGAGTTCGTCAGTGACCGGCAAACGAAATTACCAGCCAAGATGGGCTCGCGTGTACGGCGCGCGGCTCAGGAGCGTGGGCTCTTCACCCGAGTTCGCGGCGATATTCTCCTGCTTGCGCCCCCTCTAATCATCACGGAAGCTCAGATAGACCGCATCGTTGATGTTCTCTACGACGCAATAGAGGCAGTTGAACAATAACTCAATTAATCCATGATAGACAATCGGGTATTTTGTGCGAGGGGCCAGGGAAGCTGCTGGTGACACCTGGCTCAGCTATTGACGGATTAGCAGTTGAACAGTGCCTGCTCATCACATCCCGGACTTCCAAGGAAGAAACGCTTGTGTCCTCGGAAAGGAGTGGTATGATACGGACAGAGGCTCTAAAACTGTCGCTCGTCCCGCTCTTAATCGCTCTACTTCCGGGAGCATTCGTTTTCCGATTTAGCCAGACCGAGTGGGTCGTCAACGATCGGTACCGGATGGCGGTCTCAGTGGATCCGGGGCGGGGCAACAGGTTTCACACTCCCGTAGGCGTCGACGTCAATTTCGCCGAGGTTTTCAACACCCACGGAATCAAAGGTCGCCTGGACAGGAATTCCATTCGCGTCGTCCGCTATGATCCTGGCACAGGCCGCGCTCTCCCTTATCAAGCAGGAAGCAGCTCCTACGAGGTCCCCTATCAGCTGAGCCATGACTTTTACTATCAAGACTCCGGCAAAATCTGGTGGCGCATCCAGGATCAGCAGGACGGGCATTTTCATATCTACTTTGACACTGTGGAGAATGGTCCCAAGGAAGCGCCACAGGCGGTGGCCCTCATAGGTTGCGGAGACAATTTCCTGTTCAACAACGGTCAGCCGGGACCTTTGGATGTCGGAATGTCAGCCAGCGTGCGCTACATCGATTGGGATGGCGATGGGAAAAAAGACCTCCTTGTGGGCAGCAGCCAAACTCACGAATACGGGGTGCCTACGGATCACGGCTACATCTATTTCTTTAAAAACATCGGTACCGCACAAAGTCCCCTTTTTGCCTCTGGCTATCAACTCCGAAACGAGGCGGGCGCTTATGTGCAGACATTCAGTGGCGTCTACATGTACTTCGATGTCGTCGACTGGGACGGAGACGGAGATTTGGATCTGATCGTGGCCGACGGTCCAAAACTCTACCTATTTGAGAATACCGGCAAGCGAGACAGAAATAACCTGCCAATATTGAAGCCGTACAAGCAGATTGTTCAGCTAATCCATGGCAATGATTTTACTGACGATTATCATTACAAATTTCCTCACCTGGTGGATTGGGACGGTGATGGGGATCTGGATGTCCTTTAC
>DASXTB010000026.1:0-6371 GCA_036505615.1 Acidobacteriota bacterium
CGATAAGGCCGGGAATGCCACTATCCCAAGTGTTGAATTGAGGTTCTCAGTCGGCAAGTTGATGAGTTGATAGGCCCGGCCATAGATGCCGAGTGCATCCGCTCCCCAGAACCGCCCAAGCAACACTTTGTCGGCGTTGTAGGCCACGTAAACGACGACGTTGTTCAACGTGATAGTGCCACCAAACCAGAGCATCGACCGGATACCCGAGCGACGCTGCGGCCAACCCGGAACCCATCGAGTAGCCAGCCACAGGGCCAAGATACTGACCGCGGGCGGGGCAACGTTCAGCACCACGAGGGCCCAATATCCGCGGCCTGCCCAGGCCATGCCAATCGCTACAGCCATGCCGGCGATCAGGCAAACAATGTCAACGGCGACCAAGGCCGTGAAGCGCATGCTCCGCTGCAACATTGCCCGGTGCTGCGCCCCAGCGCCGTTGAAAATGAAACTCGTTCCCAAAGCCACCGTGACCCAGAAGAGCTGAGGTTCATGGTAGAACAGTGAAAGGATCGGAGCGGCCGCCACCGCCAAAGCGGCCAGCATCCCGCCAACCGCAAGATTGATCCAGAAAAGTGTGGAGGTCTGCGCATCGGAGACGGAGGCACGCTGGATCGTTGCCATCGACAAACCGGCATCTCTGAAAAGTCCAAGGAATCCGGTGAACGCGGTGACCATGCCGACCAGTCCGAAGTCCTTCGGAAACAGTAGCCGCGCCATGATCATCATTGAGCCGGTGCGAAGAACGAAATTCGCGGCCTGTGCCCCGATAGAAACCACAGCCCCGTGGGCTGTCCGCCGCTTCAAATCCTTGTGGGAGACATCGCTCAAAGGGGCTTCAACGGCGCTGCCTTTATCCAGCAACGCGGAAACACCTGAAACCAACGCCGCTTCTGTTGTCCCAAGGGGATTGCTCATCTTACATCTGTCACTCGAACATCGGGCACGGTGTTTGCAGCCCGTGATCTGGCTACGGGCACCGGCCAAAACTCAGGTTCTGCAACGGGCTACGGGCCTTTGCTTAGCGAACCGAAACAGCGTTTTGTCCCAGGTTCTTGGAATGGACGATTTCGCTTCGTTATTGCGGAGTTGAACGTTCTTCGTCGCACGCCAGGCGAACAAGTTCAATCCAGCCCATCTCCAGGAAAAGCGGGGAACTTCGAGGCGTCCTCCCAAATCCGCCGCCATCTGTTCCGCCTGTTGAAAAGATCCATTCGCTGCGGATAGAATGGAAACCCGAGGTTCACCAAACGATCAGAAGACGGAAATCGGAGGGCAGGACGGACCACGGAGCGCGGAGGGCAGAGCGCGGCTGTTCGAATCGAATTACTTTTCAAACAGTTCGTTTTCCACCAACTCACAGAGGATGTGTCCGATCGCGATGTGGCACTCCTGAATTCGAGCCGTGTTTGCAGCGGCAACCGTGATCGGTATATCAACGGACTTGGCGAGCATTCCGCCATCTTTTCCCGCCAGGCCAATAGTTTTTAGATTTTGCTTTTTAGCTTTGTTCACCGCCTCGATGACGTTGGGAGAATTACCACTCGTGCTGATGCCGATGGCGACGTCGCCTGGCCGGGCCAGCGCCTCAATTTGTCGAGCGAATACGCGCTCAAAGCCGTAGTCATTTGCCACCGCGGTAAGAATGGACGAATCGGTTGTCAGCGCGATCGCCGCCAGGCCGTGTCGTTCAACAACAAAGCGCCCAACGAATTCCGCGGCGAGATGCTGCGCATCAGCCGCGCTGCCGCCATTGCCGAAGAGCAAAAGCTTGCCTCCCGCAGCCAGACAATCGCCAATCAGAACGGCGGCCTCGACAATCTGGCGACCGCAGTTTCCGGCGACTTTTAGCCGCAGGTCCGCTCCCTCCCGAAGGGAAGCTGCCACATGCGCCTCTGCCTTTTCGAAGTTCATCTCGTTATCGTCGCGCGCGGCTTCAGGACGCGGCAGCCATCGATCCGCTCAACGTGCGCTGACAGCCAAAGCGTCTAACTGCGCCATGACCGCATCCATCACTGTCTCAACACTGATTGCGGTGGTCGCGCTTCGATAGTAGCCGCGCTTATAGAAAAACCTTTCCAAAAAGGGCGAGACAATTTTTTCCTGCAATCCGTAGCCGTATATTTCCCATGGACTGGTGCAGGTAAAAATGGAAACGCATCGCAGGCTGCTGCCCAGCGCCAGGTGCATGGGCAAGCTATCGCCAGAAACCAGACAGCGGTGGCCTTGCACATCGGCCAGATGCTCGAGCAAGGTGGGCCGGCTTTGCAGTATGTTCACCTTTAAGCCTTCCGACTCCAGTTGGTGCTTCAGCTCCTCATAATAGGCCCACTGTTTCATCGGCCAGATGGGGCCAGCGGTCGATGAGATAGCGATATCTCCCTTAAGGCCGGTCGAACACGGTGGCGGCAGGTAGTATGTTTCACCATTAAAGCCAAGGCCGAGGCCCTCGAAGATCAACTCCTGATAAGTGCGCCGGTTCAAGAGCTTCAGTCGATCCGCTTCTTCTTGTCCGAAGGTGCTAATCAAGCTTAAGTCGAACCAGTCGCGCGAATCTGAAGTATAAGTCAGTTTATCGTCTCCTTTTAGATACGCGCCGAAGAGTTGTTTGAACTTTAATTCCTTCAAAAACCGGCTCGTCTCCCGATCATCTTCTAGATTGATCACGAGATCGTAGCCAGTGTTCGCCACGCGCTTGCGATTTTCCCATGAGACACAACGCACTTCCCGATCGATTCCTTCGAGCAGCGCGAGATTGTTTTCTGCCGTGACCCAAGTGACCGGTCCATCCAATCGTCTCAACAACGGCGTCGTCCGGACGACATCGCCGGTGGCCCCGAGCTTGATGATCAACACGCTCATTTAATAATCTGACCGTTATTACACCGCATTCATTTGGAGGTCCTAAGTCACCCTGTAGATGCTGTAGCCGCGCCCGTGTGGGGAGCGTTCGGAACGGCGCACAACGCCGTGGCTACAACGATTCGTATCCATGAGATGGCTTGTAGTAACGCAACACGTGGCCGGAGTCATTCTTTCAGCTGGGCAGCCTGCTGTGGCGCTCAAATGAATACATCATCCTGTCCCACGCTCGTAACGCGGAAGACTTTCCACGATTGTAGTATAATTGCGCATGCTTCGCAGCCGCGAAGCCGAAGAGCTTTTCAATCCAGGCATACTTCCACGATGCCTTGGGAAGAAAGAGCCGGCCTCCGAGACTGGCGGCAAGTTGTTGCGCTTCCTGCACCAGGTCAGGTCGGTTCGGATAGAAATTGTGCAGCCAGGTTTGTAAGTAGGTCACGCAGGCCGCGCGGACGCGGTCGCTGTCTTCCCAGGCACGCAGATATCCAATCTGCAGCTTCATACCGAGGAACTGCGCTTCTATTTTTTTATCTGATCGACCGATGTGACTTAGGCGGCTGCTTGGTGTGATGCGGTAATAGACCCTGCTCTGCGGAACAAACCGAATGCAATTGCTGGCGTTAATCACCCGAAAGAAATATTCGCCATCGTCGTCTACGAGGAGTCGCGCATCCCATGGTCCCGCCGCCTCGGTTAGCTCACGACTAACAAGCCAGGTAGCGGTTTGCACATGCCAGTTGCCTTCCCACTTCCTTGTGAGCCATTCGGTTGGGGCAAGGTCGGACCAGAGCGGAGTCGGAATGAACTTTGCCTTGGCTGGCCGAAATCGGAAATAAGCCCATGGAGAAGAAAAAAGCGTCCGTCCATCCCTTGTCTGCCCGGCTGCCTGCATCTGGTGCGCGACCTTGTCCGGGGAAAGCAGGTCGTCCGCGTCGAGCCATTGAATGTAATCGCCGCGGCTCAAGGCAAAGGCTTTGTTTCGAGCGGCCGCCGCCCCTTGATTCGCCTGCGTCACCACCCGAACCCCATTGGACTCAAATTGCCGCACGACCGCCAGAGTCCCGTCAGTAGAACCGTCATCGACGACAATGATCTCTTTCTGCGGCCAGGTTTGGCCAAGCGCCGAGGCGATGGCGGCTCCGAGCCACTTCTCCGCGTTGTAAGCGGGAATCAGGATTGAAACAAGCGGTCTCATTTAATGACTCTTTGGATCACAATAACGACGCGTACGGCAATAACGAGAATCCGCAGCAACCAATTGCAGCGTGCCTTTAACTCAGATGCGACCGGACTAGAAGCCGTCTAACAATTATTGCCGTCCGAATTAAAAATAGCCCAGCGTTTTAATGCTGGCGTAAAGAGAAAGCCATTCTTTCAAGTCCCGAAATGGACGACAGAAATCCTCGCCTGAGAGCCAGTTGTCGTTAATCAGAGTTAGGAGCAAGGCGTTCAGCCATTTCATTGGCCGCGGTTTTTGCTTTTTTGCTTTTTTTCCTCGACGTTTTGTGGGGAACCCGGCGTAGCGCTCGCTGTCTTCGGCGGTGTCGGCGCGCGCAATGGATGCGGATAGGTGTATTTTATATAGCCAGGCTTGGGTGTGCCAATAAAGTAATCCCTGCCAGGCAAAAGAAAGCTGCCTGTCGTAGGTTGCGTGGCACAGTTGGGACAGGCTTCCGGATCAGCACAAGAAATGTCAGTCAAGGTTGACGTCTGAGATGCTGTTCCGGTGTTGTTCCAAATGTAAACTGGCTCTGTTGACGGACTCCCGTTAATATATCCTTGCCCGATTTCCCTGGGTAGCGGGTAGCCTCCAGACCAACAAGCATATTTGGGCCTCATACTACCACTTCGACGCAACGCCATCACGGTGAATCGGTAGGTATTTTGGTTAGGATAATCCTGCGAGTTAATGGCCGGAATTACATTGTCTGTCCACACCCCCGTGCCCCCACGGAGAAACAGCCACCAGTTTAAATTCAACGTTGTTCCGTCCGAAAAACCATTAAAGACAAATGTGTTATCGTAAACTTCAAAATGCCGGTTCCCGTAAATCGCGCTGTCAGGGCCATGTGAACCCAGCCCGGCATTATTAAACAGGCAGTGGCGCATGACCGTTCGTGAACCGTCAGCGAAATCGACGCAATTAAGAAAGGCATGAAAATCGCAATCTTCGACATACAAATTGTTAGTCCCGCTGGTGTCTTGAGTTCCCATTGTAGAATTGCTAGTCCATGATCCGGTTGAATCAGTCGGATTTGTTAATTGAAGTCCTGTGCACACTTGTCCTGGGCTTACCCATTGAGCGTCAAAAGAACAGTTCCAGATCACTCCTCGATGCGATGAAGTTCGTATCATTACATCAGAAGAGGACAACTGGAACCAGCAATCGTGGATTAAAACTGGTTTTCCGCCACTTACGACGTTGATAGCGACTACGGGAATGAGATTGCCGCTTCCATAAACAACTTTGATCCCACTAAGTTCGAGCTTCCCTGCCGTAGATTCCCTTAAGACAATCGACGGGCCGCTAGCAACCGCATGGGTAATAATAGTGTAAGGCATGGTAGCAATCCACCAGACTTTATGGGTCCCGCTTCCTCCTGTGCTGGTAACGTTAAGCACCAGAGTAGTTCCGCTATACCTGGTGGCTGTACCTTCCATGTAATTTGTCCGATTACCCAATTGGGCAACGCGCAACGTCTGACCGTTGCTGATGCTCAGCCCGCTCTGCGTTGTGAAAGTCTTCAAACCGGTGCCGACGGCAACAGAAGACGTACTGCGCGCAATGATTCGACCCGAACCTGCGCCTTGTAGTTTGATCGCCTTCGAGATTGTCACGGGGGTTGACCATGTAAATGTTCCGGCAGGGAGCGTGATGGTGTCGCCGTTTGACGCCGCGTTATGCAAAGCCTTCACATTCGACGACGATCCGTCGGAGGGGTAAATCGTGGCCCCGCTAAGCGAGGCCGAAAGGCAGCTCAATCCGCCTAGGGCGGACAGGGTAAAAAGAAGGGTTACGATAAATGGGGGAATAACAGACGGGAGAGGAGGAGAAATGGTAGATATGTTATGGAGTTGGTGTAGGCGTCGGAGTGTCCTGAGGGATACTTTGAACGGTGATCGTCGTGTCGGAGCAGGAGCCGATAAACCCCTCGGGCAGACTCTGCCAGGTGATCAACCAGCCAAAATGACCGAAAGTAATGACCTCTGTCGTGAACCCAGCATCATTCCAGATCGACTGCGCTTGATTCAATTTAGTGCCGATGAAGTTGGGAACCTCGCACTGGTTTGGAGTAGGAGTTGGTGTTGGGGTCTGAGTGCCATCTGAAGCCCTATAACTGCTAAACCCGTAGTTGAGTGGAGGCCCTAAACCATCTTGCAAATAGAATCCCATCCCCGGATTGCCAGAGGAGTAAGTGCTGTCATTGACGCTAAAAATCGCTGCGCCGTTGATGTAGCAGGTGATAGTGCTGCCAACGATAGTCGCCTTCACCACGTCACCGTTGGCA
>DASXTB010000027.1:0-6937 GCA_036505615.1 Acidobacteriota bacterium
GCGGGCAATTGCTGTCGTTGGCCGAAGAATTCAACGTACCGATCGTGGAGGATGGCTACGAAGAAGATTTACGTACCAGCGGAAAGCCAATTCTCCCCATTAAGGCAATGGACCACTCAGGCAGGGTGATTTATCTGGGAACGTTTTCCAAAGGACTCTTCCCCGGCTTGCGGATCGGATGGATCGTGGCGCATCGGGAACTGATCGAAACACTGGGGGCCGCCAAGTTCAGCACCGATTACCACACCAGCCAGTTGCTTCAGGCGGCTCTGACGGAGTTTATCTCCCAGGGTCACTACGACCGGCATTTGAAGCGCTTGCAGAAGATCCTGGCCGGAAGGCTCCAGGTGGCAGTGCAGGCAATGCAGCAGCATTTTCCCAAAGGCGCGCGCTGGGCCGTTCCCGACGGCGGTTACTCACTGTGGGTGGCGCTTCCGGCAGGCGTTTCCGCGCGCCAGGTGGCGGCCGACGCCAGGCAAGAAGGAATTCTGATTACTTCCGGAGACCACTTCTTTCAATCACTTGACGACTCAGGATCTTTCCGGCTCAGCGTTTCCACGCTAAACGAAGCACGGATAAAGAAGGGTATTGGAGTACTGGGGAAGATCATTTCGCGACAGTCCCGCCGGCAGCCGCGCCACTCGGCTGCGATGGAAGGAGAACTGCCGCACATTTGAATTTCGAATTTCGAATGACGAATGCAGAATGCCAACAAGCTGGTCAGCATTCGCAATTCCAAATTCGACATTCGACATTAAGGAGGTTACATGGAAATTGGAACTCTAAAATTGAAAACAGGTCTGGCCGAGATGCTCAAGGGCGGAGCGATTATGGATGTGACCAATGCCGAGCAGGCCAAGATAGCTGAAGATGCCGGCGCCGTAGCCGTCATGGCCTTGGAGCGGGTTCCCGCCGATATTCGAGCAGAAGGCGGCGTGGCCCGGATGGCGCCCATCTCGAGAATCCGCGAAATTCAGGAGACTGTCAGCATCCCGGTGATGGCCAAATGCCGGATTGGACACATCGCTGAAGCGCGAATGCTGGAGGCTTTGAAGGTGGACTTTGTCGATGAGAGCGAAGTCCTGACACCTGCAGACGAAGAACACCACGTAAACAAAATGGATTTTGTCGTGCCTTTCGTCTGTGGCGCGCGTGACCTGGGAGAGGCCCTGCGGCGCGTGGGCGAAGGCGCGGCCTTGATCCGCACCAAAGGAGAGGCCGGCTCGGGCAACATCGTGGAGGCGGTCCGCCATCTGCGCAAGATTACGCGCGAGATCCGCACGCTGACCATCGCCAGCGAAGAAGAGCTGATGGCCGAAGCCAAAAGGCTGGGCAGCCCCTATGAGCTTGTCAAATGGGTAGCGCGCCAAGGAAAGCTCCCCGTGCCCAATTTTGCGGCCGGCGGGGTGGCCACCCCTGCAGACGCAGCGCTGTGCATGCTGTTGGGCGCTGAATCGGTCTTTGTGGGAAGCGGGATTTTCAAGTCGTCGGATCCCGCTCGACGAGCCCTCGCTATCGTCCAGGCGGTGACGCATTACAACGACCCGGAAAGGCTGGTCGCCATTTCCGAAGGGCTGTCGGAGGCAATGAAGGGATTGGACATTGCGCAGTTGGATAAAAAGGAACTGCTGCAGACGCGCGGTTGGTAAATCTCCGATTTCGATTGCGGATTGCGGATTGCGGATTGGGGATTTCGGATTGCGGATTGAGGATTGCGGATTTCGGATTGTAGGTTGATAGTCTCAGTCCGCAATCACCAGCCAAGAAAGGGAAGGTCGATGATTTCTAGCCTTGAAGCGCAGGGCGTGAAATTTTCAATCTGAAATCCGCTAATCCGCAATCCGAAATCCACAATCCGCAATGGGAAATCCGCAATTAGAACATGGAGTGAGACAGTGAAGATCGGAGTATTGAGTTTCCAGGGAGACTTCCAAGCACATACTCGGGCGTTGCAGCAAGCGGGTGCACAAGCCGTCGAGGTGCGCAATCGAAGAGAACTCTGCTCTTGCGAAGGGCTGATTATCCCGGGCGGTGAGAGCAGCACTTTGCTGAAGTTTCTGGAGTTTGAGAGTTTTACACAGCCGTTGCTCGATTTTGGACGGGAGCGGCCAATCTTTGGCACGTGCGCCGGCGCCATCCTGCTGGCCAGGGAGGTGGAAAACCCGAGCCAGTTCAGCCTGGGGCTGATGGACATCCGCGTCCGGCGAAACGCATACGGCCGGCAGGTAGACAGTCATAGCGAAATCTGCCAATCGCCGGCGCTGGAGCCTTCTTCTTTTGAGGCGATTTTCATTCGCGCTCCCATAATTACTGGCGTTGGGGCTAAGGCTGAGGTGTTGGCGTGCAGCCATTCCGACCCAATCTGGGTGCGTGAAGGAATTCACTGGGCAGCGACCTTCCATCCGGAATTGTCAGAAGATCGAAGGATCCATCGGATCTTCTTAGAGTCAGTCAGAAAGGCCGTGGCGATTTCGGATTGTGGATTGCGGATTGGGGACTGAAAATAAATGCGGAGTGCGGAATGCAGAATGCAGAATGACCCCCGACCAAGTTTTTATTCCGCATTCCACATTCGCCATTCGTCATTCGTCAAAGCCCCCACGTTCCATGCGCCCGTCGCACAGCGGCCAGATATTGCTTCCACCCTTCGGGCTCGGGAAGGGGTTCATCAGAAGGACTCAATTTTCCCAGGATGACCTCGAGACTTGTCCGCACGCTTGCGGCCAAAGCCTCCAGGTTGTAGCCACCTTCTAAGACATAAACGACTCTTCCTTTGCAAAACTGGCCGCAACGCTGCAGCGATTGCACCACTCGCGCAAAACCCTGCTCGGAGATCTCCAGTTGTGCCAGAGGATCGTCGCGGTGGGCGTCGTAGCCGGCCGAGATGAAAAGCCAATCGGGCCGGTACTGTTCCAGTATGGCAGGAACCAGGTCTTGGTAAATCCTGGTAAAGGCCTCGTCGCCCGTTCCGGCCTTCAGCGGAAAATTGACGGTAAAGCCCTGGCCCTTTCCCACTCCGGTTTCTTCCAATGCGCCCGTGCCCGGGTAATATGGAAATTGATGACTGGAAATGTAGAGCACGTCGTCCCGATCGTAAAAACTGTGCTGCGTCCCGTTACCATGGTGAACATCGAAATCAATGATGGCCACCCGCTGCGCTCCCGCGCGGCGCAATGCCCATTCGGCCGCGACAGCTACGTTGTTCAAGAAACAAAATCCCATCGCCTTGTCGCGCTCGGCATGATGACCGGGAGGGCGGATCATAGCAAATCCAGGCCGCGCTGCTGCATTGACCTTCTCGGCCACCGCCAGCACGGAGCCCGCAGCAGCCAGCGCGGTCTCAATCGAGTCGGGCGAGGTCCTGGTGTCCGGATCAAGAACGACTCGCGAACCACTAGATTCCTTCAGCCGCTCAAGATAGTTGCCGCTGTGAATCCAGGCAGCCTCGTCCCAAGTGCCGCGGCGCGGCGCCACAAACTGGATTTCTCCTCGAGCAGGAAATTTCTCCAGCATGTGCAGCAGCGTCCAGATGCGCTCCGGCCGCTCGGGATGCCCCGCTCCCGGATCGTGGTCTGCGAATAAAGGATCGATCAGTGCCAACATTGTCTACTCGAGCCGCGGATGACGCCCTCAGTGGTTCTTTATGGCTTCTGGAGCATTACATCAGAAAGCCAAGTTTGCAAGCAGCGGTGACAAACTGTCCCTCCAGCCTCCTCCCTGCCTCCTGCTTCCCGCCTCCCGCTTTCGCCCTTCCCCTTCCCCCTTTTTAGTATTTTCCGCTAAACTGATGAGCAATCATGGATCTCCGTCTTAAGTATTCTGACGCCGCTGGGCAGGAACATATCGTGGTGGTAAACAGCCCGTTATTTACTATTGGTCGCAGCCACTCTAACGATCTTTGCCTCCCTTTCATGTTTGTGTCGCGAGAACACGCCCGCATCACGCGGCAGGACGATCAATTCGTAATTCAAGATCTGAGAAGCAAGCACGGGACTTACCTTAACGGAACCAAGATCGATTCGGCCGTTGTCCAGGAGGGGGACCGCATCGCCATGGGCGGTCCTAACGGCATTGAAATTACCGTGGGTGGCCGCGACGTTTTTGGCTCGCTCTTGAAACCACCAGGCGGAACCGCCGATACAACCGGAGGGAAGAGTTTCAAGGACATCGCGTTGCTGCTGGACACCTTCCAGGCGCTCAACAAAACATTCGTGCTGGAGGAATTGCTTAATCTAATTGTCGACTCGGCGATTGAACTTTCCCAGGCGGATCGCGGATTCATCCTTTTGAAGCAACCGGATGAATCATTGAAACTGGCTGTAGGCCGGGGACGGCAGCGGCAAAACCTCGAAGTGGCGCCGTTTGCCATCAGCCGGAGGGTTCCAGAGGAAACCGTCCGGAAACAAAGGACCATCGTAATCCAGGATATTGAGGGCCAAATTGAGGGCCACGACACTACACGCCAGCTTGGACTCAAGTCGATCTGCAGCATACCGCTTCGGTTGAATCCCGTCGCAGAGAATCCCAATCAGACAATGGACTTTCGCCCCGAGCTGATCGGCGTTCTCTATCTGGACAGTTGGTCCTCGGAAAATCCGTTCAGTGGCGATGTGCTGAACTCCCTTGAATCGCTGGCGCTGGAAGCATCACTGGCGATCGAGAAAGCTCGCGGATACAAGGAGTCGCTGGAAAGGAAGAAACTGGAGGAAGAACTCTCCATCGCTCGTGAAATCCAGCAGCAGCTTCTGCCTACACGCGAGTATGCACAGTCTTGGGTGGAAGTCTCCAGCATTAACATTCCATGCCGCGAAATCGGCGGCGATTACTTCGACTATCTTGACCTGGCGGAAGACACGCTGGGCATTGTCATCGCCGATGTCTCCGGAAAGGGAACCGGAGCCGCCCTGCTCACTTCCATGCTGCAGGGAGCATTTTATGCCAATGCGATGCTGGAAGAGCCAATCTGCACCACGATGGTAAATGTCAATCGGACATTGCTGCGGCGCAAGCTCGAAAACCGGTTTGTCACCCTCTTCTACGCAATCCTGTCGCGCGACGGGACGCTGGAATACTGCAGCGCGGGCCATAACCCGCCTCTTTTGGTCCAGAAGAGTGGCGTCAGGCGGCTTGAGGTTGGGGGACTGATTCTGGGGCTATTCGAGGCTCAGTATGACTGCGAAAAACTCAAGCTGGAAGCCGGTGACCTGCTGGTCCTTTTCACCGATGGCATGACGGAAGCGATCAACGCTGCGGGCGAAGAATTCGGCGAAGACCGTCTGATCGAGCTGATCCAGCGATATCGCGAAGAATCCGCCTCGCAGATCAGTCGCATGTTGATGGACGATCTACGTCGCTTCTGCAAGGGTATCCCCCTTCCAGATGATGTAACGCTGATGGTCCTGAAGCTGCCGCCGTCGAGTTAGACGTCAAACCCGAAGCCTGACCGAGGCCATACGGGCGTGTGGCCCAAATCCGAGCGCGAGCGTCAGCGAGCGTCGAGATTTAATTTGCGTCATTGCACCCGGTCTCTATTGAAATTTGCGAATGCATTATTCTCAACCCGGCTGATGTCCGCTACCTCTTTGATATGGTTGCAGATAAATTATGTATATCTCCACGCTCGCTGACGCTCGCGCTCAGATTTCGGCAACACGCCGTCACCATCCCTGCGGGCCAACGCGACTCAATGCGTTGGACGTCTCTTGGTGTCCCGAATAGATGCGCCGTTCTCGAAATCGCGCGCTCGAGAGCAGCTCACGCTTGTGGATCTCAAATTGAAACGATTCAGGGAGCCACTGGTCATCGATGGGCCGCTGCGAGTAATTGATCTCCAGCGCGCTTACTTCTCCCAGGATACCGCCGCCGAACTTGACCGGTTCGCTCAACTGAGCATAGGCCTTGACCAGTTGTTGTTCTTCCACCACCACCCAAAGATCGCCTTCCAGCCTGCTGACGATTTTTTCCAGACGCCCTCTAGGGCGAGGTTGGCGCTTCTTGGGCGAGAAATGAATGCGAGCGACATCGCGATTTTGAATCTTTTCAAACTTGATGATCTTGAAGTCGAAGCGCCGGGCCACCTTTTCGAAGTCCCAGTCGGACAGGTCGGTCGCCGGGATCTCCTCGACAAACGAGAGCGCTTTGGGCTTTCCGTTAACTTCGACTAAGCGACTTTCTCTTTTTTCGCCCTGAATACGCCATTCGTATATGGCGGAGCTGACTTTAACCACTTTTTGGTTGGCCGCCAGCGACTCCTGGACGCGCTCCTCGCGCCAAGCCCAGTCTTTGTTTTCCGGCGGCGTTTTGACATGAACGAATTTCTGGATGATTTTTTCTGCCGCGCTGGCGTCCAGGGATGCCTTGCTGGATGCCTGGGCACTGCCGGAGAGCAGCAGGACGGCAAAAAGAACTCCAATCGTTAGCGGAATTCTAACAAGCTTCATGTCATTTCCACTTGAAATGCGGCGGCCAATAAAGCTGGCCGCACTCCTGACAGCGCAGCAGGGAAATGTCTTTATCGCGACGGCCGATTTCCTTCTCAATTTCTTTCTGGCGCGACCGATCCTCCTCGTTAAAGTAAGTGGAGAATGGATAGTATTCCTTAAGCGAGCCGTCGCAACGTTTTCCTTTTGCGTTCTTTTCAGTGCAGACCTGCTGATTTGGCTGAAGCGGCTTAATCATGCAAGTTACAAGTTATCAGGAGCAGGAATGGCAGGACAAGGGGCAACGCAGGAGAGTTGAGGGGGGAGCGGGAGAGGGGGGGAGTGGGAGAGTGCGTGAGTGGGTGACGGGAGATTGAATGAAGGTACCGGTGGGATCTGAGTATCTCTTGAGCACTGCCACTCCCTGCTCATCCGCTCCCCCACCTTCCCGCTCTCCCGCTCACCCCTCACCCACTCTCCCGCTCACCCACTCTCCCGCTCACCCACTCTCCCGCTCA
>DASXTB010000028.1:0-9377 GCA_036505615.1 Acidobacteriota bacterium
GCAGAAGGCCGAACATGCGCTTGAATGGTTGATGGAAAATAGGTCACCCGGCTACAGCGGCGCGTGCTGGGGGAACCATTTTGACTACCAGGCGCGGGGCGATTTTTATCTGCCGAAGGGTGTGCCCACCGTGGTGTGGACCTCGCTGATCGGCCATGCTTTTCTGGATGCTCACGGAGCCTGCAGCCAGAGCGGATTCCTCACGGTCGCGGCTAGCGCCAGCGAGCATATATTGCGTGATGTGAAACTTACTTCCGAAGGAGATTCGGCCTGCATTAGCTACACGCCGATCCATGACAGCCAGGTTCACAATGCCAACACTCTCGCTGCGGGCCTCCTGGGTCGGACGTATTCCTACACTCGCAACGAGTCGTACAGGGCTTTGGCGGAGAAGGCCATACGGTACACGGCCAGACATCAGAGGCCTGACGGATCCTGGTATTACGGCGAAGCGCCGTATCGCCATTGGATCGACAACTTCCATACGGCCTATGTGTTGGATTCCTTTAAACACTACATCGACAGCACAGGCGACCACTGCTTCGAACAGAATATGAGGAATGGCTATACCTACTGGAAGAGAAGCTTCTTCCTAGCGGATGGGACGCCCAAGTACTACCACCATAAAACCAGGCCCATTGACATCCAGTGTTGTTCGCAAGCGATCGACACGCTCGTGTTCTTCCACGACTGCGACGCCGAAAGTATAGCGCTCGCCCTGAAGGTGGCCAAGTGGACGATCGAGCACATGCAAGACGACAGCGGCTTCTTCTATTACCGGAGATATTCGCGGAGCCTAGTCAACAGGACGCCGACGCTGCATTGGGGACAAGCGACAATGTTATGCGCCCTTGCAGGCCTTTACAGGCTGCTGTAGATACTTAGATCCGCACATGAACCTTTAGGCGAATTTTGCCGCCGAACTCTGCATCCGCTCGAACATGCAGCTTCCGAACCTGCAGCATTCAGCATGACCTCGTCCCAGCAGCGCACCACTAAGGTGTGCATCCTTGACGGAAACTCTTATGAACAAGAAAGTCCTTATCATTGTTGAAAACCTTCCTGTCCCCTTCGACCGACGCGTTTGGAAAGAAGCTTGTGCACTCAAGGACGAAGGGTATCAGGTAACGGTGTTATGTCCTCGTGGCAAGGGCTACATGGAAAATCACGTCGTTCTCGAGGGAATCAACATCTATCGGCACCCAATGTTTAGTGAAGGAAACGGCCTATTTGGGTACATTTGGGAATATGGATGGGCTCTCTTTTGGCAAATTACCTATGCGTGCTGGATTTATATTAAAAGTGGATTCGATATCGTTCAAGGCTGCAATCCTCCAGACAACATTTTTCTAGTCGCTTTACCATTCAAAGCGTTCGGAGTCAAATATATCTTCGATCATCACGATGCGAGTCCAGAACTGTATTATGCAAAATATCAGCGGAAAGGGCTCCTTTATCTATTGCTGCTAATACTTGAAAAGCTAACGTACTTTTTCAGCGATGCCGTCATTGCAACGAATGAGAGCTATAAGGAACTCGCTGTAAACCGGGGAAGGATGGATCCGCGCAACGTGTTCATCGTGCGAAATGGTCCTGACCTTGCAAGTTTCAAGTCAGTATGCCCGAAGCCGGCACTGAAATATGGCAAACGCTATTTGGTCGGCTATATGGGAACGATGAGCCATCAGGAAGGTCTAGACATCCTCCTCGACGTGGTGCAACACATTAAGAATCACGGGCGCCGCGATGTTCATTTCACATGCATTGGTGGTGGACCTGGATTGGCAAATCTGTGTCAACTCGTAAAGGACAGAGATCTGCACGATATGATCAACTTCACTGGCAGAGTGTCCGACCAGGAGTTATTAGACGTGCTTTCCACGGCCGACGTATGTGTGAATCCGGACAAGCCATGCAAGATGAATGACATTTCGACGATGATCAAGATCGTGGAGTATATGGCTTTGGGCAAGCCCATCGTGCAATTCGATTTAAAAGAAGGTCGATTTACCGCCCAAGAGGCGTCGCTATATAGCAACACCCAAGATCCTGTCGCGGATTTCGCTAGCAAGATCCTGTGGCTTCTTGACCATCCAGAGGAAAGAAAGAGAATGGGTGAATTTGCGTTTAAGAGAGTCGAGCAGGCACTCGCGTGGAAATATTCGGTATCTAGCTTGCTACTTGCTTATAAACACGTCCACAAACATGGCGTACGCAGATCCGATAGGCAGTTCGCTGCGGGCGCCTAAGTCTATACCGTCAACAGCGATCGAACGGAACCACTCGGTTTACGGAGAAAATGAGTAGATTGGTAGTTCAGCACTATCGCTGCCCGGAGCACTACGCACATGTAGCGCCTGAGCACGAATTCCTCCTGCACCTGAGGTGGGGCCTTTTCGAACCCTATTTCCGCCTACTTTCTATTAACGGAGATGACAGGTTGGCTGTAGCGGACGGGAGTGAAAGTCAGCTTCTAAGGAAAGCTGAGGAAGCGATACAGGGGCTCCGATGTGAACGTTATGTGAGTGACAGGGACAACAACATTCTGCGATCGCGCATGGCGGCTATTTACTACTTCTTTCGGCCCAATCTCCCCAGAGCAATTCGCAAATACTTTCAAAGAGCGTATTTGAGCAGATGGAACAAATTGAGCATTCCTCAGTGGCCGGTCGACACAACCGTTGACGATCTACTCGCGCAACTACTTCTTGGCATTTTGAGATCAGATGTGAGGACGAGGCGAATTCCGTTTATTTGGTTTTGGCCAGACGGCGCATCCAGTTGCGCCATAATGACTCACGATGTAGAAACCGAAGCGGGATTAAAGCACTGTTCGGCCCTTATGGACATCGATGCCGAATTTGGCATGCCTGCGGCCTATCAGATCGTGCCTGAAGATCGATACCATGTTTCCACAGGCCTCCTAGATGAAATCAAGCAGCGCGGTTTTGAAATCAACATCCAAGACCTAAATCATGATGGCCTCTTGTTCCGGAATGAGCAGGAATTCCGTCGGCGTGCAAACAAAATTAACGCCTATGGTGACAGATTTGGGGCGCGCGGCTTTCGTTCTGCTGCACTCTATCGTAATCATGAGTGGCTTACTGCCCTGAGATTTGAATATGACATGTCTGTTCCCAATGTCGCGCATTTGGATCCACAGAGGGGAGGTTGTTGCACGGTTCTGCCGTATTTTATCGACCACATACTTGAGCTGCCGGTTACTACGACCCAGGACTACTCTCTCTTCTATATCCTCAATCAGCATTCGCTAGATTTATGGAAACGGCAGATCGATGCGATAAGACAGAAAAATGGCCTCATCAGCTTCATTACTCATCCGGATTATTTGACCAAGGCGGCTGCTATATCCGTGTATCGGCGTTTGCTGGCGTATTTAGCTGAATTGCGGAGAAATGAGCGAGTTTGGATCACTACCCCTGGTGAGGTAAACGACTGGTGGCGGCAACGTGCAGAGCTTCGGATGGTTGAGGACGGGACAGGTTGGCGGATTGAGGGCCCGGGAAGTGAGCGAGCCCGGATTGCTTACGCGGAGGAACATATGGGTCAACTAGCTTTTGTGATGCAAGGTCAGGAACTCTGCAATGAGGAGAATAGCTACAACGAGGTGAGTCTCAACTCCCAAGCTACTAGCGAGTAGCCGCTTTACTGATGTCGTTGCCCGGCACTTGGAAGTTCTATTGTTAATTGTTAAGGTAATCGCATCCATCGCCTCACGGTTTGGTGGTATTCCGGGCACCCTTGCACAGAGGTGTTGGAGTTCATCGGCAAGGCCTAACTTTTGTACCGGCCACTGATCCAGGTGATTACCAGCTTGCTCCTGGTGAAGGTGTTTTTCGCGCCGAGAGAAATTGCAGGTATAGCGATTGAGTGTCTCGATTAGTATTTTCGGCCTGGGCTATGTGGGGTCCGTTTCAGCGGCTTGCTTTGCCTCGATGGGGCATCATGTTACGGGTGTCGATGTAAACCGAGCAAAGGTGCAAATGCTTGAGAACGGCCGCAGTCCCATCGTTGAGGCGCACATGGACGACATGGTTGCTGCGGCCGCCAAGTCGCGCCGATTGCAGGCCACAACTGACCCGACCGCTGCCGTCTTGGCTTCCGATGTGTCCTTCATCTGCGTCGGCACGCCTAGCCTACGCAAAGGCAAGCTCGATTTGTCTCACATCGAGAGAGTGGGACAAGAGATCGGAGCCGCGCTTGAGCGCAAGAAAGCGCATCACGCGGTCGTGCTCAGAAGCACGGTTCTGCCCGGCACTACCGAATCCGTGCTTTTGCCTATCCTCGAAAGGGAGAGCGGCAAACGGGCAGGGGTCGATTTTAGTCTCTGCTACAACCCAGAATTCATGCGTGAGGCGAGCGCGGTAAGCGATTTTCTGGAGCCTCCTTATACCATTCTCGGCTCCCAGAACTTGGAACACTTAGAGCCATTGCGCGAACTTTACAAAAATACTCCTGGCAGAATGTTTGAGACGACGATCCCGGTGGCCGAGATGGTGAAATATTTATCCAATGCTTTTCATGCTGTGAAGGTCGCCTTTGCCAATGAGATGGCCACACTAGGCAAAGAGCTGGGGGTCGATACGCAGTCAGTCACGGAAATCTTCACATCCGATACACGATTAAATATCTCGCCTGCTTACCTTTCACCGGGATTTGCCTTTGGCGGATCCTGCCTACCTAAGGACGTGCGTGCGCTCCTTTATCGCGCCAAAGAACTGGACTTGAAACTGCCTTTGCTCGAATCGCTGTTGCCAAGCAATACCGAGCATGTTCAGCGAGCGCTCGATGCCGTGGTGCTGACGGGCAAGAGAAGGATCGGGCAACTGGGACTGAGCTTTAAGGCCGGGACGGACGATTTGCGCGAGAGTCCGCAAGTCGAGCTCATCAAGCGGTTGCTGGGGGAAGGATACCAGGTAAAGGTTTGGGACAAAGACGTTTCTCTCGGCCGTCTGGCAGGCTCCAATCGCCAATATATCGAAGAAGTGATCCCCCATATCGGATCCTTGCTGAAGGACGACATGAATGAAGTCATATCGGAGGCCGAGGTGGTGATTATCGGCAATAGGTCAATAAGTAAAGATCAGCTCGCTGGCCTCTTGCGCCCCGGGCAAATAGTCATCGATCTCGTCAATTTGGACAGGTCGCGGCGACCGGATGCGACTGCTGATAACGAAGGGTCCTCGAAAACAAGCCTGATGAATCATGCACTAGTATGCCGATAGCGCTCGGAAAGCAATACAGGATTAGAAGTTATGTACTGGATTGATCCTATTGGCGACTGCCGGTGGACGCAATTCGTGGAGCGGCATTCCGAGGCATCAGTCTTTCACACAGTGTCGTGGCTACAAGCTTTGCGCTGCACCTACGGATACTGGCCTATTGCATTAACAAGTTGCGCACCTGGAGTGGAACTAACCGATGGTATCCCGTTTTGCAGCATAAGGAGTTGGATCAGCGGTTCGCGCCTGGTCTCGCTTCCATTTTCGGACCACTGCCAGCCTCTGTTGGAAGCTCCAGCTGAACTGCCCAATTTCATCTCCTACCTACAGGAACATTGTAGGCAGTCAAGGTGGAGATACATTGAGATCAGGCCGAGAAAGATCCCCGGCGTCTTAGAGGAAAACCGGGTTCAACGCGAAAAGCCCAATCAAGATTTTGGATACGCACCGAATCGTGCTACTCACCAGAACTATAACTTTCACCAAATCGATCTGCGAGCCGATCTGCAGACGCTCTTTAATAACTTCCACAAAAATTGCATTCAAAGAAAGATTCAGCGTGCTGAGCGGGAAAACCTACGATACGAAGCAGGCCGCTCTAACTCCAATCTGCGTAACTTCTACCAGCTACTCTTGCTTACCCGCAGGCGCCATCGAATGCCTCCGCAGCCCATGGCGTGGTTTTGGAACCTTCGGGACTCTTTTGGCAAGCGTCTTACCATTCGAATTGCCTCGAAAGATGGGCGGCCTATTGCGAGCATTCTTACTCTGGTACATAAAAACACAGTTTTTTACAAATATGGCTGTTCAGATTCAGCGTTCCACAATGTGGGCTCGATGCCAATGTTGTTTTGGAATGCCATTCAAGAGGAGAAATGCCGCGGTGTTCAGCAATTCGATCTCGGGCGGTCGGACTTGGAGAACCCAGGACTGAGTGCCTTCAAGGAACATTTGGGTGGCGAGTGTTCCCGGTTGACGTACTTCAGGTTAGGTTCTCGAGGTCCTATTATGCCGTCGGGACAGTCGAGCATGTGGCTCATGAGAGAAATCTTTGCACACATGCCAGGGGTGGTAGCGCAAATGGCAGGCAACATGCTGTACAGGCATATGGGCTAGAGTTCGCCCACAAATAGAGGCCACGAAGAGTAATTGCAGACGAACATTAGCGCTGCTGAGTGAAACCCATTTCATTGCATTGTGTGATAAGTGAATGACCGCATCTTGCGGCGATACTCAATTAAGTAAATGCGTTTGAAGTGAATTCTCAGTTCAACAATCGCTGCCAGGCGAATATGGACACTGGGTTCCCGGAGATCAAGGATGTATCGGAAACGACCGCGGGAGTCAATGGAACTTGTGACTTTCTGATACCTGAGGGACGGTACGTCTTTGCGGCCATAGTGTTGCTAACCCTGACCGTCTTTTGGTCACCACTACAAGAGCTCCTGGCGTTTGCCCGTCATTCTGAGTTTTCTTTTATCCCTGTAGTTCCTGTTATCAGTGCATTTCTGGTGATCGCTCGTAGGCGTCAAGTTCTTGCAGGGTCAAAGCCGTGCCCGGTTCTTGGAGCCCTGATTATTGTGCTCGGTATTATATTGTTGTCGATGGCGAAGATCATTTCTGGACTGAAGTCAGCGGACCGCCTCCTCTTACCAGCTTTGGCTATCGTAACTGCATTGTGGGGTTTGTTCATTGTCAAGTATGGCATTACAGCGGCACGCAAAGCTCTTTTGCCCCTAGGTCTTTTGCTTTTCCTGGTTCCAACTCCTCAGCGCGTGATAGGGGAGGCAATCGCATTTATGCAACACGGGTCAGCAATTCTAGCGTATTCGGCATTCCGCGCGATCGGCGTGCCTGCCATGCGCGACGGCGTGATCATCTCCCTTCCTCGATTGACGATTGAGGTAGCGCCCGAGTGCAGCGGGATACGTTCCAGTATGAGTTTGTTGATTATCACTCTCGCCGGAGCAAATCTCTATTTGCGGTCGACGTGGAATAAACTATTGCTAGCCGCATTGCTAATACCGCTGTCAATTGTGAAGAATGCCATTCGCATTGTGGTACTAAGTACGCTCGCAATCTATGTCGACTCGAGATTTATAACTGGTCCTCTCCACCACCGCGGTGGCATATTATTCTTTTTTATCGCATTTACAATGCTAATCCCGATAGTAATTCTGATGCGCTGGTACGAGGGAAGAGAATACCGCGTATGACTTCGGTAGTTGGTCCGATGGAGTTCATTATGCTTTCCTGTGAGGGGGAAGTTGTGACCTCCTGCTACCGGGTCTCAAGGATCGATTGCTACACATCTAGGAGCAGTGATCTCCGTGCTTCTCGACAAAAGTCACGAGGAGAGACTCGGAATCTATAAGGCCGGAGCGTACAGTTGTTGTGAGCACGAATTCCTCCAAAACGTGCGTCGCACGGGGGCTGATATGAATCGTGTCATCACGGTTCCCGGGTGGTTTCAGGAGTCGCTAAGACCTGACAATCCGCGCCTTGCTAATCTCCGCAAGGCTGCGGTCGTTTGGGTAGACTGTGATTTGTACAGTTCGACTGCGTGTGTACTGAAATTCCTCACGAAGTATCTTCAATATGGCAGCTTAGTTATGTTCGATGATTGGTTCTGCTATCGCGCTGATCCCAATGCCGGCGAGCAGCGCGCGTTTCGGGAGTGGCTGGCCCTAAATCCGCACCTTTCCGCCATGGAGCTGATGCGGTTCAGTTGGCACGGTAATTCCTTCATCATCCATCATGCCCCGTAACTAGTGTGAACGGGGTGCTCTAACTGAAGGGCATTTAACGTCGAGCCGCTCTCAAGACGTATTCGATTCATGGCGCGGACTAAAGGACAAGCGGCTCGGAGTGCAAGACGTATTAGCAACTCTGAACGTGCTAGCGAATTTCACCGCATAGGAATTGCTACCTCCGCCTCATTGGAATAGGCGCTCTCAACGGAATCGGCATCAATTGCGGTGGTCACGTAAAAATAGGTTTCTCCATTCCTCACCATGCTGTCCGTAAAGCTGGTGGCAGGTTGGGGGGACGAATTTAGTTGGGCATATGGTCCCCCAGACTTACTACCGCGATAAATGTTGTAGCCTGCCACGGTCGAGGTGCTCGGATCCCAGGAAAGACTGACATTGTGCTGGGACGGTGCGAGTCCGGTACCGGTGAGTTCTTGTGTGATCGGAATGTTGGATGCGTCGCTGAAAAAAGATATGCTGCCCGAGTATCTGCCTGCGGTTTCTGGGACGAAGGTTACTGTGAAGGGAACGCTGTGTCGTGGCGAAACTATCAATGGAAAACTGATACCACTCAGAATGAATCCCGTGCCGTCCAAGGCTGCGGAGGATACAGTCATAGGGGAGCCACCGGCTATCAAAGTCCCCGTTCGGCTGGTGGTAGTCCCTGCGGGCAATTGACCAAACTTCATTGTGCGGGGACGTATAGAGGAGTCGCCAAATTCTACTGCGCGGGGTCCTACAGAGGAGTCGCCAAATTCCACTGCACGGGAACGCACAGAGGAGTCGCCAAATCCTCGGTTCCCCATATTGCCTGTGCTGAGACCCTGACAGCCGACCATAGCCATGAATAAGAGCAAAGCTATTGCGCTGGAGAGAATGTTGCAGTGCGGGCGGAGATCAATCATCTTGACCTCACTCGGAGCCGTACCAGAGGCGTACGGCTGAAGGTTCGAGCGTTTGACAACCTGACAACCTAGCTCCGCCGGTCATAGGACTTCCGGGAAGCCATAACCGTCCCGATAATGGTGGCCTAGGAGAGGAACTCCGGCAAGTGTCGAAAGGGCAGGGACGTTTGGGCGAATAGGCCGAGCAAGATACGTCCTGTTACCTGTCTAATTGGCCTCTTGGACATTTCCGTTGAACCCCCGGCGACAGTCCGCATTTTGTTTCGAAGGTTAGGAACCAGAACTCTCGCGCACCTGTTCAGTAAAACACTTATGATTGCACAGTCACCCACGATCGCGGTAAAGAGCGGCTCGTTGCCAAGCAGTCGCACTTCCAGTCTGTTCATTGCATCTGTTGTCGGAACCATTGTCCTATTTTGGGCTCCCTTACGGAGGCTGCTCGAATTCGCCTCTACATCCGAGTCCTCATACATTCCGTT
>DASXTB010000029.1:0-12165 GCA_036505615.1 Acidobacteriota bacterium
TCGATTGAAGACCGATTATTCGATGACGTTGTACAGCTATTATGACGAGCCAGTGCGTCTGATCGACTTCACGGGCGATACGCAATTCTTGGAGAATGCTCTGCGGAAACTTCAGCCTGGCAAGCGGGGAGAAATTACACAACGCGAGGCCCGGGCTTCGATCGCACTGGATCGGGGAATTGAACTGCTGAAAAATCGAGATGAGAAGCGTAAGATCCTCGTGCTCTTTACCTATGTGATGGATATGGCCACGTCGCAGGCGCTGGAATCCATCGCCCGGCGGCTGGAGCGCCATAACATCCAGCTTTACGTGATTTCCTTTGGCCCCCGCAGCGCCACCGGTCCCGGTTTCACGCCTCAGGAGCGCCTCAACTCGTATTGGTTCAAAAAGCTTACCGACAGCCCGGGCGGTGCTTTTTATCTTACCGATTTGTATCGCGAAGATCTCCGGGAGCTGGCTTTTGAAATTGCCAGCCGGTGGAATGCCACGCTGACTGTAGCATTTGAGTCGCCACAAGACCTGTCGGGAAAGCCCCTGCGCATCGAGGTCGGCAGGCCGCACGCCAAAGTGTTTACCCGGAGCAGGGCGCCCTTCAAGTGAACAGGGGTATGAATTAACAGTGAACGGTACGCAGTATCTCCGATGATCAGTACTGGGAAGGAAATTGTTTGCTCGAGATCAACCGAGCGCCGATAAGTCAAAGCTAGTCGGTTTCCAGTCGCGTTTCAAAAACCCCTCTCAAGTCGCGGCTATAAATGGCTGATCCCTTGCTGATTTCTGACCCCAGTGGTGATTGTTTCAAAAACACATCATTTCGGATCATTGTCCGATAGGCCGACCATCCAACCAGAGGAACTTTGTGGTCGCCAATTGCGTACCATGAGCATGCGCCTGTTAATCCTTCTCGGAGCTGCTTCCCTTTGCTTATGTCCTACCATTGCTCAACCGCACAACCAGTTGGCAGCCAAACCCGCTCCCTGGCCACCACAGCTCGAGATGCGCGTGCCATTCGAGCCTACAGCATTCCCAAGCGGACCGCATTTCTATGTCGTGTACGAGTTGCATCTGACGAACTTCGGGACAACTCCTCTTTCCCTGAGTCGTATTGAGGTGCTCGACGCAGATGCGGAAGCTGCCCAACCGATTGCGACCTTCGAGGCTGAGCAACTCGACGCCATGTTGCAGCCTCTGGGCGGCAAGACCCTTTCTGCTCCCAAAGAAAGGCTCGTAATCGCCGATGGCCAGACCGCCATCGCTTTTATGTCAGTAGCATTCGACCGCAGCTCACATATTCCCGACAAACTGTTTCATCAAGTGAGCACGGTCGACTCAGCAGTGAAAGGTGCGGTCATCGCGACACATCGCACGGAGTTGCACGTGCTCGGGCCGCCGGTAGAAGGAGCAAACTGGCTTGCAGAGGATGGGCCCAGTAATGATCGGAACAATCATCATCGGCGCGGA
Source organism: Acidobacteriota bacterium (assembly GCA_036505615.1). Classification (GTDB taxonomy): domain Bacteria; phylum Acidobacteriota; class UBA6911; order JACQSX01; family JACQSX01; genus DASXTB01. Next base: position 1,463 of record DASXTB010000029.1, read on the forward strand.
GTTGTCATTCTTGATGGGCGGGCGGTGGACTCACGACGCTATGCGATCGACTGGAAGCAGATGGGGGAGGGTACGTCATTTTCTGGCGATGCGCGGGACGTGCGCTCCTATTATTCCTATGGGAAAACAGTGCTGGCGGTGGCCAACGGCCGTGTTGTCACGGCAAGAGATGGCCTCCCCAACAACATCCCCGGACACGGCGAATCGTTCCACCCTGCTGTGCCGATTACGTTGGAAACAGTTGCGGGAAACACAATCACGCTCGACCTGGGTGGCGGTCAGTTTGCATATTACATGCATCTGCAACCGGGAAGTTTGCGCGTGAAGGTAGGAGACCGCGTGCGGCGCGGCCAGGTGGTGGCGCGGATTGGCGCCTCCGGCGATGCCCGCGAGCCGCATCTGCATTTCGAAGTCACCACTTCGTCGAAGCTGCTCGCTGGCGAGGGCGTGCCCTACCTCATCGACCGGTACCGTTGCAAGAGCGCGAAGGAAGGGCCCATGGAACTTCGCATACGCGAATTGCCTCTAGATAAGAGCGTCGTCGTATTCGGGGAAGACCACGGCAAATGAAGGTGAAGAGCGCCCTAACGATAGCGCGATTCTGGTCGTGTAACGCCCTTATCGGAAACTAGCCTAACCTTCACTATTGCTGTGCCGAAATGACATATTTTTGGAACAGCGAGACTGCCCCATTCAAGGCTTCGTCGAGGACTCTCAAGGAATGGTTTTTTGGAACGCTCTGCCTTGCAGACTCGAAGAGGGTGATGTTTTTGCAGTGGTCGCCATTGGGTGTGCTGCCCTGGCCTAACTGATTCTTGCCCCAAGGGTCGCAAAGCCCGGAAATCGCATCAGACAAAGCTCAGCAAACGACCTCACCCGGCCTGGACGAATCAGAAAAACGGTATCCGTTCAAATCAATATTCAAATCCGGCTGGCACTTATGCTTCGTGTGTGTGACAGGCAGCAATCTTTTCGTGAGTCAATCTTCTTTTCGTGTGAATCTTCTTGGTCGGCATCAATCTTCTTTCTCAATCTTCTTTCTTGTTAGGCTTCCCATAAGCAGCCAGGGCCGCCACGTCTGTGATAATCCGCGTCGGCGTCCTTCTGGAAAGAGAAGTCTCTGGATATACGCCTCCCAGTAGTCGTGCGTTTTTGCTCCTGTTGAACAGTCGAATCACCGCGGACTTCGTCCATCTCTTCTTGAAAGTGAGCGGCGAGATGATCATTTACATGAAATACCCAGCCCTCGCCTGTCGCGTCCACCACGTCCAGAACTTCGTCGCCCTGGAACTCCAGCCGCTCGACCTGACGTTGAAGGGCGGCGGGAGACTGGGCAGAGATTAGCTCATCGCCAAAAGGGCAGACGACTGGAAATCGGGGTCGTCTGAACGCGTACTGGACCTTGCCGCTGAGCTTCAATCTCGATCCATGCCTCCCTTCGAACTAGGCAGGAACTTGCAGCGCCAAAGGAAAGTCCGGGTTCATCAGGGAGCTGCCACCGTCGACGGAGATGGTTTGCCCCGTGAGGAAGCCCGCTTCTTCACTGCATAGCAAGGCGCAAACATTAGCGATGTCCGCCGGCGTGCTCAGCCTTCGCATGGGCGTCCAACCGGCCTCCGCCCAGTTCTTCAGGGCATCCTGCACTGCTTGAGGCGTCTGTCCCAGAACGGTCGTTTCATCGCAGCAGCCGGGGCTGACCGTATTCACGGTAATGCCATGGCGGCCTAGGGCAACGGCAAAATACCTGCCTATACTGTCGAGGGCGGCCTTGGCCGGTCCCATGCCCACCCACGCTTGCCAGCCGCCGGTCCGCCCGCCTGGCGTGTACGAAAGCGCTAGGATCCTTCCGCCTCGGGTCATGTACTGGGCCGCGGTCCTTGCGCAGATAAAGAATGCTCGCGCCTGGGTATCGAAGGCGAGTTGCCATTTGGCAAGCGGAACCTCTGTCGACCACGTGTGCTCATAAATTTCATCCAGCGGGGGGATCACGCTCTGAATGAAGATGTCGCAGCCACCAAGCTTTTTCGCGGCTTCCTTGACGACATTCTCGGCCACACTTGGGTCGGATACGTCGCCTTGCACGAGAACACCGGTGGCGCCGGCCTTCCTGAGCTGGGACACCGTGGTCTCTGCCTCATCCTTTCGTGTACGATAGTGGACTGCGATCTTTTGCACACCCTCTTTTGCCAGCTTCACCGCAATGCCGCGTCCGATGCCCCGGGAACTCCCGGTGATGAGGGCTGTGTTGAATGGTATCTTCATGTACTTTCCTCCATTTGATCAGTACATTAATTCATTCTCTTTCGGAGATTAGTCGCTGGATCATCTTCTCCATTTCGAAGAAGGCCTGCCGGGAGTTTTTGCTTGCACCGCTGATGTTGTATTCGCCTCCTGGATGGATGAAGCGGATCACTCCTTTTCTATCGATTAGAAAACTTACTGAAGTAAAGTCCGGATGCAAAACGCGCTTTAGCCAAAATGCGTTTAGCGTCGACCAATCGTTATCCAGAGCCACTGGAAATTCAAACCCAAAATCGCGGACGTATTTTCGCACCTGGTCTACAGAATGATGCTCGGGGAAAGGCTTGGGCGTATACATCCCGACCACTACGAATCCCTTGGCCTTGTATTTTGAATAGAAGTAGTTGAGCGAAGGTGCCGTGGCGCTGCACATGGGACAAGTGGATTCCATAAAGAATCGGAGCAATACAACCTTGCCCCTGAGATCGGAAAGATTCAGCGGCTTTGAGTTGATCCAGTCGCGATTGTTCCATTCGGGCGCGCGAGATCCAATCAGCGAGTGCCAATCCGAAGCGCGTGACCCGATGGCAATCGTTGTGGGGAATCCAACGGAGGACGCTGCCAGGAAAAGCAGCAGCAGGCGATGCCGAAGAATTTCGATCCTGCTAAGTGTGCTCTTTCCGGGGCACGGGCCAATCTTTCTCTCAGATTTCGGAACCGGCCCAGAAAAACTCAGAATCTGCCCCAATGCCTCGACGGCAGCCACCATCGTCAGGACGGAGAGAGCGATTCCCATCAGTCTTGTCATCTTCTTGCCCGTTAGCCTAGCCGGATTCGCGACGGATGCACCCCATTCTTTGAAACTATCGAACCAAACTCTGGTGTCAGCTTCATCGGCTTGTTGGGCGGCTTCGTCCATGATGTCCAACCGTCTTTTCGGCCGCCTGACGCATACGCTCCCGCCAAGCTATAGCAGTGCTTCGAGGATCGTCGGCGTACATGATCGCGGCAACTACCGCGACCAATCAAGACACATGAGCCGCCAAACGGCGCAAGCCTATGTCTACCGGATCAAACGCTTTATCCTCCGTCATGTCAAGAGACATCCCTCCGATCTGGGATATGGAGAAATCTCCGCTTTTTTGTCCCATGTGACTGTCGACCAGCGGGTGGCCGCTTCCCCAAGATCAGGCCCTCAACGCTCCGGTTTTCCTTAAGAGGCGATCTCGGGTAGGCGATCTCGTGCCTCTCACCATTGGCTGGGGTAGGCGATCTCTCACCATTGGCTGGTGTAAAGGGGTAGGCGATCTCGTGCCTCTCACCATTGGCTGGTGTAAATATCTACGAGGGTTGGATTCTCAGAACATGGGCGACCGTTTTCCGACCGGTTTTCCGGTAAAAAGAGATTACTGTTAACTAATCACGCCCGCATGGCACAATCGATCACCGCATGGGATTCTTTCACGGCCAGTGGTTTCTGGGGGCGGTTGGGATGAATCGACTAAAGTCCGAACGCTTAGGATTGTCGGTCGGTTTTCAGGTAAGATGGCTGCGAAAATAGTCGGTTGATAGTGCTAAACCCGCATTGGCAAAGGAATCTCACAGGCGTTTGGTGAGATGCATGCGGTTCCATGCGGTTCCATGCCAAGCATGAGAAGCAAAAGGGGGTCAGAATTTTTGACGTTTCAACAAAAAAGAAACTGTGCCGGTTGGCGGCCCTGGAAGTCAGGTATCTGCTGTTCAGTCCTGAGTATATTTCCCGGCGTGCGTCTAATGCCTGCTGTTTGACGCTTGCGGCAGAAATTGTGAGTTGCAGCGAGCGACCAAAATGAAATTGTTTCTGTTGCTTTGTCTAAGTGCGGCTGATTGTTTCCTAGGCCTCAGTACAGTGCTGTTAGGGATCAGCCATTTCGGTCCCTTACCAGCCCTCCAAGCTGAAGATGCATCGCTGATGCGACCGAGTGACATCGCCTACGCGGATGCCATGAAATTTGTGCAGTTTCTTCAGGAGCATGAATTCACTGTTCGGAGCGTACACCGTTCCAAGCTAGAAAGTTTCTTCCGAGGCGTAGAAAAGGCGGCGCTTATCAAGACCGACAAGGGCATCCTAGAAGTCATTTTTTTCTCTGAGCCGACGGGTGCGGAAAGAATACGTGTCTCCGAGCAGCGAGAGGCGAGCCGATACTTATATTCTTTTCAGGGACAGCCTAACCCGCAGCCTGGAGATGGAATGGATTCCAATCGGCCACGGTACTTCATCATGCACCTCAGTTGGTTCATCGTAACTAACGATATGGAACTTTATACCGCACTTAAGAAGGCGTTCTCCTGACGTTGAGCGGGCGTGCGCTGACAGCCCTGCGTCACGAAAATGGAGTATGGAAGTGCGGCCGTCCGCTCAAGTGCGGGTTGCCAACATGAGATCACGCCTGCTTCTTCTACTCTATTCATAGCTTCAGCGGTCGACCCGTAGCGTGCAGCAATTGTGTGCTCCGACGAGGAAATTGATCCAATGAGGAAAATATTGCTTTCCCTGCTCCTTTTTTCCTTCACCGTGTTGTTGCAGGCGTTGGCAGCACGTACTTCTCTCGAAGGTTATTGGCAGGGCACTCTGGTACGAGAGGGCGCGATACTGAAGGCAGACTTTGACTTTCGCGCCGCCGCGTCTTTTGGGAGAGGGTCAATGTTCCTGTTCTATTGATTTATGGAGAGCGAGACATGATTGTCCCCGTGTCACGAAGCGTCACGAAAATCGATTCCGCTCTTCGAAAAGCGAAGAATGATAATTATACGATAGTGATTCTCCCGCGCGCGGCTCACAACTTCAATATCAGTCCAGAACCGGGAGAGCCGTTCGATTGGCCCCGGGTCGCGCCAGGCTTTCCGGAGCTATTGACCGACTGGGTTAACCCGCGCGTAAGGAAAGCAAGGTAATTCACCTAACTGAAGCCCGGAACAGAATCTTTTATACCGTCTTATTGTGAGCGCGAGCAATGGCCTTCAGCTCCCGCGGCAACGTGAAGGCGACCATGAGATGGAGGAAATCATGATGGACGACGGTTCAGAGCCGATTTTTCGCTGGTTTTCCCGCCCCTGAACCCTTATAACTTGTGGCTCATATCACAACTCTTCCCTCGGGCGGGGTCGTAAACTTGGAGGTAAGTGTCCCGTTTTCCTGTGGAATTGGACATTCAGTGAGGAGGACTAATGAGGGCGAAGCTGGTTTTGTTTCTCTCTTTGTTGTTAGGCTGCCTGGCGGTCGTAGTCAACGGAGAATCTGTCTACGTGTCCCGTCTTTTTGCCGACTGCTACCAGTACGAAGACTTCATCCTGGTCGACGACACCTCCAAAGTAGACGAGCTGAAAAGAGTTGTGATCATCAGCCGTGATGGCAGGTATCGCGAGGAACACGGGATCAAGCACGTCTATGACGGACGAGCCATCTATTTGACCGAAAGGCTTCGGTCAGATTTTTATTCCGGCGCCCGCATCTATCAGGATAGGTAAGTTCCTGCCCGAGAGTTTCGCCTAATGTAGAGACGCCCCGCTGGGGCGTTTCCGAGCCCACGCTGCGTGCAGGGAGGCCGCTTTCAGCGGCCTTGCTGTCCCTCCGGGACAGCTCTGTCCGCGAAGCGGCGCTATTGGAGAGACGCCCCGTGGGGCGTCTCCTGCACGATGAAAGATTGTGCGGGAGACGGCCCACCGGCCGTCTCTCCAAAATGTCCAAACTCCAGAGGCCGCTTTCAGCGGCCTTCCCCGAAGGGCTTCAGCCCCGGCCTTGCAAGGCGGGGGGCCAGCGTGATTCAGAATTACCCAAGGCCGGTTCATCGGCCTTCCAATCAACCGCTTTGGCCAGCCAAATATTCCTTCGCAAATCGCTCAGGTGGGCAGTTATGTGGGATGAGGACAATTTGGAAGCTGTCTGTGATTACATTCGCAGGCAAAAAGAACACCACGCTCGAGGAACGTTAAACAGCAGATTGGAATGCATAGAAAGGCCCGATGAGCAACCGGCCGGCGTCAACGCCGTCGGGGATAGAGAAAAAGGCCGTTAAAACGGCCTGCACGATGGTTTGCTGGCACTTCTAACCCCGGCCTCGGAAGGCCGGGGCTGAAACCCTTCGGGAAAGGCCGCTGCAAGCGGCCTCGCCCCGAAACTCAAGGAGACGCTCAGGCCGTCTCTTCGCTCCGAAAATGTAAAAACTCCAGAGGACGCAGCAGGCTGGGTCTCTACTGCTCGGCTTCATCGTGTACGGTTGTCAGTTTCAGTATCTGATATAGTTTCCTTCCACTGGGAGTTTGAATTTCAACTTCATCTCCTTCTTCATGTCCCATCAAAGTCTGACCGATGGGGGAATTGATCGATATCAGACCGTGTGCCGCATTTGACTCCTCACTGCTGACCAGCTTATAGACAATCTCTTTGTTCGCCCGGCTATCCCGCAGCACTACCGTTGAGCCGTAGGCCACCTTGCCTTGCGGAATATTCTTGAGGTTGACCATCGAAAGCTTCGCCAGGCGCGTCTTTAACTGAGATATTTTGGCCTGGACGAAAGTCTGGCGTTCCTTGGCCGTCTGGTATTCCGCGTTTTCGCGGAGGTCTCCCAATTCTCGCGCTCTCTGTATCGCCTTGGGGAGCTCGGTCTTCAATTCTGTCTCCAGCGCGCGAATCTCGTCTTCGAGCTTTTTTTTGACTTCCTTCATAGTCTAGAGATTACAGGCCTCGGTTGTGTGGTAGGGGCGCGCGGCCGTGCGCCGCTACTGCAGCATTTTTGTGGTTTCAAACCATTCCAAAAAAAACAAGATTCTGCTAACTTGTTACGCAAAGGACACAACACAGCCAGGCAGTCTAGCGAACGATCGAAGTGGTCGCTATTTCTGCCCAGCGCATAAACAGCCCCGGAAAAAAGCCAAGAATCAACGTTCCCAGTACAGAGAAACCAATGACCGCCGCCTCTGGAAAGGATATTCCAATGGATACTTCCGTTGAGCTCGGTTCGCGCATGTACATCAGCACCACGATACGAAGGTAGTAATAAACAGCGATAGCGCTGTTTACAACAGCCAACACCACCAGGCGATAGAGTCCTCTTTCAGCGGCCGCGGAAAACAGAAACAGCTTCCCCATGAAGCCGGCGGTCGCCGGAATTCCGGCCAGCGAGAACAAACTGAGCGACAGGGCAACTGCCAGCCCCTTCTGTCGCCACCCCAGACCGATGTAATCCTGAATCGAAACTCGATTCTCTCCCTCGCCGCTGATCAATTGCACTACCGTGAAGGCACCCAGGTTCATCAATGCATAGGACAAGATGTAAAACAAAACCGCAGCCACGCCGAAGTGGCTGGTTGCCACGAATCCCACCAGGATGTAACCGGCATGCGCGATAGAAGAATAGGCGAGCATGCGCTTGATGTTGTCTTGCCTGAGAGCCGTAATATTGCCCAGAAACATAGTTAGGACTGCGGCCAGCCACAGAATGTAACTCCAGGCATGCGCCAGGTCCCGGAGCGCGACATAGAATACTCGGACAAAAGCCAGAAATGCCGCCGCCTTGGAACCAACTGACAGGAAAGCGGTGATCGGCGTAAGGGCGCCTTCGTACACATCCGGAGTCCACACATGAAAGGGCGCCATTGCCACCTTGAATCCAAAACCCACCAGGATCAGAGCCAGCCCGGCCAGCGTCAGAGCGTCCGGTGTCGCATTTAGATTTCCCGCCAGATCCACGTACCGGGTGCTTCCGATTTTGCCGTAGAGCAGAGCGATCCCGTAAAGAAGGAATGCCGTGGAGAAAGCTCCGAGCAGGAAATACTTCATCGAGGCCTCTGTGCACCGGAAATCATCACGCTTGAAGCCGGCAAGAATGTAGCTGCCGATTGACAGCACTTCGATGCCCAGAAAAGTCAAGATCAGGTCTCCCGAGAGCACCATCAGCGATGAGCCGACCGTCACGAAGAGAAGCAGCGCATAGAACTCCCCGAAGTTGATTTGTTCGCGCTGAAGAAAATTTATCGAAGACACGGAAATAAAAAACAGAATAGTAAAAATAAGCAAGCGGGCCAGATTCGAAAAGAAATCAATAATTACCATGCCGCCAAATGCCGCGGCATTTTGATGCCATCCCGTCACCACTGCCACGACGGCGGCCAGCAGCGCCAGCCCGCTCAGCATGCCGGGAATCCTGGAGTTTTTGTGATCGAGGAAGGGACACAGAAGCATGATGACAGCCCCGACGACGCTGAGAATTGTTTCCGGCAGAAGATAACGAAATTCGGACATAGTCTCAGCGGCTCACCCTGTATCTCTGCGGGCTGACTTCCTGGCGCACCGCCTGAATGTCGGACGCGATTTTGGCCGCGGAGACATCCAGCTTTCTCAGAAAGCTCGCAGAATACATTCCCATCCAGATCATCATCACCAGCAGCGGAACTAGGACAGCATATTCGCGCAGTTTCAAATCAGCGAAAGAACGGTTCGCTTCTCGCACATTTCCGAAAAAGACTCGCTGGTACATCCACAGCATGTACACGGCAGAAAAGATCATGCCCGTGGCGGCAATGGCGGCAGGTTGCGGGCTGGCCAGAAACGAGCCTAGAAGCACCAGCCACTCACCCACAAAACCGTTCAGTCCGGGCAGCCCGATGGAAGCCAGCGTTGTGACTAAAAAGAATGCGCTGTAGGCCGGAATCACGTGGGCCAGGCCGCCAAGGTCTGCGATCTGGCGCGTGTGCGTCCGCTCGTAGAGCATTCCCACCAGCAAGAACAGGGCACCGGTGGAAATTCCATGATTGAGCATCTGGTAGTTGGCTCCCATCACTCCTTCTGTATTGAAGACGAAAATCCCCAGCACTACGAATCCCAGATGGCTGACCGAAGAATAGGCGATCAGCTTCTTGAGGTCGGGCTGCACCATCGCCACCAGCGCTCCATAGATGATTCCAATGATGGCCAGCGTGATGATCAGGGGCGCGAATTTAATGCTGGCTCGTGGAAATAAGGGCAGGCAGAAGCGAAGGAAACCGTAGGCTCCCATCTTGAGGAGAATGCTGGCCAGCACGACCGATCCCGCCGTGGGAGCTTCCACGTGCGCATCGGGCAGCCAGGTGTGAAATGGAAACAGCGGGACCTTGATGGCAAACGCCAGGAAAAAGCAGGAGAATAAGAAAGCTTCGACCCGGCCGGGCAAAACAGTGGTTCGGTGCTGGATGCCGGCGATGATCTCCGGCAGACTGAACGTGGTGGCGCCGCTGTAGAAGTAAAGCGTGATGATGGCAGCCAACATCAGAAGAGATCCCGCCATCGTGTAGAGGAAAAACTTCACTGCGGCATAGACGCGCCGTTCATATCCCCAGACGCCGATGAGGAAATACATGGGGATTAGCATGACCTCCCAAAAAAAGTAAAAAAGAATCAAGTCCAGCGCCGCAAATACGCCAATCACTCCGGCCTGGAGAAATAAAAGCAGCGAATAGAAGAGCTTTACCCGTTTGCCAATGGCACTCCAAGATCCCAGCATTGCCAGCGGAGTGATAAAAGTAGTGAGCAGAATCAGCAGCAGGCTGATGCCGTCGATCCCCAAGCGGTAATCGATGTGGATGGAACCGAAATGAATCCAGCGGTATTGCTCCTCGAACTGCATTTCGGCAACGCGCGGGTCAAAGCGCAAGTAAAGCGCAATCGACAGTGCAAAAATCAACAAGGCCGCAGCCAGGGCGCAAAGACGTGCCCATTTTTCATTCGAGCCCGGAACCAGCAGGACCAGTAATCCGCCCAGGAAGGAAAGCAGAATCAAAGTGCTCAGAATCATTTCTATTGGAGAAACAGATAGAGAAGTACCAACAAAGCGCCGAATAAAATCCAGCTGCCGTAAGCGCGGGCATAGCCGCTTTGCATGCGTTTCAAAACATCTCCCGTGTTTTGAAACAAAGTGGCTATGCCGTTAACAGATCCATCGATTGTGGAAACATCCACGGCCTTCCAAAGGAAAGATTCTGAAGTTCGTTGAATCGGATGAACCACCAGGGTGTCATAAGCTTCGTCGACGTAATACTTATTGTAGAGGAGGATATAGAGGGCCCGAAAACGGGTGGCCAGGTGGGCGGGAAGCTGCGGCCTCCGAATATACAGGATGTAGGCCGTGGCCATTCCGGCTGCCGACACCAACACTGATAAGACCGTCAGCCAAATCTCCAGCCCGGCATTTGCAGCCTGCGCTGCCGCCGGCGTGTACTGGTGTTCGAACACGGGCTCTAGAAAGTGCTCCAGCCACTGACCTCCTAACTTAAACCAACCCGGCACCCCTACGTATCCAGCGAAGATGGAAAAAAACGCAAGCGCCACCAGCGGCCCTACCATCACCCAGGGCGATTCGTGCGGATGCTCTCCGGCTTTCAGGTGATGGGTGTCGGGTGCCGGGTGTCGGGTGTCGGCGCCTTTCTGGCCGCCGTCCGACGGCTGTTGA
>DASXTB010000030.1:0-14239 GCA_036505615.1 Acidobacteriota bacterium
CCTTTTTGCCGCTGACCGTCACCGCGATGAACGCAGTTCGCAATATTGCGACGGTACATCTTAATGCCGGCCGCAACTTTGGCTTGTCCCAGAATCAGTTGCTGCGTGAGGTCATCTATCCCTCGGTTATGCCCCAACTGATTGTGGGGTTGCGCATTACGCTCGGGATAGCGTGGATCGTGGTGGTTGCTTCAGAAATGATTGCAGTCAATTCTGGCTTAGGATTCTTGATTATTGACGCTCGCAACGCCGGGAACCGTTACGATCTGGTTATCGGAGGCATGGTGCTGATTGGTGTTATAGGACTCCTTCTTGATTTAACGCTGAGACGACTGGAAAAGTTGAAGGCCCTTCGCTGGGGTTATGGAAATCAATAAATGGCACAAGCAGCAGCCGTGGTCTCACAATCGCTAGCTCGACCCAAAGTAAGACTTCGAAATCTCAGCATCGATTTTCCCACCGACGGAAAGTGCATCGAGGTCCTTAGGAATATCTCGCTGGATATTAGTCCAGGAGAATTTGTCTGCTTTCTCGGGCCCTCTGGGTGCGGGAAAACCACTCTGCTGAATGTCGTTGGCGGCTTCATTCAAGCGACCGGGGGACAGGTTACTATTGACGGCGAACTGGTGCGAGGCCCCGACCCGAGGCGGATATTTGTTTTCCAGGAGCGAGGGGTTTTCCCCTGGCTGACTGTAGAAGGGAATATTGGATTCGGCCTCTTCAAACTTTCCAGCAAGGAGAAAGCAAGACGCATTGAGCACTATGTGCGAATGGTCGGCCTGAGCGGCTTTGAGCAGGCCTATCCTCAGGAACTTTCCGGTGGAATGAAGCAGCGGCTCGAGGTGGCTCGAGCTCTGGCCGTGAACCCAGACGTGCTGTACCTCGACGAGCCTTTTGGCGCGCTCGATTCGATCACCCGCTTGATAATGCGCGGCGAGCTTTTGCGAATCTGGGAAGCGGAACGAAAGACGATCCTATTTGTAACTCACGATATTGAGGAATCGGTGCAACTGGCTGACCGCGTGGTGGTCATGACGGCTCGGCCGGCTTCGATCCGCCGCATCGTCGAAATTGACATTCCTCATCCAAGGGACATCAGCTCACGACGCTATCTGGAGTTGCGCGACAGTATCTTTGCCGAGATTGGTCTGGCGCATAAGGTGTGACTTACTGGAATGAGACGCTGGGAATCTTTCCTTCTGCCATTGGCCGCCGGCTGCCTTCTGCTGGCAGCATGGCACTTCGGGGTCCAATTGACTGGAACATCGATTTTTCCATCCCCCAAAGCGGTCCTAAAGGGCTGGGGTGAATTGGCACGCAGGGGCGTTCTTGGCGCCTACGCCCGCGATTCGTTGTTCCGAGTCGGTTCGGGGTACTTGCTGGCTATTTGTTGTGGCATCCCACTGGGGATCCTTCTGGGCTGGTATCCGCAATTGGCGGCGGCAATAAATCCATTGATTCAGATGCTGCGCCCCATCAGCCCATTGGCATGGATGCCTTTGGCGGTGGTGTGGTTTGGAGTGTCCGAACTTGCGCCCATTTTCCTCATCTTCCTCGCCGCATTTTTTCCCGTAGTCGTGGCCACCATGAACGGCGTCCGCAACATTCCATCCATGTACCTGCAGGCGGGGCAAAATTTCGGGCTGGCGCCCCTGATGATTTTCCGTCGTGTCATCTTTCCCGCCATTCTGCCCCAGGTGCTTACCGGTCTTCGCATCGCGCTCGGAATCGCCTGGCTGGTGGTAGTGGCCGCCGAGATGATTGCCGTTGATTCAGGTCTCGGCTATTTGATTATCGATTCACGAAACGCAGGCAAGCGGTACGATCTTGTGGTGGCGGGAATGTTGTTGATCGGCCTGATCGGACTGGCTCTGGACGTCCTGGTTCAGCAGACCGAGAAATTGAAGTCAGTGCGGTGGGGTTTTAGGGAGGAGTGATCCGGGTGAAATGGGCCGCAGATTAACGCGGATTAGCGCGGATTTTAGATAACCACCACGCGGGAGAGTGGGAGAGTGGTGGTTATTTTGCAGAAGAGAAGGAGATCCAATGTCGGACGGTAAGAGGATTCTGATGGGAATCCTGTTGTGGACAGGCGTGATCACGCTTGCGCACTCTGCTTTGAATCTCAACTGGTCGGTTCTCCTCAACGACCGGTTGCCTGAGGACAAGCGCAAGATTTACGTAGCCTATATTCCCGTCACCTGACACCTCACCTGCCCGGTGACCGACTATATTTCCGCCTTTTCGCAGTCGGGGAACCTGTTCATTCCGAGAATGTTCCAGGGTTTTCCGGAGATTAAAGAGGCATTGATCTCCAACAAGATGCAGGCGGCGTTTATGGTCGCGCCGATGGCCATCGCTCTGCGGGCTCAGGGCGTGCCAATCCGAATTGTTTACCTCGGCCACCGCTACGGCAGCGCGGTGGTGGTGCGCAAGGACGGGCCGGTAAAAACCTTCCCCGACTTGCGCGGTCGTGTCATTGCAATACCCAGCCGATTCTCCGATGAACGACTGATCGTTTTCAGGGCCCTCAAGTACTTCAACATGAAGCCCAGCGAACTGAAGATGGTGGAAATGGCGCCACCTGATGTCGCCGGTGCTTTGGCGGCAAGTGCCATCGACGCATTCTCCATGGGAGAGCCCTATCCGTCCCAGGCGGAAATGGCAGGTTTCGGCAGGGTGCTTTTTCATGCCCGCCAGTTTTGGCCCGACTACATCTCGTGCGTTCTGGTGGTTCGGCAGGACCTAATCGACAAGCGACCGGAAACGGTCCAGCTGCTTGTGGATGGGATTGCGCGGTCCGGACTGTGGCTGGAGAGGGGACGTCCCTATCGCGAACATGCCGCAGATTTTGTGGGTCGTTATTACTTCAGACAGAACCCCGCGTTGCTGCGCTGGGCGCTTACTAACCCTATCGACCGGGTGATGTACACTCCCCTTGCTCCCCGAAAAGACGATTTCAATCTGATTCGAGACTTGATGCTGGAAACAGGAGTGCTCGATCACAACATTGAATTCGAGGAATACATAGATACCACGTTCGCCGACGGCGCCAAGTATAAGACGGCTTGGAACTATGAACCAGGAAGCCAACGCGCCGAATAGCGGTCAGCGGTCAGCAGTCAGCTTCTGGATTATTCACATACCCCTCACCACAAGGGCACAGCGCGGCGTAGCCGCACCCAATATGGGCAGCGAGGATGGCAGTCCGCACAAGGAGACGCCGAAGGCGTCAGAGAGTATAGCCGGGGGCAGAGCCCGCCTCAGGCGGGCGGCGCCCCCGGTCTGCGACACCCATCCAGGGGATACACCCTGAAGGGGTGCGACACAAAGCGCGGAAGTATTTTTTTGGGGGAAGGCCGGCTCGGGTCAATCACCGGAAAAATTTGTTGCACCCCTGCAGGGTGCCTGCTTTGGATAGTTCTTGCCAACCGGGCCGAAAAGAATTTGATGGTTAGTATTAAAGTTTACGCAAGAAACTGGTGTGGAAACCGGGGTGGATCTTGTGGCGCAACGGCAAACGCGCCAACGGTCCGCTGGCAACATTGGCAGCGTCGAATAACTGGAATTCAGCGCGATCTCGTCCGGCATCCAGATGCTCGACGATGATCACTGCCTCGTCCCGGTCCTCGGGATTCGATATGTAAATTGGTTCCCCAGCCAGATACTCGCCCGGGGGAGTCTGAAAGAGGTCGGCCACGGCTCCACGACTCCAACTGCCATGTGCAAGCTGATCGAAGAACTTGCGCCCTGCCTCGCCGGTCGTTGAAATCCCCAGCATCCAAAAATCGTCATAGGGCTGGCCGATCAGGCGCTTGTCGAAAGAAGGAAAATCCGGACCGCGGTCGTATTCCATAGCTTCGCGGTCGATCAACCTCCTGGAACGCACATCGATGCGATAACGCACGGGCTGGCAGCGGCTGATGGTGCTGAACAGATCCGGTATGACTTCATACTCCGGATAAACGGGGGCTTCCAGCTCAAGCAGGTCCACGGTCAACAGGCCTTCTCCTTCGAAACAGTTGATCAGATGGAGGCATTTGCCGCATCCGGCAGCAACCTCGAATGGGGACTCCGTTTTCGATTCGCGCGGCATCACCACAATGCGGCTGCCCTTCTCGGGCTCCCATCGAAGAGACTCCATGACTGAGACGCCTTCATTCCAAAATTTGACGAAATCCATCAGGAGAGGGCTGAGGAAGAAAATGGCGTAATTGCGGCTCAGGCCGAAGTCATGATTGGAATGCTGGAACTGCAACCGGTGGCGCCTGCGCCGCAACTGGCGTCCTTGCGCGTCGAACTCGTACAAATTCAGCACCGGCTGTGTAGGAGAGAAGGAAATGCCGAAGTTGACCATGTGACCCGATGCCGGATCGAACTTAGGATGAGCCGAAAAGGGACTGACGTCGTTGAGGCTGCCGCCGAAATCGTATTCACCCCGACTTTCGAGCGTGACAGGATCCAGTTCAAAAGGCAGCGATTGCTCACTGAAGGCCAACAATCTCCCCGCGACCGGGTAGACGCTGACATTGCCAGGAGGTTCAAGCATGACATTGCGGCGCAGCTTGTCCCCGGGAAAGGCCGTGCCGAAGGTGCGGTAGATGGGCCGATCTTGCGGCTCCTCCTCCTTCATTTTTGGAGTCTGGACAAACCGGCTCGCGAAGCTAACCGTCTCTCGGTCAAAATGCAGCCGGCACACCATCCCGTCGCCATCGAGCCAATGTTTGTACCGCAGGCCGCCTCGCTGGAACCGCGCCGGGCCATTGACGTAGTAGGAACCACGCAGCCAGCGAGGAATTTCTCCCTGGATGTTTTCAATCCGGTAGGAGCTTTCAACTGCGTCAAATAGAAAGCAGCGCTCCAGAAAGGGAGCCAGCTCCCGAGCAGTTTCGCCTCTCTCAACAGTTTTGGACATGTCCGAAATCATAGTGAATGATTCGCTTGCTTTCAACTTCGATCCAGTTCGGCCTTGAAAAACGATCTCAATACAGCGGCCAGCTTCTCAGGCCGCAAGAAGGGAAACAAGTGCCCTGACCCAGCCATCACCCACAGCTGCGACTGCGGAATCTGTTGAGCCGTCCGAACGGCATGCTCAGGATGGACTATGCGGTCCCGCTGCGCCGCGACCAGCAACACAGGTACTTTCAGCGAAAAGAGACGATCCGACAAGGCGGCTCGCCGGATCATCTTTAACCGCTTCCAAACGAGATCTGAGGGTGAGTGATATTTTCGGAATTTTTCCCAGTATCCCCAGCAGATGGAAGGATCGGCAGCCTCGACCAGCAGTTCCCTTACCGTTAAAGCCAACAAGGCCGATCGTGAGAGCCGGCGGCAGGCTTTTTCCAAGCCCTGTTCTACCAAAAAATCAAACAAGTTTTTCAGCCTCGGATGAAGAAAGCCATATTCGGCGAAAGAGACTACGCTGGCGACGCGCATCACCTGCCGGGGCGCCTGCACGGCCATCTCCAACGCCAAGATTCCTCCCAGTGAAATACCACAGAGAAAGGTTCGGTCTAATCCTGCAGCGGAGATTTTCTCCAGCATCCGGCGCGCCGTCTCTTCAACGGTTTCAGGGGCTTCAGCTGGAGACTCTTCTCCAGGCATCGAGGGGCAAACGACCCGGAAATCTTGGCTGAGCTTCTCGGCAATCGGCCTTTGGAACTCAAAATGTCCATGCAGGCCGCCGATCAACACCAGTGGAGGGCCCGAGCCGAGGGAAAGGAGATCAGCTTCATTTCGGATTGCGGAATGCGGATTGTGGATTGCCGACGGTCGATCGCTAATCAGCATTTATTCCCATTAAAGCAGCGAACAGGATAGGACACGGATTAACGCGGATCACGCGCATTTGCGAGTGAGCTGAAAGTTTGGCAATTCGAAATCCGTGATCCACAATCCACAATCGAAACAGCTGCTTCACTTTAACGCCCTAGCGCTGTAAGCTACGGGCACTGCATTTCGATGCCAATCATTCTTGAAGCCTCCGACCTTAAGAAATATTACACGATGGGAGAAAGTGTGGTGCGCGCGCTCGATGGTGTCACGCTGGGGCTGCAGCAGGGGGAATTCCTCGGCCTGCTGGGAACTTCTGGCTCCGGAAAATCCACGCTGCTCAACCTGATTGCGGGCCTGGACCGGCCTAGCGGCGGCACCCTCAAGGTCTTCGATCGCACAGTCAACGAGATGACCAGAAAAGAACTGAGCATGCACCGGCGCAAGAATGTGGGGATGATTTTTCAGTCTTTCAACCTGATTTCAACCATGACGGCCCGAGAAAACGTGGCGCTTCCCCTGATGTTTGCTGAGATTCCGGCCGCGCAGCGCGAACAGCGCGCCGATCAGTTGCTTGAATCAGTAGGGTTAAGCGGAAGACAGCTGCATAAGCCAAACCAGCTCTCCGGCGGCGAGCAACAGCGCGTCGCGATCGCGCGGGCCATGGCCAACAGCCCCGCGATTCTGCTGGCAGACGAACCCACCGGAAATCTCGACAGCAAAACAGCCAGGGGAATCCTCGATCTTCTCAAAGAGCTCCACGCTCGAGAGGGAAAGACCATCGTGCTTGTCACCCACGACCAGGCCCTGGCATCTCAGTATGTGCAAAGAAATATAACCCTGCTTGACGGACGGATCGTGAGCCAGGTGCCTGCATGATCTTCTCCGACACGGTTCAGCTTTCATTTCGAAACCTGCGCGAAGCCAAATTGCGCACCGCGCTGACGACACTGGGAGTGTCCATTGGGATCGCCTCGCTGATCAGCATGGTGTCGCTGGGCGTCGGGCTTCAGGAACAGACCGTGGGGAGATTTCTGAAGTCTGGAGTATTCGATTCGATTTCCGTGTTTTCGCGGTTGCCCGGCTTTGAATTTAACCTCAGGCCGGCCCGCAGGCGGGCGACCGGCAATAGAGGGAACGTATCGAGACCGCCTGAAAAACCGTCGCCGCCCCTGGACGACGAGGCTCTGCAGAAACTGGCAGCCATCCGTGACGTCAAAGAGGTCTATCCCACTTTCCGCGTGCCGATGGAGATCAAATTTGGCGAATTTTCGGAATTCAGTTCAGCTCTGGGCATTCCCATGTCGGCCAAAGGAGAAGGAGTGTTTCAGAAAATTTCGTATGGCTCGTTTTTCAACAACGATACTGAGGACACCTGCATGCTGAGCCTGGATCTGGCCGGCCGCATCACAGACAAGGATCCCAAAGATCTGATCGGCAAAGAGGTAACGCTTGGCTACGCCGCGTCAAATTCACAGCCTGCAGCTCCCTGGACTCAGTTCGGCGGCATCAGCCTTCAACGGATGGAAAAGCGGTATCGGATCGTGGCAATTGTCGACCGCGAGCCGGGTCCTACCATCGGCGCTGGATTGTTTTCACCGATCATGATTCCCATGCGAAAAGCGCGCGAGATGGGCGGCGCTGATCTGACCAACCCTCAGGCATTCCTGCGGCAGCTATCGCAAAAGCCTTCCTATGTTTCGCTAACGGTGAAAGTGCGGCGCCCTCAGGATACTGACGAAGTGGAAAAGAAAATCAAAGAACTGGGATTTAATGCGTTTTCGATAAACGACGCGCTTCAGGGAGCTAAAAGGGCATTCATCATCCTGGATATCATTCTCGGCGTCATCGGATCGATCGCCCTGGCGGTGGCCTCTCTGGGAATAGTCAACACCATGGTGATGTCAATTCTGGAGCGGACCCGCGAAATCGGCGTAATGAAGGCCATCGGCGGCAGCGATGGCGATGTCCGGCGGATCTTCCTGGTGGAGTCATCCATCATCGGACTTCTGGGCGGCGTGGTTGGAATCTTTTTAGGCTGGCTGGTGGGCAAGGTCATAAACTTCGGCGCCAATATTTACATCGAGCGCCAGGGCGGCACGGCGGGCCAACTCTTTTTCATCCCCTGGTGGCTGATCGGATGTGGCGTCGCGTTTGCAGTTGTTGTCAGCCTGGTCGCCGGTAGTTATCCCGCCGCACGCGCCGCGCGCGTCGATCCCATCAAGGCGCTGAGGCATGATTAGGGAGAGCGGGGAGCAGGGGAGCGGGGGAGCGGGGGAGCGGGGGAGCGGGGGAGTGGGGGAGCGGGAGAGCGGGGGAGTGGGGGAGCGAGAGAGCGGGGGAGTGGGTGAGCGAGAGATCGAGTAACTAGGAAAAAGCGACTGAGTGGGCGTCTGGCACCCACTCACCCGCTCTTCCACTCCCCCACTCACCCACTCAATAACTGGCGGCGCCCGCTTGCCCCTGTACAATCTTTACCCCGGCACTGGCGCCGATGCGGTTGGCGCCCGCTTCGATCATCTTTCGGGTAATCTCGGTATCCTTGATGCCGCCAGCGGCCTTAACACCCATCCCGGGGCCAACGACACGGCGCATTAGAGCTACGTCCTCGACTGTCGCGCCGCCGGCTGCAAATCCCGTCGAGGTTTTGACGAAGTCGGCGCGCGCCTCCTTGGCCAGACTGCAAGCCTTTACCTTTTCGTCATTGCTCAAGAGAGCCGCTTCGATAATGACTTTGGTGGTCGCCCCGTTATCGTGACACGCTCCCACCACCGATTCGATATCGCGTCTGGCCAGCGAATCCAGGCTGCTCTTGAGAGCGCCGATGTTGACGACCATGTCGATCTCCCGGGCGCCGTCGAAAATGGCGCGGCGAGCTTCAAAACTTTTCACATCCGGCGTCGTGGCGCCCAGCGGGAAACCGACGACGGAACAAACTGCCACACGGCTGCCCTTCAAGATTTGATAGGCCCTGGAAACCCATGTCGGATTGACGCAAACAGAGGCAAATCCAAACTGCAACGCTTCTTCGCACAGCTTGACTATTTGTTTTTCCGTGGCTTCCGGCTTCAACAACGTGTGGTCAATGTAGGGGGCAAGCTCGGCATGGACAGCCCTCTCCATGGTCCCCAGAGTGCCGATGCGCTGCGCTCCGCACTCTATGATCAGCCGCATCCGATCTGGGCATTGTTCGATGGAGACGGCGTGGCAGGCGCACTGTCCGGTAAAGCACGCAGCCTGCGTGCGCCGGAAAATCTCTTCCGTGATCTGCTCGATTAGGCCTTGGTAATCGTGGAGGTCCATGGTTTTGTCAGCGGTCCCTAGTCAGTGGTCCGTAGTCCGTTGTCCAAGCGACAGACCACGGACAAATGACCACGGGCAAGAAAAAACTCATCGCTTCCGCAAATATTCCCGCTCCACATCCCGGATTTTCTGGACCCGCCGGCCATGCCTGGCCTCACCATGCGGCGTAGCCAGCCACGTGTCGACTACAGCTAACAGGCGTTCGACGGGCAGCATTCTGCCGCCAAGAGTCAGGACATTGGCGTAATTATGTTCGCGACTGTTGCGCGCGGTCGCTTCATCGTAACAGAGCGCAGCCAGAACTCCGGGCACTTTGTTGGCCGTCATGCAGGAGCCGATGCCGGCGCCATCGACCACAATCCCCCACCGGCACTCTCCCGCGGCCACGGCTTCGGCCACCTTGCGCGCAAAATCCGGATAATCGACTGGCTCTTCCGAGCGCGTTCCAAAGTCGCGCACCCGGTACCCTCGGGATTCGAGATACCTTTTTATCGCCTCTTTGGCGGCAAAGCCCCCATGATCGGCTCCAAGAGCGATGATTTCTTCTTTCCCCGCATTGTCCACGTCAAACCGGATATTTTTCTCGCGCGCCAGCTCCCAGGCGAGAGGCGTGACCACAGCGCTTAGCGAAAGGTGATAAATCGTTCCCGGCGGAGTTCGCGCAATCTCCTCGGCGGTAATAACATCACGGGATTGGGCCATGGTCGCTATTCTAGCTGCAAGCTTCCCAATTGCACAGATTTGAACCAGCGGACGCCTGGAGTGGGAGAGTGGGAGAGCGGGAGAGTGGGTGAGGGGGAGAGCGGGTGAGACGGAGAGCGGGAGACGGACTCTCATTTCGCGAAATTGGTGAAATTCGTGGCCGGTTTTTATGTAGAATTTGCCCAACTCGACCAGGAGATCTGAAGATGACGGTCCCAGCGATGAAGTGGAGCAGTGATTCCATCTCCGAAATCCTGCTGACGGCCGACCAGATCCAAGGCAGGATTCGGGAAATGGGCGCGCAAATTACAGGCGACTATGCAGGCAAGAAGCCTCTGTTTATCGGTATCCTGAAGGGCGCCTCGGTCTTTCATGCAGATCTAATCCGGAACGTGCACCTGCCCGTCTCTGTGGATTTCATCGCCGTGGCCAGTTATGGAAATGCCACCGAGAGTTCAGGGCAAGTGCAGTTGATTAAGGACGTCGAGACCAGTGTGGAGGGCAGGCATGTCATTCTTGTCGAAGACATCGTCGATACCGGACTGACGCTCACCTACTTGATCCACAATTTCGAATCGCGCAATCCACGCTCTCTAAAAGTGGCAACGCTGCTCAACAAGCCCTCGCGACGCAAGGTTCCCGTCACTCCGGATTACATCGGATTTGACATTCCCGATAAATTCGTAGTCGGGTATGGACTGGATTACGCGCAAAAATATCGAAATCTGCCCTACGTGGCAGTGCTGAAATCAGCGAATCTCTAGTCAATCAGCAGGTCACCAAGTCCCCAGGTCACAACGCAGACTGATCGGGATGGGACCCGGTAACCGTGAGCCTGCAGAGCTGTTGACCTGCTGACTGATTGACCCGCTTCTCATTTAAGCGCGGGTAAAAAACTTTCGCCCACAGGCAAGTGGCACCCGAAATTTTCGCAGATGGTGGCGCCTACATCTGCCAGAGTGCGGCGCAGGCCGAGATTCCAGCCGCCATTAGATTTTTTAGAATACGCGATCAGAGGCACGTATTCGCGCGAGTGATCGGTTGAGGGAGTGGTCGGATCGCAACCATGATCGGCGGTCAGCACCAAAAGGTCTTCCGCGGTCATTGCTTCCTCAATCTCCTTTAACCTCTCGTCGAAGTCCTCAAGTGCCCGACCGTAGCCTTGCACGTCGTTTCTATGCCCGTAGACCATGTCGAAATCCACCAGATTGCTGAAAATCAGGCCGCTCGCGTTTCTTCTCATGCTCTCGACGATCCGGTCGCAGTTGTCGCTGTTGTCCTTCACCTTGATCTCTTCGGAGATTCCGCGGTAACAGAAAATGGAAGCGATCTTGCCGATGCCGACTGTGGGCAGCTTTTTCTGGTGCAGTAAATCGAGCATCGTCACTGCCGGCGGATCAATCGCGAAATCCTTGCGCCGCTCGGTCCGCTTGAAATTGCCCGGCGCTCCCACAAAGGGACGCGCTATGACACGCCCTACTTGATGATTCCCAACTAAAATCTCTCGAGCTCTATGGCAAGCCTGGTACAACTCTTGCACCGGAACCTTCTCCTCATGGGCCGCCACCTGGAAGACGCTGTCGGCGGAAGTGTAGACAATCCATTTGCCCGTCCTCAGATGCTCCTCCCCCAGCTTGGCGATGATCTCGGTTCCCGAAGCCGGGACGTTCCCCAGCACGCCTCGACCCGTCTCTTTCTCGAATCTCTGGATGATCTCGGGGGGAAAACCGTGGGGGTAGAGCGGAAATGGTTCTTCCAGAATGATCCCCGCCATCTCCCAGTGACCAGTGGTGGTGTCCTTGCCGGGAGACGCAAGCGCTATCCGCCCAAAGTATCCGGCGGGTACAGCTACAGGATTTACCGAAGCCAGTGCCTTAAGATTCGCCATCCCCAAGCGCTGCAGGTTCGGGATCTGGAGCTTCCGCTGTTCGGCTATGTGGCCCAGCGTGTCGCTGCCACAGTCGCCGTATTGCGCCGCGTCCGGCATTTCGCCGATTCCGAGAGAATCCAATACGATGAGAATCACTCGGTTGAATTTCATCTCTTCTCTTGGGCAACCACGATTCACCAAACATCAGCGAACGATTTTCAAGCCGAGCTCGCGCTCGAAGGCATCGAAGTCTCGATCGTTGTGCAAAAGGAATTGAATCAGTGCCGCGAGCGTCAGCGGGCGACAGTTGAATCCGGCTAGCGTAAGCTCTCCACCACCTGCCGCCGCAAGCGGTCAACATTCTTGCGCAAGACTTCAAAGTTGATTGTTCTTACCGTCCGGTTTTCCATTACTACTTTCCCGTTGATCACGCTGCCGTCGACGTTGCACCCCTTTAGAGAATACGCAAGCTGGTTGTAGGGGTCATACATGGGAACGGCGGGCGCATCGGTGGTGCGGACTAAAATGATATCGGCCAACTTGCCCGGCTCCAGGCTGCCCAAATCCTTTGGCCGATCGATAACTTCGGCGCCACCCATGATGGCGATTCGAATCGCGTCCCGGGCGGAAAGAAAGGCAGGATCGCGCAGCCAGAGCTTGTGCAGCTTGGCCATCGTGTCGATCTCCTCAAACATGTCCAGGTTATTATTACTGGCGGCCCCATCGGTTCCCAGCCCGACGGCAATTCCCGCATCCAGGAACTTTTTTAAAGGCGCCACTCCTGAAGCCAGCTTCATGTTGCTTTCCGGATTGTGAGCCACACCCACGCCATATTTTTTGAGCAGGGGAATCTCCTCGTCTGTAATCCACACGCAGTGCGCCGCGATCAGTGAATCCTGCAAGAACCCGAAGCTGTCCAGATAAGCAGCAGGGGTCTTGCCGAACTTTTGAGTAATGGTTTTTACCTCATCAACCGTCTCGGAAAGGTGAGTGATCAGAGGGACGCGGAATTGGTTGGCGAGCTGCTGTGCCTGAAGCAATGTTTCTTTCGAATTGGTGTAGGGAGCGTGAGGCGCCACGGCGGGAGTGACCAGCCGGTCCTGCCGCCATTGCTCAATAAATCTTTTCGTGTACGCCAAAGCCTCGCGTGGCGTCTTGAAGTCCGGCGTTGGCATATCGATGATGGTTTCGCCCAGCACCGCGCGCATCCCCGCAGCCTTGGCCTGCGCGGCGACTTCGTCTTCGAAATAATACATGTCGACAAACGTCGTGGTACCCGATTGAATCATTTCGTAACAGGCAAGCTGCGTCCCCCACTTCACCAGGTCCCGGTTTACGTTGCGTGCTTCCGCAGGAAAAATGTACTTCTGCAGCCACTCCATCAAGCTCGAGTCTCCCCCTAATCCGCGGAAGATCGTCATAGGGGCATGGGTATGCGTATTGATCAACCCGGGCATGACGATCTTTCCCGTGGCATCTATGGTTTGCGCGGCCTGATACGCGGCCGACTCCCTCATCGGGCCAAGGGCGGTGATCTTCGCGCCGGTGACCGCGACAAAACCGGGCTGGAATTCATGAAAGGCAGAGTCAAACGTGAGGATGTAACCGTTGCCAATCAGAAGGTCGACCTGGCGCGCAGGGAGCGCCGGCTGCGAGGCGACGCCCAGTCTCAACAACAGAGAAGCCGCACAAACTATGAAAACGGAAAGGATGAACCGTCGCGTGTACATAATGGACAATCATACACACCAGGAGCTGCCCGGCGGGGCGTCTCCATATTTTAGGGGCGGAGAGACGGCCTGCGGGCCGTCTCCTCGCCGCGCGGCAGCGCCCTAAGCGCGCCATAGGTGCGGAAGGTTGCCTTTTGGTCGAGGCCGCTTGCAGCGGCCTTTCCCAAGGGGTTTCAGCCCCGGCCTTCCAAGGCCGGGGATTAACGGTGAGAGCAATAATCGTCGTCCAGGCCGTTTCAACGGCCTTCTTCTTTATCCCCGCCGGCGTTGACGCCGGTAGACTGCTCACCTGACCGACTTGCGGAGAAATACTTGGCTGGCTAAAGCCGGCTGGTCGGAAGGCCGGTGAACCGGCCTTGGACAATTTCTGAATCCCGCTGGACCCCGGCCTCGAAAGCCCGGGGCTGAAACCCTTCGGGGAAGGCCGCTGAAAGCGGCCTCGGCGCCGCGAAGCGCCGCCATTGGAGAGACGCCCTGTGGGGCGTCTCCTGCACGATGAAAGATTGTGCGGGAGACGGCCCACCGGCCGTCTCTCCAAAATGTCCAAAGTCCAGAGGCCGCTGAAAGCGGCCTTAGCGCATCTTAACTGAGGGGTTTTAGTATTTGTTCCAAAAGATCCGGGCGCTTTGCATCGCGCTCCAGATGCGGATATTTTTCCCCGCCCCGGTAATTGAGGCGATACGTCCTGTAGAACTCCTGATCCTCCACCAGCAGCTCGAGCGGCGCGGGGCCGGATTTGGAGGCCTTCAGAGCATCCTGCATTACCGTTGAGGACCAGCGGCGATTGTTGACTGCGATCAGTTTCATTCCGGGCGCAATCCCCGCCTGCGCCGCAGCCATGCCGGGGATAACGTCAATAATC
>DASXTB010000031.1:0-9321 GCA_036505615.1 Acidobacteriota bacterium
GTTTCAGGGCCGAGATCCTTGGCTGGCAGCCCTGGAAATAGGTGAGGCGGTGGATAATCATGTTGTTACCGACGGCGAAGAAACTACCCGACCGTACCTCGCAGCAATATAAGGCGAAAAACCGCCTGCAACAACCAAAAACTTCCAATCTCGGATTCCGCCTCTTCTTACTGAAACATGAGGCAGCGCAGCCCTGGGCCACATTCCGACCGCCCGCCTGCGGCGGGCTCTCGGTTTTGGACATTTTGGAGAGACGGCCGGTGGGCCGTCTCGCGCGCAATCTTTCATCGTGCAGGAGACGCCCCACGGGGCGTCTCTCCAATGCGCCGCTTCGCGGCGCCTCGCCCGTCTGCGGCGGGCTTCTACTCAAACGCGGGGATTCCGGTGATTTCCTGTCCCAGGATCAACGTATGTATGTCGTGCGTTCCTTCGTAGGTCTTGACCGACTCCAAATTACACATGTGTCGGAAGACAGGGTAGTCGTCAAGGATCCCGTTGGCTCCGAGCAGATCTCGAGCCATGCGCGCTACCTCCAGCGCGATGTCGACATTGTTGCGCTTGCAAAATGAAACCTGAGCGAACGTCGCTTTCCCCTGATCCTTCAATCTTCCCAGTTGATAGCAAAGCAATTGCGCCTTGGTGAGCTCGGTGAGCATCCAAACCAGTTTTTCCTGCACCAGTTGGTGGGATGCGATCGGCTTTCCAGCGAATTGTTTGCGTTCCAGGGACCACTGCAGGGCCGAGTGGTAGCAAGCCAGAGCCGCGCCCACCGCGCCCCAGGCAATCCCGTAGCGGGCCTGAGTCAGGCAGGATAACGCTGATTTTAGCCCGTCGGTTTGCGGCAGCAGAGCGCACTCAGGCAACCTGCAATCGTTGAACGTCAGCTCAGAAGTGACCGAAGCGCGCAGCGAGAACTTATTCTTGTATTCTCGCGCTTCAAATCCGTCGGTCCCCTTCTCCAGAAGAAAGCCGCGAATTTTATCGTCATCACATCTGGCCCAAACCACCGCGATGTCTGCGATATTGCCGCTGGTAATCCAGGCCTTCGAACCATTCAACACATATCCCTTTCCGTCCTTCCGCGCGCGAGTGAGCATCCCGGCAGGATTGGAACCGAAATCCGGCTCTGTAAGACCAAAACATCCGATCGATTCCCCGGAGGCAAGGCGGGGCAACCATTTTTGCTTTTGCTCTTCGGAACCGAAACTGTAGATGGGATACATCACCAATGCCCCCTGAACGGAGACAAAGCTTCGCAAGCCGCTGTCGCCTCGCTCCAGTTCCTGCATGATCAGGCCGTAAGCGACGCTGTTCAGTCCCGCGCAGCCGTACCCTTGCAGGTTAGCGCCCAGAAATCCGAGCTCGGCCATCTCCTTAACTAGATGGATGGGAAAGGTGCATTCACGATTGTGCTTTTCAATGATGGGCAAAACCCGGTGTTCGACAAAATCACGTACCGTCTTCCGCACCAGCTTCTCTTCGTCTGAGAACAGCGGATCGATATTCATGAAGTCGTAACCTTTGAAGGGAGCACTCATGTTTTCATCAAACTCCTAAACTAGGCATTATTCACTAGCACGAGTTACGACAGCTACAGTCTCCGCGCTCGCTTCTTCGGGCGAGCCTACGCGCTGGCAGTCGTTCGCAGCGCCTAGAAGCGGCGCCGGCCTGGAGCTTAAGCGTAGATGCCCCGAATCTTCGTGTAATAGGCCACACGGTCGACTGCTAAGATGTACGAAGCGATGCGCATGCTCTCCTGGTGAGTCTTCGAATAGTTGTGCACGTCCTGAAAACTGCTGCGCATCACTTCTTCCAGCCTCTCATTAACTTCTTTTTCCCGCCAGAAGTAGCCGTACCGGTCCTGCACCCATTCAAAGTAAGAAACGGTCACTCCGCCGGCATTGGCCAGAATATCGGGCACGACAAATATCCCTTTGCTGTTCAAAATGGGGTCGGCGGCGGCGCTGGTGGGACCATTGGCTCCTTCCAGCAGAATCTTAGTTCGAATGTTGCGAGCGTTTCTGGTTGTGATCTGGTTCTCTGTGGCGGCCGGGACCAGTATTTCACACGGAAGCTCCAAAATATCGCGGTTACTGACCGGCTCGGCGCCAGGAAAGTCCTTTACAAATTTGTTTTCGGCCACGTATTCATCCAAGTTCGAGATGTCCAGGCCGTCAGGGTTAAAGATGCCTCCCTTTATGTCGGATACGGCGATTACTTTAAAGCCTTCCTCCCGCATCAACTTCGCTGTGGTGGCTCCCACATTTCCATATCCCTGAATCACGACTCGGCTCTCGCCAGGTTTCAAATTGAACAACTGGACTGCTTCTCGGGCCAGAATCGTGAGTCCTCGGCCGGTGGCTTCCTTGCGCCCTCGAGAACCGCCCAAGCCGACAGGTTTTCCCGTCACCACGGCATTCACGGTGTGGCGCGCATGCATGCTGTAGGTATCCATCATCCAGGCCATCACCTGCTCGTTGGTGTTCATATCCGGAGCCGGAACATCGCGCTCCGGGCCTATAAAATCCAGCAGTTCTGCCGTGTAGCGGCGGGTCAATTTCTCAAGCTCCGCCATTGACATCTTGCTCGGATCACAGATGACGCCCCCTTTGGCGCCGCCGAACGGAATGTTCACCACGGCGCATTTCCAGGTCATCCACGCCGCTAGAGCCTTGATCTCACCCAGTGTCACATCGGGCGAATATCGAACGCCTCCCTTGCACGGCCCTCGGGCAATGTTATGCTGCACGCGATAACCGACGAAGACCTCCAACTGGCCGTCATCCATCGCCACCGGGATGTAGACGGTAATCTCTCGATTGGGACAACGGAGCAACCGGTATAGCCCCGGATCCAATTGCAGCTTCTGGGCGGCATAATCGAAGCGTTCCATCATCGATTCAAATAAGTTGACCTCTTTATCAATAGGCTGCTTGGCAATCACTCCTTCAACCATAAGGATCTTCTCCGGTAAACAGAAACTCTAATTATCCCATTGGAGCCGGTATGAAGCCAGCCATCAATCGTCGGGGCCAGGCGCGTAGACTGGCGGTTTCGCCCAAAAATAAGTCAGGAGCTTGATGGTTAATTTGGCTGGACCCCGCGCTCCGAAGTGTGAAAAAAATCCACCTGATCGTACGGGCGGCCCTCTGTGGCCGCCCGCCGCAATAGCTGACGGATTAGCCAAACAAATTGGACAGTTGTCGCAGGTCCACTTCGCAACGGAGGCAAGAGAAACCCGCTCGATTCTGCAGCGGGCGACCACACAGGGTCGCCGGTACAGACCGTGGTGAAAGTTTCTTGAACCGCAAAGGACACCACGGACACAAAGGATGTCACCTGTGATTCGGCTTTCTTGGCAATCCAACCTGGTAACTCGAACAGATCGAGACTTTCGACTCGCGGCCTTCCACTTGCGACTTACAGGCGAGACTTCTTCTTTTCCGGCTCGCGCGCGCGCTCCAGGGTGGTTATCCGGTAAGCGCTTTTCTGCTTCAGTAGTTTTCCAACGAATGTGGCATGGGCCGCGTGACCTGCGCGGTATGCCTTCAAGTGACCCAATAGAGGTTTTCCAAGGAGAGCGACATCACCGATCAGATCAAGCATCTTGTGGCGCACGAACTCATCGGGCTGGCGAAGCTCGCCGTTCATGATGCCATCATCGGAGAGAACAATGGCGTTGTCAAAAGAACCGCCGCGAATCAAATTATTTTTCAGCATGGCTTCAACTTCACGGTAGAAACCGAAGGTTCTCGCGTAGCAAACCTCTCGCCCATATTGTTCCGGGACGAGTACCAGGTCCAATTCCTGGCGCCCAATTAAAGGATGGGAAAACTCGATGACGCAGCTTGCGCGGAACGTATCGCAGGGCTCGACGCAAACTGATTTGCCGTTTTCTATGCAGGCAAAGGGTTCCAGAATCTGAATATATTCACGACTGGCGCCCTGGGTTTTCAAGCCTGCTTTCCGGATTGCGTCGACATATGGTTTCGCACTTCCATCCAGAATGGGTACTTCCAGCGAATCCACATCTATGTAAACGTTGTCGACTCCCAACCCGTATATGGCTGACAGCACATGTTCGACCGTGGAGATCATTACGCCACGTTTCATCAACGTGGTTGCGTAATTGACTTTCGCCACGTTGCAGCGCAGCGCCTCGATTTGAAAGCCGCTTAAGTCAGGACGCCGGAATATCACACCGGTATTGAGAGGCGCGGGCGAGAGGCGCAGCACGACCTGAAATCCGGAGTGCAAACCCGTTCCCTTAAATTCCAATTCCCTTGCCAACGTGACCTGATGCGTTCGGAGATTCATGAACGTCTGCTTGCAATTATTTTGCCAACTTGAGGTTTGCACGATAAACTGTTGCCATATCTTGACAAGCTTGAGTTAGGGGGAATTTACGACTAGATGATTTTGTGTTTATTTTGCAACAAAAGTAGTAGTTCGACGTGATTTAGGACAATTTTTCTGGGGCGTTGCGATGGTTGGCTGGGGCGCGAAAGTTCTGTAATCTCAGCAGATAACGTGCCCAACATTTATTGACAGTAAAGAGTTTCTCTGTATAATCTACGCGTCGTGACCGGACAGACTTTCGCTCAAAATCTTGGTGTCTCTGTGGTTGCGCGTTCTGGTTTTCATCCCCACAACCCGGCTCTTTGCGGCACGTTATTTTCCCGCCATCAGTCTGCCTTAGGGTGAACTCATAACAACTGGGTGCTACCGAAATGAACATTTTTGGTCCTCAAAAGACGCCGCTACAAGAATTCCTCGAAACAGATAATCTGGCTTACCTATACAATAGCAATCCTTTTGATCTGGGAATACTGATCAGCTATTTTCTCGTACTAACGATACTGGCCATTTACGGGATTCATCGCTATCACATGGTTTATCTTTACTACAAATATAAGAACAATAAGCCACAACCCAAGGGAACGCTTCCCCAGAAACCCCGTGTCACGGTGCAATTGCCCGTCTACAACGAGATGTACGTAGTGGAAAGATTAATCGAGTCGGTGTGCGGCTTGAATTGGCCCAGGCGCCTTTTGGAAATCCAGGTCCTGGACGATTCCACCGATGAGACACAGCAGATCGCCGCCGCATGCGTTGCGCGCTTTCAGTCGCAGGGCTACGACATCCATTACGTCCACCGAACTGACCGAACCGGCTTTAAGGCCGGAGCGCTGGAGAATGGGCTGAAGCAGGCGAAGGGTGAGTTTATCGCAATCTTCGATGCTGATTTCATGCCACGACCGGAGACACTCAATCAGACGATCGACTATTTTTCAGATCCGAAGGTGGGAATGGTCCAGGTGCGCTGGGGCCACATTAATCGCGACTATTCCTTCCTGACCAGAGTGCAATCCATTCTCCTCGATGGTCACTTTGTCATCGAACACACGGCCCGCAATCGCTCGGGGCGTTTCTTTAACTTTAACGGCACGGCCGGAATTTGGAGACGAGCTGCTATAGAGACGGCAGGCGGCTGGGAGCATGACACTCTCACAGAAGATTTGGATCTCAGTTACCGGGCGCAGATCAAAGGCTGGCAGTTTATATTCCTCCCGGAAATTGTGGCGCCCGCGGAAATTCCGGTGGAGATGAATTCATTCAAAAGACAGCAAAACCGTTGGGCTAAAGGTTCCATCCAGACAGGAAAGAAGATCTTGCCGCGAATCTTCCGCAGCGATCTTCCACGGAAAGTCAAGGTCGAGGCCTTCTTTCACCTCACGGCCAACATCGCCTACCCGCTGATGATTGTGCTTTCCCTCCTTCTATTTCCAGCTTTAATCATACGCTTCCACCAGGGGTGGTTTGAGATGCTAGTGCTCGACCTTCCCCTGTTTTTCGCCGCCACCTTCTCAGTATCTTCTTTTTATGTGGTCTCGCAGCGCGAGATTTATCCTGATTGGAAGTCCAACCTGAAGTATCTTCCTTTCCTGATGTCAGTGGGAATCGGCCTTTCCGTCAGTAACACGAAAGCGGTGTTGGAAGCTCTGCTGGGGATTGATTCGATATTCCTCCGTACTCCCAAATACTCAGTCAAGCAAAGCGGCGATCAGTGGAAAACAAAGAAGTATCATGCCAGGATCGGAGTGCTGCCCCTGATCGAGGTAATGCTGGGAATGTACTTTTGCCTGATGATCGCTTATGCTCTGGACAGCAGAATTTACGGTACAGTTCCCTTCCTGTTTCTCTTCATGGTGGGATTCCTTTACACCGGGCTGATGTCACTTTTCCAAAGCAGCCGTGTCGGAGCTATAGCGCAAGCCGCCCTGGCCCGGGCGACCGAATAAAGGTCAGCAGGTCCACAGGGTCGGCAATTCGCACATGAAGCGTCTGGCAGTTGAAACAAGTCGACGGATTGCGCGGTTTATCTCGTACCTGGAAATGAACCAGTTTGTCAGGAATCGTTAAGCGACTTTCGGACCTGGCGACTGGCGCCATGTCGGCCTATTGCTTTGATGGTATGCTGCCCTGATAACCTGCTGACTTGGGGACCTGAGGAATGACTTGTGGACCTGTTGACTTGCTGACCTGACGACTTGATGGCTTATTTTTCTGCCACAGGCTGGGCGAAGTACGAATCGGGAATTGGAGGCTTGGGGTTATAAATCATTTCTTTGACAAAGATCTGTGATGCAAGTTGTCCGTCAGAATAGTTGTCAAAGCGCATCGGGGTCATGATGCCTTGGATGGCAAGCCACACATAGAATTCCGTTGCCTCTTTGTGCTTGTTTCCTCGCGGATCAATCGCTACATACTCCAGCCGCGTGGGCAGATGTGTCTTAACATCAAAATAAATCGATACCGTGTCGTTTTCTGAATCAATCATCTCCACGGCTTCGACGTCACCCTTACCGGAGATTTCATCTGGTGTGTAGTAAAAGAAAGTCATGCCTGGCTCGCTGAGTCTTCCTCGCAACAGGTTTTCAATCGCGTGTCGCACCGTCTGCCGAAATTGCTTGACCTCCTCGGGCTTCGCCTCTTTGATTGCCGACTTCCCTTCCATATGCCATCCCTTATTGGCAGAGAGATCAAAGATCGTCACTTCTTTGTTCTTGCCTTCGCCCAGCTGGTTGCGGGATTTATCGGGCAGGCGGGTGAAGTCAAGGTATTTGGCTATGCCTGCCGTCTGGCCGTCTTTGAAGATGTAGTAGTTCCCTTTGCTTTGCATTTCCCGAACTTGGCGAAAAGCGTCGCCGCCCATCGCTTCGATCGATCTTTCAATCACTGCCCGGGCTTTCTGTTGGGCCGCATCCTTATCAGAAGTTTTCTGGGCGGCATTCTGGGAATACAAAACCACTGAACATGCAAGCACAAAAACAATCCTTGGCAACATAGTCATCCTCAATAAAAGTCGAAAGTCGCAGGTCGATAGTCGAAAGTCAAACTTAATCGTTAGAAGATGTAAACCTGCACACCTGCGAACCTGCTAACCGGACTTTCGACTTTCGACTTTTAGTTCAGTCCCCTACGTATCGCGCATAGAGACTCTTGGCGACAGCCGGATCGGTAGTCCCCTTGATGATGGCGCGCCCATCCTTAAAAACCGCCAACTCGTGGTCGGGAATGACCAGCTTCAAAAAATAATCGGAAATAGTTACCGTTCCTAGTGGCCGCAGCCGTCCGCCGAGCGACGACAAATCGATACGTTGTCTTCTCTTGGGCAGAATTTGCACCGAGTTCCTGCCGCACATGGAAAGTGCCTCTGTTTCCTGCCTCCCTTTTAAGAAATCATATTGTTTTCGCCCGCAGCACACGCAGGCGGCATCGCTCCGGCCGTATTCTAAACTGCGGAAATTGTTCGACCAGAGGTCAAAACTGACCAGAGCTCGATGGATGTGTTCAAGTGAGCCGGCCAGTATCTTCAGCGCTTCCGCCACTTGCATCGCGGCCACCATCTTTGGCAGCGGAGTCGCGATGCCGGCTGTGTCGCAGGTAGGTCCTTCGCCGGGAGCAGGAGAATCTGGAAACAGACAGCGCAAGCACGGAGTTTCTTGAGGAAGGAAAGGCGCCACAGCCCCATAACTGCCTACGCACGCGCCATAGATCCAGGGAATGTGCAGTTTGACGGAGCAGTCGTTGATCAAGTATCGCGCCTGGAAATTATCGCTCCCGTCCATAACCAGATCGACTCGCGTCAGAAAATCTTCGGCATTCGAAGAATTGAAATCCTCCACATCCGAATGAACGCCGCAGCTTGAGTTGATCTTTTTCAGTTCCCGTGCCAAAGCAATCGCCTTCGGTACGGAGTCATGGGCATCGGATTCATGAAACAGCGCTTGCCGCTGCAAGTTGCTCCATTCCACAAAATCGCGGTCAATCAGTCGCAGCTGGCCTACACCCGCCCGCGCCAGCATGTCAGCCTGGGCGGAGCCGAGGGCGCCACAGCCCACAATGGCCACGACTGAGTGCACGATGCGACGCTGGCCTTCTTCACCGATGCCCGCAAAGAGCACGTGCCGCGAGTATCTTTCCTGATCAAAAGCCGCCATGGATTTATTCTAACGAGGATGCCTTTCCAGGGAAAGCACAAGGCTGAAAGCTGAAGGCAGGAAGCAGGAGGCAGGAGGCAGGAGGCTGAAGGCGGAAGACGGAAGGCAGAAGGCGGAAGGCGGAAGGCGGAAAGCGGAAGGCAGAAGGCGGCAGCACCTTACTGGGGCATAAACTGGCTAGGATCGGCCATCATCACCCCAATCATTTTTCCCAACCTTTCGTACTCGCCAATCAGGCGTGAGTGGGACTCATGGGACATGTAACCGCAATCGCGGGCGAAATCAAGATGAACTTGAGTCTCTGCGCCCTCTCCATCTGAATCGGCAAGCTTGCTAGCAAACATATTCGGATAGCGCCGCTTTCGAAACCCCTCTGCAATGTTGGTGGCGACGCTTCGAGACGAGCGACGAATCTGGTCCGTTAAGGAATACCGTTCCTCTTTGGGAAATTTCTTTGATTCCTCAAAAACCTCCATCGCCAGCTTATAGGCCAGTTGGTACACTCTGAGATCTCTAAACCCTCGCAACATGGTCAAATCCAGTCATATGAGCTCAAAATTCACAAAGAACACCCAATTAGCTGAAGAACGTCTCAACTCTCCAGGCCGATTTCTGCCAATTCTCTTTGACTAAACTCTCCTTGTGTCATTTTTGCGAAAAAATTTTTATCCCCCTGACTCTCTCCTGATGGTAACCTTCTGCCTTCTGCCTTCTGCCTTCTGC
Source organism: Acidobacteriota bacterium (assembly GCA_036505615.1). Classification (GTDB taxonomy): domain Bacteria; phylum Acidobacteriota; class UBA6911; order JACQSX01; family JACQSX01; genus DASXTB01. The sequence continues at coordinate 9,228 of DASXTB010000031.1, forward strand.
CTTCTGCCTTCTGCCTTCTGCCTTCTGCGTTCCGCCTCCTGCCTCCTGCTTCCTGCTTCCGCTTTCTGCCGCCTGCCTCCTGCCGGCTGCCTCC
>DASXTB010000032.1:0-3566 GCA_036505615.1 Acidobacteriota bacterium
AGGTTGAGGTACCGGCCGAAGAGGTAACCCGCGAGACTGATTCCCTGATCCAAAAATATCAAAAGCTGGCTCGGCTACCCGGGTTTCGGCGGGGGCACGTGCCGGCTTCGATCATCCGCCAGCGTTTTGCCGAGGATCTCAAGAGCGAAGTGGTTGAGGCGCTGGTGCCCCGCCATTTCCGCCGTGAAACGGAGAAGCTGGGGGTGCTGCCGGTATCGCAGCCCCGCGTTTCGGACCTGCATATTCATGAAGGTGAGCCGCTTCGCTTCAAAGCCAGCTTCGAAGTCATGCCTGAGATCAAGGTGGAGGGCTACAAGGAACTGCGCGCCGATAAACCCACCATCACAGTCACTGACGAAGAAGTGCAGGAGTCGCTTGAGAGCCTGCGCGAGCAGCATGCCACCTTCACCGCTGTAGAGGGCCGCGCTCTCGCGGACGGCGACTACGCTCAAGTCTCGCTGGATGGGAAACCTAAAGAGGGCGAGGGCAAACCGGTCCACATGGACGACATTCTGGTGGAGATTGCCGGAAAAGATACAATGCCCGAGTTCACCGAGAACCTGCGCGGAGCCTCCGCAGGTGACGAGCGCATTTTCGATGTGCATTATCCGGAAGACTCTACGGACAAGCGGCTGGCTGGAAAAACACTGACATACACAGTCAAGGTGCATTCCATCAAGCTGAAAAGTCTGCCTGAGCAGAACGACGACTTTGCAAAAACGTTAGGCGAGTTCGCCAGTCTCGATGAGGTTCGCCAACGGATTCGTGAGGGTATGGAAAGCGAACGGAAGCACGCGGCCGAGCGCGAATCCAAAGACAAGCTGGTTGCCGAACTGGTGAAACGGAACGATTTTGAAGTGCCTGAAGCGTTAGTGGATCGGCAAATTGATGTCCGGCTGGAGCGCGGGTTGCGCGCGCTGGCGGCACAGGGTTTGAAGCCTGAAGACATGAAAAAGATGGACCTGAACCGGCTGCGCGCAGGGCAACGCGAACAGGCTTTGCAGGAAGTGAAGGCTTCATTGTTGCTGGATAGAATTGCGGGAGAGGAGAAAATCGAGGTCGGTGACGAAGAGATAAATGCGGAAATCGAAGCGCTTGCCAATCAGTCAAAACAGACGCCGGAAGCGATTCGGGCTCGTTTGACACGTGATGGAGCGCTCGATAGAATCCGAAATAGAATCCGCAGCGAGAAGACCCTCGATTTTTTGTACCATCAGGCTAGTTAAGCAGACCACTTTCGATCCTCCCTCGAAAAGTTAGCTGTGGTTTGAGGCAGGAGTGTGGAAAGGTGAACGTGAACGATCCGAAAATGATGCTGGTGCCAATGGTCATCGAGCAGACCGGGCGTGGTGAGCGGGCCTACGACATTTACTCGCGGCTGCTGCGTGACAACATCATTTTTATAGGCACGCCCATTGAGGACACCATCGCCAACCTGGTGATTGCGCAGATGTTGTTCCTGGCTCAGGAAGATCCGGAAAAGGATATTCAGCTTTACATTAATTCGCCGGGTGGCTCAATTACCGCGGGTATGGCGATCTACGACACCATGCAGTACGTAAAGAATGACGTAACGACGATCTGCATTGGGCAAGCCGCCAGCATGGCTGCCCTATTGCTTTCAGCTGGTGAAAACAAGAAGCGGCTGGCTTTGCCGAATTCGAGAATTCTAATCCATCAGCCGTCGATGGGAGGTCTGTCGGGGCAGGCAACTGATATTGACATTCACGCTCGGGAAATTCTCCGTATGCGTGAGATTACAAACCAGTTGCTGGCCAAACATAGCGGGCAGAAACTGGACAAGGTGGAAAAAGACGTCGAGCGCGATTTCATTATGAACGCACAGCAGGCGAAGGAATACGGAATCATAGACGATATCATTTATAAGACCCGGTAGAGGTTATGATCGGGCTTTCTCTCCCGCCAATGGCGGCAGAGCAAGGCGTGACCCGAAGGAGTAAGCTGAGTGAAAAACAGAAGTGGTACCGAAGAGATGTTGCGATGTTCGTTCTGCCATAAATCGCAGGACGCGGTGGCCAAACTGATTTCATCCCCCAGCGATTACCCTAGAGCCTATATTTGCGATGAGTGCGTCGCAGTCTGCAACTCGATTCTCGAAGATGATCGTTCTGCAACCCCTCCAACCACTACCCCGAACCAGCTTCCCAAACCGCAGGAAGTGAAGACATTCCTCGACGAGTATGTGATTGGGCAGGAGCAGACAAAGAAGAAACTTGCCGTCGCGGTTTACAACCATTACAAGCGCATCTACATGAACCGGCAGCGCACCGGTGATGGTGTTGAGCTGACGAAATCGAACATCATGCTGATCGGGCCGACGGGCACGGGCAAGACACTCCTCGCCCAAACGCTGGCGCGTATGCTGGATGTACCGTTCGCGATCGTAGACGCCACTACCCTAACCGAGGCTGGTTACGTTGGCGAAGACGTCGAGAATATTATTCTCAAGCTGCTGCAATCCGCCGAGGGTGATGTCGGCCGGACACAGACAGGTATCATCTACATTGACGAAGTGGACAAGATTGGCCGTAAGGACGAGAATCCGTCCATTACTCGCGACGTTTCAGGCGAGGGCGTGCAGCAGGCGCTTCTGAAGATTCTGGAAGGAACCATAGCCAATGTTCCTCCTCAGGGGGGGCGCAAGCACCCCCATCAGGAGTTCACCCCGGTTGACACGACGAATATTCTCTTTATCTGCGGAGGAGCATTCGTGGGGCTGGAGAAGATCATTGGCCGCCGGATGGGCAGGAAGTCCTTAGGTTTCAAGGCGGGAGAGGATTCGGAGCAGGAAGATTCAGCTGCGACCAACCGCAAACGGAATTTTGAACTTCTAAGTGATGTTCAGCCGGAAGACCTTATCAAGTTCGGGTTAATACCCGAGTTTGTGGGCCGCTTGCCCGTGGTAGGCGTGCTGGAGGACCTGGATGAATTTGCGCTGATCGAGATCCTGACGCGCCCGAAAAACGCTATTGTCAAGCAGTACCAGCGGCTCTTCGAGTTCGAGAATGTGCGGTTGAAGTTTAGTGAAGAAGCTTTGAAAGCCATTTCCCGACAGGCCATGGCTCGGAAGGTAGGGGCGCGCGGATTGCGGATGATCCTGGAAGAGCTGATGCTGGATTTGATGTATCATCTGCCCAGTCAGAAGAAGGTAAAAGAATTTGAAGTGACCCGCGAGATGGTTGAGAAGCGCAGTGTCTCGCTGGCCATGATGGAAAAAGCAGGATAAGAAGAACCCGTTAGCACTTAGCCGTTAGCTGGAAAGCTGGCGGCCAACCGCTGATTTTGGAGTCCAGGTGACCACAAGCAAAGAGAAATACGAGAGCAAGAAGCTTCCGATGATGCCCATTCGGGACGTGGTCATCTTTCCGTTCATGATGACTCCTTTCGTCGTCGGTCGTGAGTCAAGCGTGCGCGCGCTGGAAGAGGCTCTGGCCGGCGACAAGAAGATCTTTCTCGCTACTCAGCATGACGCCAGTGTCGATGAGCCCAAGCCGAACGAGATTTATCAGGTCGGGACAATCGTTAACATTGTCCAAAGTCTTAAG
>DASXTB010000033.1:0-5618 GCA_036505615.1 Acidobacteriota bacterium
TCATCTTCATTACCGGTTATGGCGACGTGCCAAAATCCGTGCAGGCGATGAAGCGCGGCGCTGTCGAATTCCTCACCAAGCCTTTCAATGACGAGATACTGTTGACAGCCATCCGGCAAGCCCTCGATCGAAGCCGCCTCGCTCGCGCTCATGAAACGGAAATGCGCGAACTTCGGGACCGCTACGCGGCACTCACTCCTCGTGAACAGCAGGTCATGGCTTTGGTGGTTTCGGGTCTGTTGAATAAACAGGTCGGTGGGGAGCTCGGCATCAGCGAGATTACAGTGAAGGCACATCGAGGCCAGGTGATGCAGAAGATGAAGGCCAATTCAGTTGCGGATTTGGTGAAAATGGCCGAGAAACTCCACTTGACCGAACGCTCGGCAAAGCAGACCGCCTAGCGATTGGCCGCACGGGCGTATTTCATCTGAAACGGCAGGTCATGTACGTCATGGTCCGCATCCTTTCCGAGGCCACGAAATACGTTTCGACGGCATGTCTACTATTATCTCTGTTCTCGGCTTCGTTCTCAGCGCGGGCGTGGCCACAAACCCAGCTTGCAAGCGTCTTCGGTACCATCACCGACGCAAGCGGTGCTGTGGTTTCGGATGCTCACCTTACCTTCGTCAACAAAAGCACCGGATTGAAACGCGACGTTTCCACGGATTTGAACGGCCAATATCGTGTCACGGGCTTGCCGACCGGAAGCTATTCTGCTCGCGTCGAAAAAGAAGGGTTCCAAACGCAGGTTCGCGAAGAGCTTGCGCTCACCTCGGCGTCCGAATTCATGATGAATGTGTCACTGACCGTCGGCGACCTAAAACAGGAGGTAACGGTCCGAGCGGACGTCCCCACGATCGACAACGCCACATCCACCGTCGGTGGACTCCTCCCGGAACACACTCTGACTGAACTTCCCCTGAATGGCCGCGATCTGTTCAAGGCGGCGATTTTAGAACCTGGAGTCGCCCCAGCGCCGAACAGCGCTCCATCGCTGCTATCGGCTGGCCAGGGAGGACAAGTGTCGATCAATGGAATGCGTCCGAGCTGGACGAATGTCCTCATCGACGGCATGGATGCCAATGATCCGGTTTTCGGCTATTCACCAGCAGGGGCGTCCGGACTTTTTCTCGGAATAAATGAATGGAGCGAGGTCCGTGTCCTCACTCAAACCTTTAACGCGGAATACGGCAGAAATGGGGGCGGTGTAATCGAGTTGGCAACCAAGTCTGGAAGTAACGACTTCCACGGCTCTCTGTTTGAAATCCATAGGGATGCCGCACTCGATGCCAAAAACTACTTCGATTTAAGTGCTGCTCCAATTCCGGCGTTTGTCCGCAACCAGTTCGGCGCTGGAATTGGCGGGCCGCTGGTGCGTGATCATACCTTTTTTTACATGAGCTATGAGGGATTCCGGGAAGTACACGCATCCACAGCAATCGCCACGGTGCCGGATGCGCTTGCCCATGAAGGTCTGTTGCCTTCCAACGACAACCCCGCGGCCTGCAGTAACGCATCTCCGAACGCGTGTGTTGCCGTTGCAATCGATCCGCGTGTACAGCAATTCCTCAACCTGTTCCCTCCTTCGAATGGAGCAGATAATGGTGATGGAACCGCGGACCTAATCACCGCGAACAAGGGAGACACAGCCGAACACCACGGCATGATCCGCGTCGATCACAACTTCTCGAACACACATTCGGTGTTGGGACGCTACATCATTGACGACAGCTCTTCCGTGGTTCCTTACTTCGGAACACCGCCCGGAACGTACGTCCCAGGATTCCCGACGCTTCATGAAGCCCGCAATCAGTACTTCAGCGTTCAAGATCGCAGGAATATTGGAAAGGAAATTCTCAACGAACTGCGATTCGGTATCAATCGCACGACCGCCTCCAGTTCCATCGTCGACACGCATCCGGGACTCTCTATTTCCTTGGTACCGGGCAGGCCGTTCGGGACGGTCGCCATTGCTGCGATGAGTCTGCTTGGCACTAGCGCGGTAATTCCGCTGGGCAATTTTTCGACTGTCTATCAAGTTCAGGACCAACTGTCACGGACGATTGGCCGGCACACTTTGAAATTAGGGGCGGAGTTTCGAAGGATTCAGTCCAATGGTCCGCTGGATTTCGGGGTAAATGGGTTGTACACGTTCCAGGATCTGAGTCCGTTCGGGATTCCGGCACGCAGCGTCAATCCGGCTTTGGAATTCTTCCTTCAGGCTCTCCCTTTGTCATATGTCGGTTCCGTTCCCTCGATGTCCGATTCGGACCGCGGCTATCGCCAAAGTGTAATTTCTGGCTTTGCGCACGAATTCTTCCGTGTAAGCAGCCGCCTGACCTTGAACGCCGGCCTGCGCTATGACTTCTATTCCAATCCCACTGAGGTACACGGTCGTCTCTCGGTTATTCGTGATCCAGCGACCGACTCCGGGCCAAGCGTCGGCAAGGCATTTGCCGGGACACCTATGGATCTATTGTCGCCACAGGCCGGGTTTGCATGGAACATCTTCGGCGATGGTAAGACTGTGCTACGCGGGGGAACCGGCATCTTTCGCGATCAGTTGCCGGTACTTTTGTTTGGTGTCAACCGGTTCCTACCTCCGTTTTTCGCTTTGGATTCCTTTGTCTTTCCTACCTTTCTTGATCCGCAGAACGCTCTCCTGACCCAGCCACTATATGTAATCTCGACGACTTACCATCCGAAGTTCCCATACGCGCTGCAATATAATCTCAACATGGAACGGGAAATCGCGCCGGGCACCATCCTCAGCGCGGGATATTTTGGAGCGCGCGGCAATCACCTCCCGCGTGAAGCAGAGCAGAACCCTTTCCAACCAGCCTCCGGCCATCGCTACAATCCGAACTTGCCTTCACCCTTGTTAGCGGTGTTAACCGATGCACAGTCTTTCTACAATTCATTCCAACTCTCGATTTCCCAAAAGCGCGCCCACAATCTCTCCTGGCAGGCGTTCTACACGTTCTCCCATTCCATTGATGATGCTTCAGCAAATTTTTCCATAGAAACTGTTAACGACCCTCCCACGTCTCAGGACATTTTCGATCGCAAGGGAAGTCGGGGCCGGTCGGCATTCGACATCCGCCACAATTTCGTAGCGAACGTAGTTTATGAGCTGCCTTTTGGGCGGGGAAGCCACTTTGGGGGCTGGCAGGTCTCCGCGGTTGCCAGCGTTCATAGCAACGTCCCTTTTACCCCAGTGCTCTCCTTTGACAATGCAGATTTGCGATCCCTTTTGACTTCGGAACGGCCGGATCTTGTCGGCAATCCTTACACAGGGGTTTGTCCAAACGGCACTAACGTAGGCACTCCCTCGTGCTGGTTTAATCCGACTGCATTTGCAGTACCGGCTCCCGGTCAGTTTGGCGACGCAGGGCGAAATATCCTGCGCGGACCCGGGTTCGCGCAATTTGACCTGGCACTGCAAAAGGACTTCCAATTGAGGGAAGGCATAAAGATTGCGCTTGGAGTGGAAGGCTACAATCTGTTCAACCATCCGAATTTTGCCGTGCCGAGCAACACGCAGAGTCCGCTCACCCTGGGAGGGAATGGAGACGCGGTCTTCCAAGATGCAACAGGTAATCTCGCAAAAAACGTCGGCCGAATATTCACCACCGTAGGAACTGGGCGTCAGATTCAACTGGACGCGCGCTTCACGTTCTAATCTGTCGGTGGAAAATGCAATCGCTTGTCCGCCCAGCGCTGGAGGAAGAACCAAAATACCGTTCATCGGCCGCTGGATGCCGAGAGGTTTTGCTGCGCGACTTGTGACGCCTTCTTCGCAAAATCGTGAGTGGCCCGCAGATTTCCACCAAAAAATCGTACTTTCCCGTTCAACTCGCGTTCAAGAAGCACCTGGCCATCGCGGGTCGTGAAGCTGCAATGAACAGTGATGGACGTAGCTCCGGCAAAGGTGGTCACCTGCCGTGTCCGCTCGCTCCCCGCTTTGAAGCCTCGAACTACGCTGTGAAGGACAACCAAATCGGTAACATTCTCGGCGTTGCGGTCATCATCGCGATACACATTAGTGAACCCCTTTTTCTCGAGTTGACGAACCAAGTTTTCGTAAAGCGCAACCTGGAATTCCGCGGGCAGCTTGATCTCGTCAGACTGGACCATGACGACTTGGATCGCGGCAGCCTTGATCTTTGCCGGCCGCTCCTTCTCTGCCAAAAGAGGATATGCGACCAGGAACAGCACCGACGTCAACATCCAGACACATCGGATCACCAAGCTCTTCATTGCCTTGGCTCCTTACTCGCGGAATCGCTGCCCTGAGCATCTAACGGATTTGGCTCTTTCGAGGAACTGGTGGGCGCTCCCTGCGACACGAGTTCTCCCTTGATCCCGTCAGCGCTTCCTGCCAGCATCGTAAAAATCACCCCGTGCAAGCTTCCGGTAGCGTCGCGATATTTAAGAGTGAGCGTATCGATCTTTTTCCGGAATAGACTCAGGAATCGTCCCCCGCCGTACGGCGCGGCCATGCTGACCATCCCGATGGTCTTTCCGACCGCCTTTACGCTGTCGGTTCCGGTGACCACATCTTCTATACAAGTGACGCTTACGTCCGAGCTTGTTTTGCCGTGAATAAAATGGACCTGCCCATTCTCAACGCGCAGCATTCCTTTGGTATTGTCTTTGACCCCCGTGAGACCGATGAGGTGCACGGCCTTAGCCGTGCCTGGATTTCCTTGCGACCTGGCAGCCGGGATCCCGTATCCGGCTATTGCTAAGGCCGCTGCCACAAACCGAAGAACTGTTCTCTGCCTTCGCGGTGCCTGCAATTTGCGTTCGAGGTGCAGGCGCAGATGGCGCCTCGCATGGAAGGCACGAGCCTTGACAGCGGCTACGCTCAAACTGAGATGCTGAGCGGTTTCCACGCTTGTCAGCCCTCGCAATTCGCGAAGGAGCACTACGGTTCGCAAACTTTTTCGGAGATGTGAAATTGCCTCCATCACGGTGTCACGAAGTTCTTTCGCGGCCAGAGCTTCTTCAGGCGTAGGCCCTTTGTCCGCGAGATTGAAGGCAAAAGACTCATAGTCGCCATCGCTGCCGCTTTCGAGGGGCAGTGTGTTTGTGCGCCGCTGACGGAGCAGCATCAGCGCTTCATTAATGGCTATGCGGGTCAACCATGTCGAAAAGCTCGAATCTCCACGAAACCTACGGAGTTTCGTGAAAGCTCGTTGAAAGGATCGCTGGACTGCGTCTTCGGCATCTTGTTGATTGCGAAGAATCCGAAGGGCGGTCTGATAGATTCCCGGTCGATGACGCTCGTGCAGTTCCTCGAAAGCGCTTGAGCATCCCGACTTTGCTTCCGCCACCAGCCGGCGTTCGTTGATAGCTGCAGCCTTGGCCATACTGCCGCGCGGCCTTTCTGGACCTCTTATTGCTGGCTGTTGAACATTCATTGCGTCTTGGCTTCCTTTCTCATGCCGCATGCGCACTTCTGTACATTTCGCCCCGAGGCTTCACTTTGGGCGTTGGCGCCGCCGAGCCACGTGCCAGCCAAAGGCCAAAGCGAACAGAGTCAATCAGTCCAAATCCCTTGCGGCAGCGCAGTACGCGCCGCCACTTTCTCCAGTTGGCCATGAAAATCAGAG
>DASXTB010000034.1:0-6859 GCA_036505615.1 Acidobacteriota bacterium
AGAGCGCGCTTTTTGTGCGGCGCCCCCGGTCAGCCACGCCCATCAAGGGTATGCACCCTGAAGGGGTGCGACACGAAGCGCGGAAGTATTTCTCTTGGGGGAAAACCCGCTCGGGTCAATCATCGGGAAATTTGTTACACCCCTGCAGGGTGCCTGCTTTGGATAGTTCTTGCCAACCGGGGGCGCCGCCCGCCCAAGGCGGGCTCTGCCCCCGGGCTATACTCTTCGACGCCTTTGGCGTCTAACTCAAATCTTTGCGGGCCGAAAAGAATTTGATGGTTAGTCGTCTGTGTTTATCCGCGTTCATCCGCCGCCTATTCCTGCGTGTGACACCTGTCATTGACGCCCCATCTGGCAGGAGATATCCTGATCGAATCCCGGAAGAATCCCTACATTTAGAGGTGGAGGAAATCACATGATCAGGATTTCTGTTTTGCTGTTCGTCGCGTCTTTGGCCTTTACAGCATGCTCCAATCAACAGGCGCCTGAGTCCACGGGCAGACCCGAGACACAACCGGCGGTAAAATCCGAGAAGTCAAGTCAAGCTGAGCAGGAAAAAAGCGGCGGACTTTTGAAGAACATCTTAGGCGGGCCTGAAGTGATGACAGTGCCGGCCGGCACCGCTCTCCCGGTTCGGTTGTCGCAATCTCTCAGTACGGAACGAAACACTGCTGGAGATAAATTCGAGGCAGCATTGGACCGGGATCTGACTGTCGAGGGAAAGGTGGTTGCCCCTTTGGGAAGCACGGTGCGGGGGACTGTTACTGAGGCCAAGCGCTCGGGAAAAGTCAAGGGGCGTGCCGAGATGAGTTTGACCTTGACCAGCCTGGTGACCGGAGGCAAGACCTATCCCGTTAGAACTAACAGTTGGTTCAACCGGGCGCCAGCCACCAAGAAGAAAGACGCTGCCTGGATTGGCGGAGGCGCCGGTGCAGGAGCGCTGATCGGAGCGATCGCCGGCGGCAAGAAGGGCGCAGCTATCGGAGCTGCCGTTGGCGGAGGCGCCGGTACAACAGAGGTGCTGCTGACTCGAGGAAAAGAGGTGAGACTTCCTGCGGAAACACACCTGACATTTCGGCTTCAGGACAGCCTTCAACTCCCCGTCCAGCTGAAATAGCATCCGTTCGACAGCCCCAAGGTCCGCCAAAGTCGGATCCTTTTCAATCCTTGCTATACTGAGTTTCAAAAAGCGTTTAGTTCATTTTCTGGAGGGACTCATGGCGGAAGGCAATGGCGGCGGAGGAAGGGGCGGCGTCTATGCGCTGCTGGTTGTGATCGTCATATTGATAGTTGCAGCTGCGCTGTTCTTCGGATTGCGAAGGGGCAGCACAAAACACGAGATCGACATCAATATCAAGCCGCCGTCACAAAACAAGTGAAGCGATTATGAAACCACGGGGACACCGGGAACACAGAAAATTTGATGATTCCTTTATCAATAAGACTTACCGCCAATTTCGGAAGCCCTTGTGTTCCCAGTGTCCCCCATGGTTCATAATTTTGAGCCGCTGATTTTTACCCTACGTTGTCACGGTTTCGACTTCTACTTCTCTTTAATAGCGTCCGGGTGTCTCTTCCTCTCTCGATGTTGCAATCGTTCGAACTCCTTCTGCAGCCGGTTCAGTTCCTCATCGGAAAGATCCTCCAAATCCACAAGCGAAGCCCGGGCCCCCCGGACAACCCGAATCAGCTCATCCAGCTTGAGGTGGATCGCCTTTGCATCACGGTTTTGCGTGTTCTGGATAAGGAAAACAATCAGGAACGTCACAATCGTGGTGCCGGTGTTGATCACCAGTTGCCAGGTATCCGAGTAGTGATACATCGGCCCAGTCGTCGCCCACACGACAACGATCAACACCGCCGCGAAGAAGGACCAGTAACTTCCAACCACGGAGGAGATTTTTCGGGCAAACTTTCGGAAGAATTCATTCATGAGGCTCAACTCCTGAATTCGACAGCAAACACAGATTTCTTAACCCTTGAACCTTCAAAACTGTCCAGGGCAATTATAGCCTGCCCTCTCAGGCACACCTTCGTGCACGAGAAGGGACTTGCGAGGGCCCTCACACGGCTCGATTGGCGGAGAGACTGCCTGAGGGCCGTCTCAGGATTGGTGACTCAAAAGAGACGGCCCTCAGGCTGTCTCTCTGAAGTGCCAGGAGTTTCAAATCTTGACCGAATTGTTAACCTTATGCGCACAAGGAAAACCTCGCGCCGATGCTATTCTGAAGGCCAGTGACAGGTGATCTTATGCCCACCGCAAAACGAAAGACAAAACCTTCCGGCAAGCGAACGCTTTCGATCGATGTTGGGGGGACGGGGCTGAAAGCCTCGGTGCTGGATGCCCATGGCCGGATGCTGGCGGAACGGGTAAGGATCGAAACTCCCTATCCTTGTTCACCAAAGATCCTGGTGGAAGCGCTCGACAAGCTGATTGCGCCGCTTCCCGGCTTCGATCGCGTCTCAGTCGGTTTCCCAGGGGTAGTTCGCGGGGGAAAAATTCTGACGGCCCCTCACTTCGGAAATGAGATCTGGAAAGGATTCGACTTGGCAAAACAACTGTCGTCAAAGTGGAAGAAACCGGTTCGCATTTTGAACGATGCAGACATGCAGGGGCTGGCCGTCATCAGCGGCAAAGGTGTCGAGTTGGTCGTGACGCTGGGAACGGGCGTCGGCACCGGCCTGTACTGGAGCGGCCACCTGGCTCCGCATCTGGAACTAGCCCACCATCCCCTGCGTAAAAGCGAAACCTACAACGAGCGATTAGGGGACCAAACACTCAAGAAAATTGGGCTGAAAAAATGGAACCGGCGCGTGCGCCGCGCCCTGATCGTTCTGCGAACATTGATTAACTTTGACCGGCTATATATCGGCGGCGGAAACGCCGCCAAGATTAACTTCAAAGTCGATCCTGATACGAAAATTATCTCCAACGAAGCCGGGATTCTTGGAGGCGTACGGTTATGGGAGCATCCTGTTGAAAGAATCTGAAGCCTGGCAAAGTCGAAAGTTCAAGGTCGAAAATCGAAGGTCGAAAGTCCAAGGTCAAAAGTCGAAGGTCTAAAGTCTAAAGTCGAAAGTCCAAGGTCGAAAGTCGAAGGTCCAAAGTCGAAGGTCCAAGGTCGAAGGTCCAAAGTCGAACCTCAACAGCCCTAAAGGAGCTTCTCCGAAATCGCGATCCAGAAACTCAAGTTTTTTGGGTCTTTCGACTTTCGCCTTTGGACCTTCACTTTCGACCTTGGACTTTGGACTTTCGACTTTGGACTTTCTACTCTGGACCTTGGACTTTCGACCTTCTTACTTTCAGACCTCAACTAAGCCGCAGTTCCTTATGCAGCAGCGACAAAAAGAGCCCTACATCGGTCACAATTCCAATCGCCTGCGCTGAGCCGCGGTCACTGAGCTTGGTTACTGTTGCGGCATTGATGTCTACGCACACCGTCGTTATCCAGGAAGGAATCATGTTCCCTACGCCGATCGAGTGCAACGTACTTCCCAGCATCAGAATCATTTCCAGGCCCTGCACCGCTTCGGCGTAAGCCTCCTGCGCGGCAATCAGATCCATTATGGTCTCCGGCAACGGACCGTCGTCACGGATACTGCCTGCGAGCACGAAGGGCACGGAATTTCTAACACACTGATACATGATTCCGGACTTTAATATCCCCGCCTCGACCGCCTGCCGGATCCCGCCGGCGTGATAGATCGTATTGATAGCGCGCATGTGATTTTTATGTCCCTCGCTGACGGCGATCCCGGTTTCCAGGCTCACACCCAGCGAAGTCTTAAAAAGCGCGTGCTCGATATCATGCACGGCAAGCGCGTTGCCGCTCAGCAGCACGTCTGCCAGCCCATTGCGGATCATATCAGCCAGGTAAGAAGCCCCACCGGTGTGAATAATCACCGGGCCGGCGACTACACCGATGCGCCCCTTACGGCTTTTGACGTCGCGCATCATGTGGGCAAGTTTGGCGGTGGAGATTTCCACTCGCCTCTCGGTCGAAACGTCGCTGGCCATAAACGCGAACCCATAACGGTCCCGCGTCTTGAACTCCGGCTGGACCCTGATGCCTTCCACACCGCAAACCACTCTGTCTCCGGCCCGAACATCGCGAAGCTTTCGGCAGATGACTCGCTTCCCTTCAACCACGAGAATGGCGTCCATTCTCTGCTTTTCTGCTTCCATCCACTCGCCACTCACCCGAACGTGTGTTCGGTGATTTGTTGTGGAGTAAAAATCTTCAGGAACACATCGGTCCCGTGCTGCCGGCTTGACCGTCGCGTCCCGTTCCTTCAGGACATAACAACCAAGGGACATCAACTCTTCCAGAAGCGAGACGAGCGTCTCTTGATCCGGAGTGCTTACCCTGAGGCGAGTTGTAGAGTAGTCTTGGTTGGTACGACCAATCTCAAAATTGAGGATCTCAAACTGACCTTTGTATTCGATCACCTTGTCGAAGATCTTAGTCATCAACTGCGAATCGATTAAGTGGCCTCGGGCTTCGACGATTTCGAAGGTCTTTCTTTCGTTCAGATTCATAGGTGACCGGAAATCTCCTTATCAGACTGAAAATAAAACATTATCCTTAGGTTGGGGAACTACAAAATTAAAAAACTTCATTTGAAAGCCCGGGTGTAGGTAGAATAGAAGACGGCCGCGTGTTACACTCAAGTTTTAAACTCAAAAAAAATCTCAACAACTCAAAGGAGTAATGCCTTCATGCAGCTTCAAAGAAGATGTCTCGGAATACTGATGACTGTAACCGTATTTCTAACTGTATTATGGACGACCGCCGTTACTTACGGCCAGAACGAATCTCCCACAAAACCGACTCCACCGCAGTTTCTGACGCCACCGCTTCACGCTCCCGAACAGGCAGCACAGATCGTGGAGGGCCACCTGATCTACACTCCAGTGAGTGCGGCTCCCAGAACCGGAGGCACAGGGGTAACAGCATCCACAACTTTCAGCCCGTCAGCGACCATACAGATAGTTGGAACGAACGTTGACGTCTCGCAAGCCCTTGACTCTTATCAGGGAGAACCGATGCTGATGGCGAACGCGTCGCGGCTGGTCGGTGGCTATAACAGTATCTATCCAGGCGCATGCAGTTCCTCTCTAGCCAATTGTGCTCCAGGCGCGGCCACTTCCATCGCCGGCGCTAACTGGACCAACAGCAGGCTGCCGCTGACTGTAAACGCGCATGCTTTCCTGATTGGTTTCGACCCATCTGTAGCTGTGGATGCCAGTGGGACGTTTTATTATTCTTATGGTGTGTCCGATGGCTCAAGCAATGGACCGAATGCGATTGCTGTGGCCAGTTCGACAGACGGGGCTACGTGGACATTGAAGACACCGGTCACTTTCAACAACGGCGGGCAGTTTGACGACAAGTACTGGATCGCCGCCGACCCCAACAAGGTGGGCACGCTCTACGTGGGATGGGACCGCAACAAGGGCAACAATCAAACTTTGTTTGTCGCAGCATCAACTGATGGCGGAAACACTTGGACGGCTCCCATCAAAGTCAACGACGGCAGCAGCCCGTTTGAGCGCGTCATTTACGCCTTTCCCGCAGTAGATCCACGTCCCGGCAACGGCACGGTTTATATGGCGTGGTTGGATTATTCAAAGAACAAGGTCTTCGTCGATAAGTCCACTGATGGTGGCCTGCATTGGGGTGTCGATGTTGCTGCCGCAACAACCCACATCGGATTCGGTAAGGACATCGGGTGCAATGGCGGCCGGAGCATGACA
The DNA here is from genome assembly GCA_036505615.1 of Acidobacteriota bacterium. GTDB lineage: Bacteria > Acidobacteriota > UBA6911 > JACQSX01 > JACQSX01 > DASXTB01. Next base: position 5,759 of record DASXTB010000034.1, read on the forward strand.
CCAGCTCCGCAATTGGGAATCGACGGCAACGGAGTGCTTTACCTCACTTATGCCGACCAACTCAGCACGTCTTCCGGCTTTGATATTTTCCTGGTTAAGTCCACAAACGGCGGCGCCACCTGGAGCACGCCGACGAAGCTCAATGATGACGCAGGAGCCGCGCATCAGTACAATCCAGCCCTGACAGTTGTTCCCGACGCAACCGGAACAGTTTACGTAAGTTGGTACGACCGCCGAAATGACGCAAGCAACTGCCTGACAGACATCTACGCCACCGTATCCACCGACGGAGCGACAACTTTCAGCTCGAACGTCAGAGTGACTGCGGCGGCCTCCAACTATAACGGAAATCCGAATGGTCCGGGCGATTATTCGGGCATCGCCGCCTTCGGGCTCAACACCAGTTTTCCGCTCTGGTGTTCCCATCTGGCAAGTGACATCGCCAGAGAGATCGGGACAGCAGGCGCGTTTGAGATCTACACGGCGCCGGTAAGCCACTAATGACAGATTGAGCAGCCCGCCCGGCTCTCTCTACGTCCTCAGTGGAGATGTGGGTGCGGCTAATACGGAGGTTTTTCAATGAAACGGTCGCGAAACTTGGTCCTAGGGACAATTACTATCTTCGCGTTAGCAATGCTTGTGCCTGTTTTCACCCAAGGCGCCAAACCGGGGGTGAATCATAAGGCTCGCCAAACACGGCCGATACAACTTGGAGTCTCGGGCGGGAACGCAACGGATCTAGCCAACGGGTTCTGCTGCTCGGGTACGCTAGGGGCGCTGGTTACAAAAGGTGGAATTCAGTACATTCTCAGTAATACCCATGTGTTCGCCGGAGATTTTGTTCTCGGCGGAAATGGAACAGTTTCCACCGCAGGTGATCCTATCGATCAGCCCGGGCTGGTGGATGTTCAATGTCAGAATATTCCCACCGATTATGTCGCTACCCTTTCAGAGTGGGCTCCGATCCCTTCCACGGACAACGTAGACGCCGCTATCGCTCAGGTAATTCCATTGATGGTCGATTCGAGCGGTTCGATACTCGAAATCGGCACGATCAGCTCCTCAACGGTTGGAGCCTTCATTGGCCAGGCGGTAAAAAAG
>DASXTB010000035.1:0-3992 GCA_036505615.1 Acidobacteriota bacterium
TGTTCTTTCCCTACTGATTAGGAACACCCACGGGGAGCGCCGCTCTCTCCCAAGACATCCCAACAGTCCAAGGCCTGCTCCCGAAACGTTTACTAAAAGCTTAAAGTGCCGTTTTCTGGCAAAACTTTGCCGTGTTTTGTCAATTCACGCCGCCTTAACGATTTTTAATCTTGATTCATGCATGTTTACGCCCTTAATAAAGTGCTTATTAATGAATAAGTTCTCGCAGTCCATCCCTCATTGTCCATGTTCTGGTCTGCGAATTGCGTTACTGGTCTTGGCTTTAATGCGCCGGCTTGGGGAATCTCAACCGGCGCATAAACTCAAAACAATCACGCAAACTTTTTAAATTGGAGGGAAGAGTTATGAAAAACCAGAAGGGTTTCTCACTGATCGAATTGCTGATCGTCGTGGCGATTATCGGAATTATCGCCGCCATCGCGGTCCCCAATCTGTTGCAGTCGAAAGCTGCGGCCAACGAAGCCAGCGCCATCGCTTCCTGCCGCAACCTGTGCACTGCGGAAATTACCTATTACACGACCAAAGGCAGCGGCAAGTACGGCGCCTTGGCCGATTTGCAGGCCCAGACCTTAGTCGATAACGTCCTCGGTTCCGGCCAGAAGGATGGTTACAATTTCGCACTTGCAGGCGCGGGCGCCACGGACAATTTCACGGTCACTGCCACGCCGGTAACGGTAGGCAAGACTGGAAACCGTGGATTCTTCACCGATGCCACAGCCGTTATCCGCTACACCCTGGATGGATCGGCTCCGACCGCCGCCAGCCCCGCACTTGGCAAGTAACCGCCATTTGGATCGGGCCACGGAGCTCGGAAGCTGTGAAAAACTGATTTCATCTGTACGGGCGACCCTGTGTGGTCGCCCGTTTTCCAATAAAGGCGCACGAGTCCGGGCGGACGCAGGGCCGCCCCTACAATCAAATTGATTCTTTCATACTCCCTCCTCATTCCGACGTTGCAGCCCTGAAGTGATCAAAGTCACATTTTTAGTCAAAAATCCTGAGTATCTTCGTTGCACACCAGTTGACTCGGCAATCACCGCAGATTAGACTTCGATAAAATCAGCGTGATTAAACTGCCCGGTGTTCTTCGGGAGGAAGGATTATGAATAAGCGGGCAGTCGAGGGAGCGGACAGCGGCGTTACTCTCCGGATTGACACTGATCTGTTGTCGGACTTTCCCGTCGATGTTGCTCGCGACTTCTCCGTGCTCCCCATACACAGCGACGGCAGTAGTCTCGTTTTGGCCACCAACAAGCCGCTGCTTCAGGATCAACTCGAGCAACTTCGCCAGCGACTTGGCATTACGGTTCACGTCGTTCCCTGCCAAAATCCGGAATTTGATTCAGTTCTGGAAAACCTAGTCAAGAAACCGCTTCGAAAAGTCGAGGAGCTCAAGCGAACCATCGAAAGGCCAACCCCGGGGCCTAAAGCGACACTCGGCAAAATCCTTTTTGACCTCGGTCTCATGACCAGCGAAGAAGTCCCTGAAAACCTTAAGCGGCAGATGGAAGGGTATGAACTGTCCGATCCATCACTTCTGATTGAGCGGCGAGTTCTCGACCTGGTTCCCGCTTCCGAAGCACGGCGCTATTGCGTGCTGCCGCTCGGCAAGTACCAGAACGATTTGCTGCTGGCCACCAATCAGAATCTAAATAGCGCTACTGTGGCTGAAATCGCCGCCCGAACCGGACTCACGCCGCGCCCTCTGGTATTCAACAGCAGCAAGCTAAACTCCACCATCGAGCGATGTTATCGCCGCCGGCAGGAATTGGGCATCCAGAGAATGCTGGTTTCTAAGGGTCTGATAAGCCGAGACCAGCTGGCCAACTGCCTGCTCGAACAAGAGAAGAATCAGGAGTCTCTCAGCGATTTGCTGGTAAAGCAGGGGTACATTACCGAGGAGGCGCTTTACCTTTGTTTGTCAGAGACGCTGGAGTACGAATACCGCCGGTTCACCACATCTGAAATCGACCTCAGTTTGAGCACTCTTGTTTCGCAGCGGTTTGCCACTGCGCACCTGGCGCTTCCCCTATCGCTGGAGCGCAAGAGCGGCGTGCTCGAAGTCGCCGTAGCAGATCCGACCGACCTGAAGGTCATGGACATGCTCAAGGCCGCGGCCAGCGGGCACGGATACAGGCTGAAAGTGGTTCTGTCGTCACCGCGCCTCATCCGGCAGGGGATAAAGTACACTTACAGCTTTCGCGAGACTGCCGACGAAACTGTCGATGTGGAGACAGTGACGGAGACGGCCGCCGAGCCCACACGCCAAGATCTTGTATCCAGCGACGAAATGCCGACCATCCGGCGCATCGTCAACAAACTTCTGTACACGGCGGTTCTCGAGGGAGCCAGTGACGTGCACCTGGAGAACATGGAATCAAAAGTACGCGTTCGATTCCGCATTGACGGAATTCTGCACGAGCGAAATACAACGGTCACCAGGGAGAATATTCTTAAGACCATCTCTCTTTTGAAAATCGATGCCGGTCTGGATATTACCGAACACAGGCGCTCCCAGGATGGAGTATTCAAGAAGCGCATCGACCAGAACCGCTTTCTCGATTTTCGCATCAACGTGCATGCCAGCGAATTCGGAGAGGATGCCGTCATTCGCATCCTGGACGCGTCAAGAAATCTGCTGCCCCTCGAAAAACTGGGATTTCCACCGGCAATGCTTAAGGTCTATCTGAAGCTGATCGAAAACCCGCAGGGCTTAATCCTGTTTACAGGACCAACAGGAAGCGGAAAGAGCACCACTCTCTACTCGACGCTCGCCCAGTTGAACAGCGGCGACAAAAAGATCGTCACGGCCGAAGATCCTGTCGAATACTACCTGGATGGCCTTTGCCAGTATCAAGTCAACGACGCCATTGGCAATACTTTTGCCGAACATGCGCGGCGGGCTTTGCGCAAGGATCCCGATATTATCCTGATAGGAGAAATCCGGGACGAGGAGACCGCCGACGCCTGCCTGCGCGCGGCCATGACCGGGCACTTGGTTTTCAGCACCCTGCACACCAACAACTCACTGGGAGTGGTGCGGCGGCTAAGGGACCTGGAAGTGGAACCCTCTTCGATTGCCGAGGCTGTTCTTGCCGTCATTGGGCAGCGCCTGGCACGTCGTAATTGTGCCCAGTGTATCAAGCCTTACCAACCCGATCCTTCGGTGCTATCGGAATTCTATCCGGAGGGAGTGCCGTTTCGATTCCAATACCAAAAGGGTACGGGCTGTCCGGCGTGCAACTCAACCGGTTACCGCGGCCGAATCGGACTCTACGAATTTTGGGATGTGACGGGAGAAGTCCGCCAAACCATCGCTGCGGGTGAGACCATCACAGTTGAAGTGGCCAAACGCTCCGGCTTGATGTTGTTGTTGGAAGACGGACTTCGCAAAGTCCATGAAGGCATCACTACTCTGGAGGAACTGCGCAGGGTAGTCCCGCTTGAAGAGATACGAAAGCACCGCCAAATGCGCGCCAATTCGGCGGCCTAGGCCGGATCATTCACAAACACTCACCACAAGGCTACGGAGAACGCAAAGATAGCACGGAGAATAGGGCTGAAGCTTGAAGTATGAAGACTGCAACATGTGGAATGCTCTTGTACCTTGATCAGTCTTCATACTTCGAGCTTCAGCCCTGTTCTTTGCAATGCTAACCGTTAAATTCTTTACGAGCCGCAAAGATTGGTTTGCTTTATACGCCGAAGGCGTCGAAGAGTATAGCCGGGGGCAGAGCGCGTTTTTTTGCGCGACGCCCCGGTTGACTTCCCCCATATCGACCTCCGCACCTTATGCTCTTTGACGCTTTCGGCGTCTAGACGTGCGCTTGCCGTGTCGCCGCGTCGCCGTGTCCCTGACGTTTGGGTTGCGGCTCTGCCGCGCCACGTCTCTGCGGTGAGTGTTTGTGAATAATCCAGCCTAGTGATCCGGCTTATCCATGATGGTTGACTTCTTGGTAAACGCCTCCTTG
>DASXTB010000036.1:0-4903 GCA_036505615.1 Acidobacteriota bacterium
ACGGTGGCACAGTGCAGGTACAATACCCGGGGCATTACGAAGTACGCAAGGTGTCTCATGCGGGTGCAATCCGGTGGCGTACCGAGCGGATTTTTCTCACTACGGTGTTGGCATATGAGTATGTGGGTCTGGAAGCGTTGGATGATGGAATCTGGTCGATCTATCTGGGTAATCACTTCCTGGCAAGGCTGGATGAACGAAGCAGCACACTGTATACATGAAGCGACCGAACGGGAGATGTGTTGACGATGGCCCAACAACAGATCGTTTCAAAGCCAATAGCGGTGAAAAAAACCACTGTTGAAAAGTCTGTGCAGCTAAAAAAGAAAGAAAAAAAGGAGCAAAAAAAGAAAGAAAAAAGGCCTGTGGAAAACTGGAAAGCCGCAAAAAGCGCGCCTTCCCACTTTCCCACAGGCCCTACTACTACTGGTGGTTATTTGTTAATAATCAAAAAAGTGTCAACGATGTCGTGAGGTCAAAGTGTCAACGATGTCCTAGGGTCTTCATCTGCGTTCTGCCTCCTGCCCCCTGCCTCCTGCCGTCTGCCTCGTGCTTCCTGCCTCCTGCCTCCTGCCCCCTGCCTCCTGCCGTCTACCTCCTGCCTCCTGCCTCCTTCCTCCTGCCTCCTAGTTTCCCCTTGCTGCCGTTTCGCGAGGTTCTTCCTCAGCAGGAGTATTGCGCTCGCGTAAAGTTTGCAGCAGGAGCAGGCCTATCCCAATCGTGATGCCTGCGTCGGCCAGATTAAAAGTAGGAAACTTGAAGAGATAAAAGTTGAACTCCAGAAAATCCACCACGTAGGAACGCAACATCCGATCCACAAGGTTTCCCAGAATGCCTCCCAGCAGAAAGCCCAAAGCGATCTGAGTCATCCTGGCGCTGGGCGGAGTCTTCAGCGCGTAAGAAATGACAGCTCCCAGAGCCACCAGCGCCACGGAAATCAGGATCAGCGACTTGATGGGATGCGAACTGCCGTAATCAAACAGGCCAAATGCAATTCCGTGGTTATGAACCAGGCTCAGTTTGAAAAAATCGGGAATCACTTCAAGGTCATGATCCCGGAGGTTCTCATGAACCCAGTTCTTGCTCCAGATATCCAATCCGAATATGGCCAGGGCATAGAAGAAAGCCGCCGGAATTTTCACTCGCTTTTCCCCTCGCGCTCCTGTTCGTCAAGGGCGGCGACACAGCGCGAGCAAATGGAAGGATATCGCTTGTCCGCGCCGACGTCGGAGGTGTAATTCCAACAGCGTTCACATTTTTCACCAGCGGCATTGAGCACTCGCGCTTCAAAGTAATCCGGTTCCACGCCGGCGGGTTCTTCCAGCGCAACCTGCGAGACGATGAAGATATAGCGCAAGTCCGAGGAAAAACTTTTCAGGTAGTCAAATCTGTTTTTGCCGCAAACCAGCACCAGTTGGGCTTCAAGAGATGTTCCGATAAGTTTCGCCTGACGCGCCTCCTCCAATTTTTTGGAAACTTCCTCCCGCAGCCCAAACAGCGGCTCCCATTGCACCAGCGCGTTGTTGTTGGAAAAGTCGCTCATGTCGCGAAACAATTGCGTGTGCACGGATTGGTCCTGTGCCTTGCCGGCTTGGAGATGCTGCCAGATTTCATCGGCGGTGAAAGGGAGGATGGGGGCCAGCAGGCGGCACAGACAATCCAGTATTTCAAAGAGAGCCGTTTGGGCGGAACGCCTGGCGCGCGACCCTTTAGCGGATGTGTAAAGCCGATCCTTCAGGATGTCGAGGTAAAGAGATGAAAGATCCGAGACGCAAAACTGATGCAGCAGGTGATAGACGATGTGAAACTGGCAGCTCTCGTAAGCCGCCTTCGCTCTTTCTGAAACCTCGAAGGTTTTTGCCAGCGCCCAGCGATCCAGCTCCAGCATGGAGTCCGGATCGACGCGGTGTTTTTCCGGGTTAAAATCATAGAGGTTGCCCAGAATGAAACGCGCCGTGTTTCGAATCTTCCGGTAAGCATCCCGCGAGCGGGAGAGGATCTCCAGAGAAAGCCGCGCATCCTCGCGGTAATCGATGGAACAGACCCAGAGCCGCAGGATTTCCGCGCCGCTCTCCTTGATGATGTCCTGCGGAGGAATGACGTTTCCCTGCGACTTGGACATGGCGCGCCCTTCAACGTCCAGCGTCATGCCGTGAGTCACTACAGATCGGTAGGGAGCGCTGCCGCGCACGCCCACGCCTATCAACAGCGAGCTTTGAAACCACCCGCGGTACTGGTCGTTCCCTTCCAGATACATGTCGGCGGGCCAGCGGAGATTATCGGAATCGGTGAGTACGGCCAGATGGCTGGAACCTGAGTCAAACCAAACGTCCAGGATGTCGAACTCCTTCCTGAATTCTGTTTTGCCGCAACGGCCGCAACGCGTTCCTGGCGGTATTAGTTCGGCTTCGCTGCGTGCGTACCAGGCATCGGCCCCTTCGCTCTCGAATATGTCGGCCACGTACAGAATGGTCTCCTTTGTTGCCAGAATCTCATTGCATGCCGAACAATAAAATGCGGCGATCGGGACTCCCCAAATCCTTTGCCGCGAAATGCACCAGTCAGGGCGATTGGAAATCATGCTGGCGATTCGTTCTTCGCCCCATTCAGGAATCCACTTTATTTTACTTACTTCGTGCAGAGCCCGGCTTCGAAGGGTGTTGGTTTCCATGGCGATGAACCACTGGGGCGTGGCCCGGAAAATTACCGGATTGTGGCAGCGCCAACAGTGAGGATACGAGTGGGTCAGGCGAGCAGAATGCAGAAGCACCCCCCTCTTTTTTAACAGCTCGATAATCTTGGAGTTGGCATCAAAAACGCTTTGCCCGTGGAAGAACTCAATATCGTCCGTAAAGCGTCCTTCCTTGTCTACCGGATTGTAGATGTCCAAACCGTATTTCACACCTGACAGGTAGTCTTCCTGCCCGTGACCGGGAGCGGTGTGTACCAGCCCGGTTCCCTGATCGAGAGTCACGTACTCTGCCAGAATCAGCGGTGAATCGCGGTCGATCCACGGGTGGCGTGTGCGATATCCTTGAAGCGCTGATCCCTTTACGCTGTTCAGCACATCCCAGCTCTCGATTCCGCACTCTTTCATGACGGCTTCGACTCGCTCCGCAGCCAGCAGCAGCAGTTCTTCGTTAGTTTCCACCAGCGAGTACTCAAAATCCGGATGAACCGCTATAGCGAGGTTTGCCGGAAGCGTCCAGGGTGTGGTGGTCCAGATAACCGCAAAGAGAGGCTTCTCCTCCAGAGCCGGAAGCGGGACCGGCAGGCCGCCTGTTATCGGGAACTTGACATAGATGGATGGGCTCTCGTGATTTTCGTATTCGACTTCTGCTTCCGCTAGGGCCGTCAGGCAGTGCACGCACCACAACACGGGCTTGAGTCCCCGATAAACGTTGCCGCATCCCACGAATTCTGCCAGCGCCCGCGTAATATCGGCTTCGTAGCGGTAGCTCATTGTCACGTATGGTTGGTCCCAGTCTCCGAATATTCCCAGCCGTTTGAACTCTTCCTTCTGGATGCGGACGTACTTTTCGGCATAAGCCCGGCAGGCCTGGCGAATCTGTACCTGCGTCATGGACGCTTTCTTCTTGCCCAGTTCCTGGTCGACTTTGATCTCGATCGGTAGGCCGTGGCAATCCCAGCCTGGGACGTAGGGAGCATACAGCCCGGCCATGGTCCTGCACTTGACTACCAGGTCTTTCAAAATCTTGTTAAGGGCATGACCAAGGTGAATGTTCCCATTCGCATAGGGCGGCCCGTCGTGGAGTACAAAACGAGGCTGATGGCGGTGCGCCTCCAGGATTCTCTGATAGAGACCGATCTTTTCCCAGTGCGCGAGCATCTTGGGCTCGTTTTGCGGCAGATTTGCCTTCATCGAAAAATCGGTCTTTGGCAGATTGAGAGTTTGCTTCACGTCCATGGCCATCATCAAAATGGAAGGGGAAATATAACATGAGTCAATGCTCAGGACTCAGTGCCCAGTGCCCAGGACCAAGTTCCTAGTTGCCAGTAGCCAGTTCCCAGTGCCCGGTGCTCGGTGCTCAGAACGTAAAAGTAACCTGATAGGAACAGCCGCGAGCCGGCCAGCGGGGAACGCTGCGCACTGGGAACTGGGAACTGGCAACTGGGAACTGAGCGCTCGGAACTGATCACCTAATATTCAATTTTCGCAGCAGGTTCGCCGTTCGCGGCGCGAAGGTTTGTGCCGGACTTCTGAGCAAACGCTTCAAATCCTCGGGACGGTCCAAATCGAAACTTTCCGCAAGCAGCCGAAAATCAATTCCTTGTTCTTGAAGACGCTTGATTGTTTCCCCCAACACCGTTTCCGTGCCCCATTCGATGTTGTGAAACAGCGCGGGATGCAGCCGTCTTAGCCCGAGTAGGTAGTACCCGCCGTCGGCTGAAGGTCCGATTACCACCTGGCAATGGCGGAGCTGTTCGGCGCTCTGCAATAGCAGCGCCGGATCAAGGTGCGGGCAGTCTGATCCGAGGAAGATTACCGACTCATGTGCGGATTCCAAGAGCGACCGGGCGGCAGTTTCCAGTCTCTTGCCCAGATCCCCGGTCGATTGCAGAGACGCCTTAAAGTGGCTGCACATTTCAGGAAGCTCTCCGGGCTCAGTCTGAAAAATATGGATTTCAAATGAGTCTCTGAGAGGTTCTAGTTTTTCCGCCAGGTCCTCGATGCAGGCAACGTGCAGTGCCAGCCGCTCATCAGCCGAAAGCAGCGTACTGAGGCGAGTTTTGACTTGTCCAAGGACCGGCGTTTTTGTGAATACGGCGATGGCGGGAAGGCGCATAGTCGGATCATGGTGAAAACCAGGCCGCGGATTACCCTGGGGAGCGCACGCTTCCGGCGTGCCTTTAAGATCACACAAGCACGCAAGATGCGTGC
>DASXTB010000037.1:0-7457 GCA_036505615.1 Acidobacteriota bacterium
CGAAAATCTGGATTTCGTATTTATCCCGCATGTAGACTCCGGAGTTGCTGCCTGGCGGAATCTTGAACTCCACGTGCAACTGAAAGTCATAAAACTCACGGTCGGTCATCAGGTCCGTGCTCGGCTTGGTGTTTTCATACACTCCGTCGGGCAGCACCTTCCATCCGTTGAGTCCGTCGGCCTTGCGCAGATGCCAGCCGGAAAGGTCTTTTCCGTTGAACAGCTCAATCCAGCCCTTTTCTATGTTCTTGTTGTCGCCGGCAGAATGTGAAATTGCCATCAAAGCCAGCAGTGCAACGAGCCAAACTTTACGCATCGAATCGATCCTCATCAAGCCAGCGCCTGCTTGCAGTAGGCAAGGCACCGCTTTACTTCCTCAATCGTATCTCCGCCCCTGTACTCGTATTCAATATTAGCCGGTATCTTCCATTTGTGTTTCTTCAACAGGCCGAGAACTTCCTTGATCGGCGCATCCCCCTGTCCAAACGGGACGGTCTCACCTTGATTGCGTTTTCGATCTTTTATATGGAGCGTCACGATGCGATCGTGATGTTTGCGGAGAAAATCTACGGCGTCGAAGTTGGCGGCGGTGAAATGTCCGATGTCCAAATTGATGGCGATGTATTCAGAAGCGCCCTCCATCGCTTTGGCGAAGTCATCAGGAGTGGCGAATTCGTTGGGACGGATTGCGGAGTGGTTGTGCATTCCGACACGGATCTTTGCCTTCCTGGCAAACGGGTCGATGCGTCTGGCCGTGCTCACATTGCTGGAGGCGGTTAAGACCCGGACGCCGAGCGCCTTGGCCATTTCGAAACCGCGGGCGATCTCTGCATCGGTAAAATCGTCTCGAAAACTCAGATTGTAGGCATAAAGCTCGATGCCGGCTCGGTCGAATTTTTCGCGCACCTTCCTGAAGTCATCCAGCGGCACGGATAAGCGCCACTGGCGGAGCGCTTCGCGCTCTTGCCCGCGAGGTTCAACGTGGCCTTGAAAAAGCTCGCAACTGCTTAAGCCGACATCGAGCATCCCCTGAATTGCATCGTCCAATGATCGGTCCCGAAAGCTATAGCTCTGTACGCCGATCTGAACGCCGTTGAATTTTGAATTCGGCTTGCCGGCCGCTTGTAGCAGATTTGAGGGAAACAGAGAGGCAGTAAAAGCCCCTAGAGTGAGCTTGTTCCATTCTCTTCGAGTGAGCATAATCTTCCAGTTAGTCAACTTGGCGGGTTGGCAAGTTCGAGAGTCGAAAGTCCAAAGTCGAAGGTCGAAAGTCTAGAAACAAATCAACTTCGCTTCGATTTGGTGCTCTGACTTTGATTTTGGACCTGCGACTTTCGACCTTCGACTTTGGACTTTCGACTTTCGAACCTGCCAACCTATTTGATTATTGCAAAGCCCCACAGGCCGTCTTTGCTCCGCCGATTTCCAGCGCGTCTCGCCCGGTATCGATGTGGCGAATTATGCCCTCCTTGTCGATTACAAAAGTAACCCGCCTGTCCCAGCCCTTTTCTTCGTCAAGGACTCCGTAAGCGCGGCTTACTTTTTTGTGGAAATCGCTGAGCAGAGGAAACGTGATGCCCTCTTTTTCCGCGAAAGCTTTCTGGGAGGGGACCGTGTCGATGCTGATTCCAAGAACCTGACTGTTCTTCTGATCAAAATGGGCCATATCAGCCTGATATGACTTCATCTCTCTGGTTCAACCACCGGTGAACGCCAGGACATAAAAAGCCAAAACCACGTTCTTTTTTCCCTTGAAGTCACTCAGGCGGACCTTCTTGGAGTTTTGGTCGGGAAGTTCGAAGTCCGGCGCGGCATCACCCACTTTTAATGTGGTGGCAGGGGTGGTAGCGGCTGCGGATTGGGCAGCCTGACGACCGAACACGAACAGGCATTCAAAGCCGATCAACAGAACCGTTAGAACTACAGACACCCACAGCGTGGACCTTCGCTTTGTCATCGATGCCTCCTCTGTTTACCCGATATGTTACCCGGCGCGGACCGATACATCAATATTGACGTTTGCGCCGGAAAGATTGAACCATTTTAATAGAGGTCCGACGTTTCAGCTTGCCATAATGTGATTTTCCTCACTTATCCTCCGACACACTCTCATTAGATAGTTGATGATGCCACTTTTGGCTGTGGCATGAATCTTTGTAGATGGCACCCGGGTTGAAATATCACCGGGATTAGTTGGCACAAATTGTACGCTTGATGCATTTTAAGGAGGGTTTTATGAGAAGGCTGTCTGCTGCCAAAGCGCTTTTCTTCGGCGCAGTTCTTTTCTGCGGCCTGTTCTGCAGTATCTACGCGGAAGGCCTGAACAACAACGAGGTGGAGTTTACCGGCACTATTTCGACTTTGGTTCTCAACGGCGAGGGAGTGGGAACTGTCTTCATTCATGTTGAAAACGTCGATCTTCGCGTAATCGTGAACTCAAACGCCGAACTGAGTGATCAGGCCGGCGACTCCATTGAGATGTCCGGCCTGGCGGCCGGCGATGTGGTGAAAGTGAAAGGGAAGTTCTCTGCCAGCGGAATTCTTGCTTCGGAAATTCAGTTGCAGGCCAAAACAAACGATGATTTTCAGTTGCGCGGGCGCATCACCAACGTTCAATCGTCTGGCGCAAATACATTGGTTTCACTTCTAGGCATTACCATCGTAGTGAATTCTGATACGAAGATCACAACTGATGAGGGGGCCAGCGCGCCCGTCACTGACCTCAAAAATGGAATGTTGGTCCAGGTGGCGGGCACTATTTCGGGAAGCACATGGACGGCAACCACGATCAAAATACTCTCCGAACAAAAGAAGAAGAACCAGGTGCGGTTTGCTGGGACCGTTCAGGCCGTGACATCGACAATGATTCAGGTCGAAGTGGATGGAGTCTCAGGGGGCCTGACGACAGTGCTATTGAACTCCAACACTCGGATTGTCGGAGATCTCGCCAAGGGTGTTCTGGTGGAAGTGAAAGGCACTCTGAATTCGGACCTGTCGGTAACGGCAACCGAAGTGCGCGTTCTGCCGGCGTTGGAGATCAAGCCGGACGAGCGCAAGCTGAAAATCGGTGAGACTGGAAGCTTTACCGTGAAACTGCGGGAAACCGCTTCTGCCGACGTTAATGTCGCCTTGAGCTTGAGCGACGCATCTGTGCTTGCGCTTTCAACAGCTTCAATCACCATTCTCAAGGGAAATAAAACCGCTGATTTCTCTGCCAATGGCCTGAAAGTTGGCTCTTCTGTAATCACGGCGGCGGCACTGGGACAAAAGGCGACGGCTAAAGTCACGGTGGGAGAAGTTTCCGAAAATGAGAATGAACAGCCGGCAGGCGATGTGAGGGTGGCGTTCGCGCCCGAGAAGATCAAAATGAGTTTGAATGACACTCGAGAGGTGGTGCTGCTGATTAAGCCTCCGCAGAAATCAGCCGTCACCGTCCAGTTCAGCGTAAAACCGGAGCTAGTGACTGTTCTGGCGAGCCGCGATTTTAGCAACGGCGCGGCGGCCTTGAAGGTCACCATTCAATCGGGCTCCAAGGAAGGAACCGCGTCGGTGGTGGCCACTCTCCCCAGTGCGCTGGGCGGCGGGAAGGCAGAACTGCTGGTAGAAGTCACTGCCAAGAAGGAAGGAAATGAGGAGGAAAACCCGGAGATTGATTTCCGTCCCGACGAAGTGGGACTGGGGGTAGGAGAAACTCGCGGCGTAAAACTACTATCCAGCACCAGCTTCGACAAGGACGTCCCCATTATCATCTCCAGTGGGGGAACCATCGTGCAGGCACCCTCGTCTGTGGTTCTTTCTGCGGGCAACAAGTCAGTATCGGTTTCCGTCCTGGGAAAGGCTGAAGGCAAGGTAACTCTGATCGCCGCGCTCCCGTCTTCTCTTGGAGGCGATACCGCTAAATTGGAAGTTGAAGTGAGAAATAAGAAGTAAGCTAGCTTTTTCCTCAGGGTGTCTTCTTTGCGAAGAAGAAGACGCCCTGAGGAGCCTGTCTCAAAACTATGAAACCATAGGGAACGCGGCGCGGCCGTAAGGCCGCAACCAAAACGTAGCTAGTCATCGGTCATCGGTCATCGGTTTGAGAATCTTCCTAGAAGAACAAGATGTCGCACGTTTGTGTCACGGGGGACCACAATGAATTCCGGCTGGCCACTTGCCACTGCACTCACCGACAGAGCCGAGGCCGGAAGGGCGCGGCAATCTAAGAATACGCACAACCCTATAACTGAAAATATCTAGCCCGCTCGAGCACGGTGGGACTGCCGAAGCCGGCCATTCTGGCGCGCCGCGCCCTTCCGGCCGCGGCTCTGTGGCTGCACACAATGCGGTGTTCGGCTAGCGGTCCATTTTCCAAATCTAAATTGCCCCAGTCCATACCGGCGGTATGATCTCACCCGCCACAGGTAGGACTACAGATTTCTACTGAAAACCGCGGAGACCCGCTAATTCCAACCCATACGCTCGCGTAGTGACGTGATGTGGGCAACATGATGGCGGCCGTGCCATGCGTACATGGCCAGCAGTGCATCGAGAGTCATTATGCCAAGCTCCGGGTGCTGAAGCGTCCGCGCAAAGTCTCGGGCGGCAAGCGAACGCAGCAGGACAACCCACCGCTCATGCAGAGATTCCAGCAGGCTCAAAGATGTTTCCACGGGTGTCTTTCGCACATCTTCGAGGGACGCCCAGAGCTTCTCGTCGTAAGGTTTAATAGTGGGTTGCCGTTCGGTCAGCGCCAGCTTAAATCGAACATAAGCGTTGAGGTGGCTGTCTGGAACGTGATGAACCACCTGGCGAACCGTCCAACCTTCCGGACGATACGGAGTGTTGAGCTGTTTTTCCGACAACCCGGACACGGCCGCCCGCAGCTTGGCGGGGGCCCGGCTGATTTCTTTAATCAGCTTTCGCCGCTGCTCCTGTGTTGGATTCGGAAGGGGGAAAAATTTTCCTATGGGATAGCGCAAGTCCGCCATTTTGGCCTCCAAGGCGGAAGTCTTTATATCAGACTGCAGCAGCTCTGCGTAGGGGTTTCAGATTACGGATCAGTTTTGCCTGCGCCGCTGCCAGCAGCGTCTCTACTTCCTGGCTCGAGAGCGACAGTTTTGCGCTGATTTCTGTGAGAGGAAAGGCGTGATATTGATATAGGACGAAGACATCGCGCTCGGCCGATGAGAGTTCTTTGAGAGTGCCCAAGATGGCTTCCATCCAGCGATCTTTTTTTCCTTCACGATCAGCCGTGAATGTCTCCATAACTCATCTCCCTGCTGCCGTGTAATACGTAAGAAGCGGCTAAGAAGTTTCTTGAAATCGCGGAAACTGCTGCTAAAGTCACCCCAAACTTGAAACTTGGAGAAATCATGTACAGCACTGACCTGTTGCAAGGGAAGTCGATCATTGTCACGGGAGGCGGTTCCGGGCTCGGACTCGCCATGGCTAGGGCCGCTGTTCAACACGGCGCCCAGGTGATGATTTGCGGCCGAAACGAAGAGCGTCTATTGAAAGCGGTGGTGGAAATCAACCGCGCCTCAAATAGATCCAACGCGGCGCTTGCCCACCGCGCCGACGTGCGCCAAGTCGATCAGGTTCAGGCTCTTGTGAACGCCACGGTTGACGCATTTGGCAAAGTGGATGGATTGATCAATAACGCTGCAGGCAACTTCCTCTGCTGCTCTGAGGATCTTACACCCAACGGATTCGATGCGGTCACGCGCATCGTGTTGTACGGAGCCGTCTATTGCACGCTAGCCGTCGGGCGGCACCTGATGGAGCGGAAGGCGCCGGGCTCAATTATTTCCATCCTGACAACTTATATCTGGACCGGAAGCGCCTATGTGCTGCCATCGGCCTGCGCTAAGGCGGGTGTTCTTGCGATGACCCGCAGCCTGGCGGTGGAGTGGGGAAGTCTGGGAATTCGGCTCAACGCGATTGCTCCCGGCGGGATTCCTACCGAGGGCGCGTGGTCGAGATTGATGGCCGGCGAAGAGGTTGAAGCCGACGCCAGGCGACGAGTTCCTCTCGGTCGGTGGGGAACCAAAGAGGAAATTGCCAACTCAGCGCTGTTCTTGTTGAGCGATCTATCCAGTTATCAGACAGGGGATGTGATTACGATGGATGGAGGCAGTTGGCTCGCCGCTGGAGGTCAGTTCAGCCATTACCGATTTCTACCCAAGGACAAACTGAAGGAAAAAATGGAAGCGATGAAAAGTAAGTCTCGAGAATGAAGTGAGTTTTCTTTAACCCCGCGCTTTATTCTTATCTTGAACCCTTTCTTGCAGCATTTTGGCAAGCTCTGGTCCCTTTCCTTCTTCTTCGTGTTTGAAATACACGAAGGTGTCCTTCCAGCCAGGCTGAAGTTTCTTGACCGTCTCAGCCCAACGATCGATGTCCTCTTTTGTGTACCCTTCATCACGAAGGCGGAAGTAGCCGTAATCCGCGGTAGACACCACGGGTGTGGACATTTTTTCACTGTCGGCTATGCATAACGCCAAATTGGATTGGCGCATCCGATCGAAGACGTCTTCGGCATGCCAGGACGGATGGCGGAATTCAAAAGCCGCTCTGATGCCTCCCGGCAGCGAGGAAAGAAATGAATTCAACCGCGCCAGGTCCTTCTTGAAAAATGGAGGAAGCTGGAAGAGCAGAATTCCCAGCTTGTCGCCGAGCGTCCCGGCGATTTCGCAGAACGAGCGCGCCAGATCTTCACAGTTGTGAAGGGCGGCGTCGTGGGTGATCCGCCGTGGCGCCTTCAGCGTCAGCTTAAACCGGGCAGGAGTCGCCTCAGCCCAACCCGCCAGCAGCTTCTCGCTTGGCATACGGTAGAATGTATTGTTTATTTCCACAGTGGTGAAATGCTGCGCGTAATAGGGGAGCATCTTGGCGGTGGAAAGATCGGCCGGATAAAAACTTCCTTTCCATTCGGGATAGCTGTAGCCGGATGTGCCAATCCAGATCATAGCGGAAACGATTTTAGAATGCGGCTGTAGCCATTGTCGAGGCCAAGGCTGTAGCCATTGTCGAGGCCAAGCCACAGTCTGTGAAACCCGATAACGGCCGGGAAGCGGTACCCAATGTAGAGCGCATTTTTTAGAGCGGAGAGACGGCCTGAGGGCCGTCTCAGACCGCTTCCAGCGGCGCCTCTGGAGTTTCTACATTTTGGTAGGGGAGAGAAGGCCTGAGGGCCGTCCCCAGGCCGCTTTCAGCGGCCTGGGGAGTTTGGACATTTTTGCTGAAAAATGAAGGGTCGATGCCTGGCAGTGGGCGGACAGCTAAGCCCACCGGAGGCGAGCTAGGCGCCGCGAAGCGGCGCTATTGGAGAGACGCCCCGTGGGGCGTCTCCTGCACGATGAAAGATTGTGCGGGAGACGGCCCACCGGCCGTCTCTCCAAAATGTCCAAACTCCAGAGCCCGCCGGAGGCGGGCTTTAACTCGACCTGTCGTTTAAAAATGTCCAAACTTCAGAGCTA
>DASXTB010000038.1:0-7747 GCA_036505615.1 Acidobacteriota bacterium
GGAACCTTGGTGCCGTCTTTCGACGTGTACCAGACTTGGTTGACTTCGTAGGCGGAAGGATCGATGCCGGGGGCGTTCACCTTGTCCCACAAATTGGTTTTGCGGGACGAAAGATCGTAATGATAAATGGACGGCGGAATGGTGAAAGATTGGAAGCCGAAGAAAATTTCCTGGCGATTCCACTTGCTGCCTGTGCCGGAGACGGTGCCGATGGCAGGTAGCGGGATGTCGTCGATGAACTTTCCATCCAGTTGGAAAAGTTTGAGCAGGGAACTGGCATTCTTTTCGTACTGGGCGCCGAGTTTCCCGCCGACGATTGCAGTATTCTGCAACACCGCATCGGATTGGGGGACGATTTCCTTCCAATTTTCACGTTTGGGATTGGCGGCGTCCACTACTAACACGCGGGAACGAGGTGCGTCTTCGTTGGTGGTGATGTAAAGCTTGTTTTGGTAGACCTCGCCGCTGTACAGGAAGTCTTTGCCGCTGGTGATCTCAACCGGCGGGGTGCCGGCTTTCAAATCCTGCAGGTACATTTCGCTTTTAGCCCAACCCTGGAATACGGTGATGAGCAGCCAGCGATCATCGTCGTCAGCTAGTTGCACACCGGGTATGTCTTGGGCTTTGCGGCCTTCGCCGAAGATCAGCGGATCCTTCGCGGGGTCGGTTCCCATGACGTGATAGAAAATTTTGACGTGATAGACCTCTTCCCCGGAAGGCACATCCCCCTTTTTCGGATGTCTGCTGTAAAAAAAGGCGGAGTTATCTTTTTTCCAGGCGACGCTGGCGAAGCGGGTACGCTCGATGGTGTCAGGCAATTGTTTCCCGGTTGCGGTTTCGATCACTTTCAATGTGCTTTCTTCCGAGCCGCTGGCGGAAGTGCCATAAGCGACATACTTGCCGTCTTCCGAGGGAAACCACCAGTCGAGGGCGACCGTGCCGTCGGCGGCGAGTTGGTTCACGTCTAGTAAGGTGCGATCTTCGCCGTTGATTCCTTCGCGTACAAAGAGTACGGGCTGGTTTTGTGTCCCTTCACGGCGGGTATAGAAATAAAAGTTGCCACCGAGTTGTGGTGTGCCAATGGTGCCGATGGAAAGGAGTTGCGTCAGGCGCTGATGAGTCTGAGCGCGTCCGGGGAGCGGGTCGAGGATGCTGCGGGTGTAGGCGAGTTCGTCGTGGACATATTGTTGAGTGTCCGAGGCTTGGGAGTTCTCCAACCAGCGGTAGGGATCGGCGATCTTGTGACCGTGAATGTTGTCTTCGACAACTTCGGTCTTGGCTTTGGGAGGAGTCGCGGGAGCAGTCGCTGTGCTGGAGGATGAACTATCATCCGCCCAGAGCGCGATGGCAAAAAGAAACAGGCAAGTTAAAGTCCAGAACAAACGGCACGCTCCTGGCATAGGCACCTCGTTACGGGGACAATTTAATAGGGTAACAAAAATGAGGGTTCCCGACATATAGACGTCGGGTGCAAAGTTGGAGGAAATTGCAGCCGCGAAGGCGATGCGCTATAGACTAATACCTGTGGCGCTGGCGTCGCGCCGGCAATTCAATCCCAGGAAGACGTCGGCGTCACAGGAGCGGCCTGCGTTGCCGGCGGGACGCTGGCGCTACGATAAAGATAAGCTCATCAGATTCCTCATGTTGGTACGCATACTGTTTTTCGGCATCCTCAAGGACCTTGCGGGTCAGGGAGGAGAGTCGCTCGACCTTCCGGACGATGCCACTTTGGGGGATGTGCTCAGTCACTATGAGGCGCGCATTCCTCGGCTGAAGGAATGGGTGTCTGCAATTGCGATGTCGGTGAACCAGGAATACGCGGGTCCGGAGGCGAAGTTGAGTCAGGGTGATGAGATCGCTTTGCTTCCTCCGGTCAGCGGGGGTGCTGGAGAATCAGAGCAGGCGAAGGGTAGGGATCCGAAAGGCCGCCCCATGCATGCCGCGATCGTGCGCGAACGGATTGAAACTCACGCAGTGTTGGAAGGAATCAAGCGAGCGCAGGACGGTGCGGCGGTGGTCTTCGAGGGGGTCGTTCGCGATAACACGCGTGGGCGGCGAACGCTCTACCTTGACTACGAAGCTTACGAAGACATGGCGTTGAAGCAGATGGAAGAGCTCAGCGAACAGGCAGTGTCGCGTTTTCCGATCCGTGATGTTGCCATACTTCACCGCCTGGGGAGGCTGGAAATCGGCGAGACCAGCGTGCTGATTGTGGTGGCGTCAGCGCATCGGGCGGCTGCTTTTGATGCCTGCCGCTGGCTGATCGATACCCTTAAGCGCACGGTGCCGATCTGGAAGAAGGAATACTTTGAGGACGGCGTGCTTTGGGCAGATGGGGAGCCATTTCCAGCGGAGATTCCTCGCGCCCAAGGCACCCCGGCAATCAAGCGCGCATCTAAGTGACCAGCTTCCCGATGAGACAAGCTGCTACCGCTGGTCTGTTTCTCTTTTTGTCTGCAGCAGTGTGCCTTACTTCTGGCGCGCAGGAACCGGACACCACTTTCAAAGTTAATGTGAAGCTGGTGAATGTGTTCGTCACTGTGACTGACGAGCACGGAGCGCCAATTGCCAGCCTGAAAAAAGATAACTTTGAGCTGCAAGAGGATGGAAAGGATCAGAAAATCTCGGTCTTTGACAAGGAATCGGCGCTACCGCTGTCGATTGTCCTGGCTGTTGATACGAGTCTAAGTACACGCAAAGACTTGCCGCTCGAGCTGGCTTCGGCTCGGCGTTTTGCCCATGCCATTCTGCGGCCAATTGACGCACTTTCACTTTATCAATTCAGCGAGATTGTGAATGAGGTCGTCCCGTTTACTTCTGACCTTGGCAGAATTGATCACGGCGTGGATCGCATTCGTATGGGTGCCGCTACTGCAATGTATGACGCGCTTTACCTGGGAGCGCAAGCATTGGAGCCGCGGCAGGGGAGAAAGGTAATGGTGATCATTACCGATGGCGGCGACACCATGAGCAAAGTGGACTATAAAGACGCGGTGCGGGCAGCCGAGGAAGCGGAAGCCATCTTGTATAGCATCATTGTTGTTCCCATCGAAGCCAGCGCGGGGCGGGACACCGGCGGGGAGCATGCGCTGATCCAGCTTTCGAACGATACGGGAGGGAAATATTTTTATGCCAAGTCGCTGCCTCAGTTGGACGACGCCTTCCGGCAGATCAGCGACGAACTGCGTACGCAATATATGCTTGCTTACTATCCTTCACAAAGGCTGTCTGATGCGGAATTCCGGCGGATCCAAGTGACGGTAAACGGGCTTCCAGCGAGTTCCAACTTCAAAGTGCGGCACCGGATTGGATATTACAGCTCGAAGTCGCGCTGAGATTCTCAACACAACCGATACTCAGTATCTAGGTCAGGACTACTCAGTTTTGACGAAAGTTGATTCTCCATATAACCGGATTCAGAATTCCAGAGTTGGAAACCGGGGAACGCCGGCGTGCATGGGCTTCTCTAAATCGCTTAAGGCAGAATAGAATGTCTCACCGCTATTTTGGATACTTGGTTGCTTTAGTCTGCTGAAGGGGCATATCGCTTTCGCATCGGGTAGGCTGATCAACAGAGTATGTTGTCCCCTGGCTGGGATAGGGAACGAATTCTGTTGAATGAGGAACTGCAAGGCCACCGTTTCTTTCCGTACTCATTTCCTGAGCAGGCGGATTGTTTGTAGGGCATAGTTTCGAGTTTCGGGTTTTCTAGTAACCAGAAACTGGAAACCAGACTAAGTAGGAAAGGCTTGGTGAATGAAATGGTGTCCCCTCGCAATTCCGAGATTGTGACGCGATTCAAGCTGATTTGGATTCTGCTGCTGACGTTTACAGCCAGCGGACTCGCCCAAACCACGATTTCGACGGGAAGCATTCAAGGCACCGTCCTCGATCCCAGTAACGCACTGGTCAGTGGGGCCAAGGTCACCATCACCAATAAAGCTACCGGACAGGTTCTCACCACCACGACGAATTCGGCTGGGACCTATACCTCGGGCGCGTTGATCCCTGGCGATTATGTTGTACGCGTAGAGCAAAGTGGCTTCAAGAGCGTCGAACTGCCGATCAAGGTCGAGGTCGGGGTCACTGCACCCGGCAGTTTGAAGCTGCAGGTGGGGAACACCAAAGAACTAGTTGAAGTTGCTGCTACTGAATTGCACGTCAATACAGAGCAGGCCACGGTTCAAGGTGTGCTCAACGCAGATCAGATCGACAATCTTCCCATCAATGGGCGCAATTTCCTCGACTTGGCACAGCTTGAGCCGGGAGTGCAGATCCAAGATGGAGGCAACTTTGATCCGACCAAGAACGGATTCTCTTCCATCTCGTTTGGAGGACGTTTCGGACGAACCGCGCGGATTGAGGTGGACGGCATCGATATCAGCGATGAGACGGTCGGAACCACAACACAAAACATTCCCGAGGGAGCGATCCAAGAGTTTCAGGTTGGACAATCTTCTCTCGACCTATCGACCGAATTGACCTCCTCGGGCGCGGTGAATGTGGTCACGCGATCGGGGACCAATAGCTGGCATGGCGAGGCTTTCTATGCTTTCCGCGACAGCAGCGTGGCGGCAGCTCTTCCGGGAGGTAAGGCCAACCCATTTCAGCGGAATCAATTTGGCGGCCGTCTCGGCGGGCCGGTAATTAAGGATCGGCTTTTCTTTTTCCTAGACGGGGAGCGCACCAAGCAAGACCTATTGGCGCCTGTGCTTTCGGGAGGCCAATTTGCTTCGCTGTCAGGGAACTTTAATTCCCCTTTTCGCGAGACGCAAACCATCGGGCGCCTCGATTATCAATTGCGAGGTTCGGCACGATTGTTTTACAGATTTTCCTTTGACCAGAACCGCAACGTTTCTGGTTTCATTCCCAACACGTTTCAACCTTTTGCAAATAATAATCACACACCGGTGCATGCGGTGGGACTGGACTTCAATACCGGAAGCTACACCCATAGCATTCGCGTGGGATACACCAAATTCCGGAACGGAATCACAGATGCGGTGACGGGGAGCAATATTCTGAATCCCGCTCCCGCTCTGGAGTTGGCAATCGGCAACGATCCAACCTGTCTAAACGCTGGGCAGGATGATTTCTGCTCGGGTCCAAATTTTCTCGCCCCGCAAGGAACCTACCAGACGGACAAGCAATTTAAGTATGACGGCAGCAAGACCTATCATTCCCACATTCTGCGCTACGGTTTCGGTTACAACCGGCTTTTGGGCGGCGGCTTCGCCAAGTTCCTGGGAAGCGCGCCGGCCGTCTCTTCTGTTTCTGATGTGTCACTAGCGACGGGCGGATTTGCGGGAGGCGCTGGGAACCCGCTGAACTATCCTGTGCAGCAAGTAATTCTGGGCAACGGGCAGGGATTCTCTTCTGAGCTGCCGGCATTTGGTTTGCCTGGTGGACGACTCGGTCCCGATAATCGAGTTTCGTGGTACATCGGTGACGCCTGGAAGATTTGGCCTAACCTCACGTTGAATGCCGGCCTGCGTTATGTTCGCGACACTGGACGCACTGACAGCGACATTGGTCCGATTCCATGTTCACAACTTGATCCTACTTTGGCCGCGAACCTGGTCGCAGGAGGTACGCCCTGTACGGGGAATATCCTGGATCTGTTCGGGCCAGGATTGGGAAATCGGGTGCGACAGCCCAATACTAACTTTGCCCCGCAGCTCGGGATTGCATGGGACCCGGGCAAGAGTGGCAAGACTGTAATCCGTGCGGGAATTGGGTTGTTCTACGAAAATTCCATTTGGAACAACAATCTGTTCAACCGACCGCCACGGCTGCAACAGGGATTGTTCCTGGCGCAACAAACGGTTTGCAGCAATGGCAACGCGCAGTCTTTTACGCTCCCTGGAACGGGCACGGTTGTGACTCCGACTTTTTGTAATCAGCCGATTGGAGCCGTGGTCCACGATATTGCTGCATTACAGGCGCAGTATCAGGCAGCCACAATCGCCGCAGGACCAGCGGTGAACAGTGTCTTCATCGGAAATACGCTGACCTCCGTGATTAATGCGACAGGCACGAATCTGTTTGCTCCGGACTACAAGACCGCGCGCTCAGTTCAGATGAATATTGGTCTGGAGCATGAGTTCGGTCACGGATTGGTGCTTACCGCTGACTATGTTCGTAACGTAGGAACTCATGCCCAGCTCACGGTGGATGTGAACCACGTGGGGGATGCGGGTTTCCTCGACGTTCAGGCTGCGCTGGATGCGATCACTGCCACGGTTACTCCGTTTGGGTGTCCGGCGGCGACGATTGCTGGTGCAAACTCCCAGGCCGCCATTAGCTGCTATCTCGGCTCCTCGGGTCCTTCCAATGCCAGTATTGCGGACTTCGCTATCAATGGACTGGACTCGGGTAATTCGCTGTGTGGAGGTTTCCCGTGCTCATTGGTGAAACAGCCGGCTGCAGCCTTTCCGGGAAAGAATAAGAATCTGGGCACCAATCAAATGCTGTTTCCGATTGGCCGCTCGGTGTACAACGGGCTGCAGATGTCATTGAAGCAGAACCTTAATCTTGCGAATGGCCGGATTAAGCGGGCCAACCTGCAACTTTCCTATGCTTTTTCGCGATACGTAGCTACGGCGCAGGACACAGACTTTATTAACTTCGCGGAAGACAATAACCATCCCACCCAATTTATTGGACCCAACGGGCTGGATCGAAAACATCAGATTTCGTTCGGCGGAACTGTGGAGCTCCCGTACTCGCTACGTTTAAGCGTCATTTCTCACTTTTATAGTCCATTGCCTCTTAATCTCAGGCTCCCGACCAGCGGTCTGGCGGGCGGCATTTTCATCACCGACGTTACCGGCGACGGTACCGGCGATGGGACGGCGGTATCCAACGGCGGGGTTGGTGACTTGGTACCTGGAACCAAGCTGGGGGCTTTTGGCAGAAGCGTTTCGGCAGGGGACATCAATAATCTGATTAGTAATTACAACTCCAACTTCGCCGGCACGCCTACACCAGCGGGTCAGGCTCTCATCACTGCGAATCTTTTTACAAAAGCGCAACTGGATGCCTTGGGAGCAGTGCAGCAGCCGCTTTGCCCGGCTCCCCCGATACCCAGGACTGACCCGGCTTGTCCAAATGTTGGGAACGGGGGCCAGGTTGGAATGAGTTGGCTGCGTGCTTTGGACTTAAAACTCAGTTGGCCTATCAAGGTGCGTGAGGGACTGATCATCGAACCCATCGTGTCATTTTTTAATGCGTTCAATCTCGCGAACTTTGATAGTCCCAGCAGTGAATTGAGCGGAATCCTCGATGGCTCGAATGGGACTGCGAATGGCACGACAGCAAGCCTGCGCGCGGCGGGGAATACGCGGATTGGAGTTGGGACCGGGGTCTTCGGGCTTGGTGCTCCGCGTCAATTGGAATTTGGTTTGAGACTGAGCTTCTAGAGAAAACATTGGCCAATGTCGATCAGGGCAGCGCGAAGCGGCGTGTAGAATGGAGCTTATGCCCTTTCACGGTCAGGGAACCCCGAATTTGGCGCACAAAGGAAGATCGGTTCCTCCTGTGGAGACATCGCAGGAGGCAACATATTTAAGGGCCTTGGGTGAAAAACAGACGCCGGTCAACATTAAGTTGGCGGATGGTGAAGTAGTGAGTGGCTGGATCGAGTATTACGATCAGAATATGGTGCGGCTCACTCGTGACGGCCAGCCCAACCTTTTCATTTTCAAACACGAGATTATGTACATTGCCGAGGACGGGGCGAAGCGGA
>DASXTB010000039.1:0-9856 GCA_036505615.1 Acidobacteriota bacterium
AGAGCAGCGCCCGCGATATGTCAGAGCCCGGAGCGTAAGCGACGGGTCCTGCCGATTAAACACGTGGGCGGGACCCGTCGCTTACGCTCCGGGCTCTGACGTAGGTGACGCCTGTGGCCCCCAGAAATGTCCAAACTCCAGGCGCCGCTTCGCGGCGCAAAGTTCACGGAGTGAACCCATGATACCGGCCCATCCAATATGGAAGCAAAAAGAAACCCCCGTCATCTTCGCTGCGGCCGCCATTCCCACCATCGAGGGCGTAAGGATTTCCGTTCCATTTCATCAAAGGACGTTCATCGGGAGACAGCACGAGCAGCGACTGCTGGCGATGAAAGCGATCCAAATTAGGATCGAGCACAATGTCCAGACGGTGCGAGTTGGTGACATCCCACGTTATCAAATCCATCGGAATCTGCTGCAAGGTCTGGATCGCTTCGCTGATCATGAGTCGCAGGTCAAAAGCCTCAGGTCGCAAGTCGAACGTCGCAGGTCGCAGGTCAGATATCTCAGCTGAAACTCCCGATTTTTGACCTGCGACGTTCGACCTGCGACCTGCAACTCCCGAATTGTGACTTTCGACCTTCGACCTGCGACCTGCGACTCCCGAATTGTGACTTTCGGCCTTCGACTTTCGACCTTCGACGTTAGTCATTCCGATCGCATAAATAAAATTCCAGAGCGGATTACGTTCCGCCCGTTCCACCAGCCAGCTTCGCTCCAGACTCTCGCTGTAAATCCCCCTGAGCTTCGGGTTTTCCTCATAGAGCAGCAGTGGATAGTAAGAGAGAAACGCCAGCTCGTCATCGGAATGATTGACGTGTCCCGGAATGTTGATCTTTTGATTCCGCGTCAGCAGCGCGTAGCGGTGATCGTTAACCAGGCCGTCATAGGCCGCCTTGTACTTAGGGTTTCCGGTGATGTGATACGCCGTGCGGAGGTGTGACAGCAGGTGAAGCGCGCGCAGACCCGTTTCGCTTGCATCCGCCCAGATTTCGACGGGAGCCCACCAACCCCAGCGGGTCGGTTTGCCGTCAACATCGACCAGATGGTATCCGTGATCGATGATGTGAGAGGTAATTCTTTCGACGACGGCCCGGATTTCCTTTTTCTCCGTTTCGCCGGCGACAAGATCGTAGTAAATCGAGTAAGCGAAATAATGGCCGACAATCTCATCCGAGCTGGTGTCTCCTTTCCACTCCCACTGGCCGTCCGGCGTGCGGTGCCACTCACCGTCTCTGGGACGCTCTTCGGCGCCCACCTGAATGAACGATCTTGCAGGAAAGCCGGATATTCCCGTGATTGATTCCAGGCGCATCAGCGCCCGGATTCCCTGGCGTGCAAAGTCGCGCGCGGCCGTTTCGCCGGTAACCCGGTATCGAAAACATTCGGCCGCCACGTATATTGCCGTCCAGAGCCCATCGTTGTCGCTGGAAACCGTCTGGTTGGTGGAAAGATCACCCGCCGTACGCAAGTGCGAGCTTGCCGTCAGGCCGTGCCGAACGTGGCGCGCCCGCACGCGCTCTTCGAACTGGCTGGCTTTCTCGGCCAGAACCATTGGCTTGTATTCGATCCGGCTGAATCCGGCGGGCGTTTCAATCCAAATGATTTTTCGGGGCGGGGCGACTTCTTGAAATCCAATTCCAATCACCCGATCATCGGGCAACCATCGTTTGCCCGCAAAGTATTCCAAGGCGGCGGGCGTAATCCCATAGTTGTAGCGAATGGCTCCGCGCGTTGTCCCGATCCAGAGCACTTCTGGAGCTTCCTCGGCGGTGACCGTTATCTCGTTCCAAGGGAGAAGCCGGTCCGAAGGGAACGATTCTAAGTTGCCGTCGATTTTCCGGAGCACCAGTCCCCTGGTCGATCCGAGTAGAGAATTCCCGTTGGAAAGGGCGCTTTGGGCTTGTCGTTTCAGCGAGACCTTCTCTCTGGTTTGCTGTTTGAATTCAACGACTGAATGGAAGGTCCGCACTTTTTGGAAGTAGCTGGAGGATGGTGGATCCGAAGGTCCAGTTTGCCCTAAAGATCGGGGCGCGAAATTTGGAGCTAGGATCAGAAAAATCAGAAACTGAAAACTCTTACGGCTACTCAACCTCACGCGCATTCTGCTTTCCGCCTTCTGACTTCTGCCTCCTGCCGCCTGATTCCTGCTTTCCGCCTTCCGGCCTGCTAGAATGCCCTTATGGACAAAGACGACTTCTACCTGAAGGGAATGGAAGCTTTCTCTGAAGACAGATTTGGAGATGCCGTCACATATCTGCGCCAGGCGACTGAATTGGATGCCGATTTCGCAGATGCCTACCATGCACTGGCCATGGCCTGCTATCACGATGGAGACTTCGACGGCTCCATTCAGGCATCTAAGAGGTTAACCGAGTTGGAACCTGAGAATATTCTTGGATGGACCAGCCTCTCAATGGCTTACCAGCGAAAGGGAATGATTGCTGAGGCCGAGTCGGCAGGCGGAAGGGCCAAGGCGCTCGGTTTCAAGGACCCTTTTGGAAAATCAAAGACGGAACGCTGATCCAGCCTCAATTTCAGCTTGAAGGCAATTCTCCCAGCTCGGTTCTTTTCTTCAGCGGCTCCGACTTCTTCGGGCGCCCCTCCCCATGCCGGAAATCGTGCTCAAAATAACAAGTCTCACAGCGCACTTTGCCCACCTGGCGGTTCATCAGGGTGACGATGGCATGGTTGGTAAGCAATCGGCAGCGAATGCAGTAATCATCTACCGTGTCGCCCAGGCGCAATTCCCTCTTAAGCATCACACCTCCCTTGGCTGGAAAGACGGTCAACTAGGCTGGATTTTACCAGCCTCCGGCACAAGAGACAAACGACGAGATTCTCCAGCGCTCAAAGCGTCGAGGAGATGCATCAGTTTCCAGCTTTCACCGTCAGATTGCAACGGTAATTTTCCCTCCGAAACTTTAGCTTGAACCTTCTACTACATTTCTTCATCATCCTTGACATGAACCGCAGTATTCGCCCCCATGCCGGTCCCCTGTTATTGCTTTTTTCTCTGGCGGTCGCGATTCCGCTTTCCGCTCAGAGGGCCAACCGGACGACGACCTTCAGAGCCAGTGCCGAAGAGGTGGTGATGCACGTCCGGTTCACAGACCGCGTAGGAAAGGCGATCACCGACCTGCGGCCGGAGGAAGTGAAGCTGTTCGAAGACGGCGTGGAGCAGAAGGTTGAGCGCGTATTCACTTCTCAGGAGCCGTTTGACGTGGCTCTGTTGCTGGATTCCAGCCCCAGCACCGTCAATAACCTGGAAGCAATTCGACAGCAGTCGGTCGACTTTGTCATACAGTTAATGCAAAACAACCGGTTATTGCTGCTCACCTTCGATGACGAGGTATACGTCGACTGTGATTGGACTTCCATTCCTGAGAAAGTAGAAGAAGCAGTTCAGCAGGTCCGCACCAACCAGAAGGCGGACCACACCGTCCTCTACGAAGCTGTGGCTCTGGCGGCAAAGAAAAAATTCACGCGGGATGCTCCTCGTAAGGCGATGATCTTATACACGGACGGAATTGATGAGGGAAGCCGCGGAATTTCGGAGCGAGACTCTGTGAAGATTATTGAAGAATCCGGAATCGTAGTCTACTGCATTCAATATGACTCTCGAGACCACTACCGGCGGCTTTACGATCCCGTGCGCCGTTCACCTACCGATCCGGGATGGGATCCCCCGGTCGGCTCGACCGGCGGAAAGGTGGGGCCGATTTTTGTAGGACGCAACCCTTCTAATCGAGACACTGCCGAATATATCGCTCAATCCAAGTACGACCACGCCAAGAAATACCTGACTGCGCTTTCGGAAGCCGGCGGGGGACGTTATTTCGAAACGCTCAAGCTTCCGGACCTGGCGGCCGCGTATACAAAGATCATCGATGAGTTGTCGCGGGTTTCCACCGTTACCTACATTCCTCAGCGCAGGATCCGAGACGGTCAGTTCCACCGCGTAAGGATAACCAGCGTCCGGGAAGGAGTCGCGGTGCAAACGACGCGCCAGGGATATTGGGCCAAGTAAGCCCGGTGCAGTTTTCTAAGCCTGCCCTCTACATAACTCTGCACTCGATCCTGGTCGTCGGATGGATCGGATTCTTCGCCGCTTTCATTCGCGCGCGCGGGAAGAGGGTGTCGGATGAAAAGAATAAGCGCCAGTCCGGCCGTTCCCGCCTGGGGATCGTTCTGCAAGGGGTCGCGTTCTTTCTAGCCTGGAGTATTCAGCACTGGCCATCTGACAATCTGCTAAAGCTTCCCGATGCGCGATGGAACTATCCGCTGGCGCTTGTTGCCGGGGCGCTTCTGGCCGGCTCGATCTGGCTGGCCGCGTCGGCCGTGCGGACGCTTGGGAAACAGTGGAGCCTGACGGCACGCCTGTTGGAAGGTCACGAGCTTGTCATGTCAGGTCCTTATCGACGGGTGCGCCATCCGATTTACACCGCTTTGTTGGGAATGTTGATCGCAACTCTGTTGATTCACAGTCATTGGTTTGCTCTTCCGGTGACAATTTCGATCTTCCTTTTTGGCACCTGGATTCGCGTTTCCGAAGAAGACCGCTTGCTGGCGCAGCAGTTCGGCGCTGTTTTTGATGCTTATCGGGATCAAGTGCCAGCGTTGCTTCCGAGATTGTGGTAATCTCGGACCGCAATTCAGCTGTCAGGTGTCAGCCATCAGCAAGAGCCAGCTCATCAGGGAACGGGCTATACCTGACCGCTGAAAAGTGACGGCCTCTGCTGGGTTTGGAATGTGAGAAAAAATCAGAACCGCGCCCGTAAGGGCGCGTGGGGAGAATTTTTGTTAACTTCTCGGCTCCTAGAGAATGCTCTGAACCGGCAGCAAATTAGAAAAATTTCGGCGAATCTTGTTAGATTCACCGCGCGCGCCCTGACGGGCGCGGTTCTGAGTTCTTGTCCCGGCAGAGGCGTGTGTCAAGGAAACGAATATTTCGTAAAACGCGCGCCACGCCGTGTTAGATTATTTTAATGAATACTTTCGATGTCCTTCAAAGCTGGTGGAGAATTCTTTGCGGCCATATTCCTGCCCTCTCAATTGAGCTTACGCGCGAGTGCCCTCTTTCCTGCCCGGGCTGTTACGCCTATAACAACGAGCATCTGGGCGGCGCGACGATACTGAGAGAGGTTAATGATTACAAGGGGCAGCAGCTCGTCGATGAAGTCCTGGCGCTGGTCGATCGCCTCCGCCCGCTCCACTTGTCGATTGTCGGGGGTGAACCGCTGGTGCGCTTTCGCGAGTTGAATCAAATCCTGCCGCAGCTCTCGTCACGCAGGATCCATACTCAGCTGGTAACCAGTGCCGTGCGCCCTATTCCTGTTGAATGGGCGGCCATAGACCGTTTGACCTTCGTCGTTTCCATCGACGGATTACAAGCGGAGCATGATGCGCGCCGCAAGCCCGCCACCTATGACCGCATCCTGAAAAGCATTGAAGGACACCAGGTCACCGTACATTGCACGATCACACGCCAGATGACGGAGCGTCCGGGATATTTGCGAGAATTCATGGATTTTTGGACGCCGCGCAAGGAAGTCAAG
This sequence comes from Acidobacteriota bacterium, assembly GCA_036505615.1. Taxonomy (GTDB): domain Bacteria; phylum Acidobacteriota; class UBA6911; order JACQSX01; family JACQSX01; genus DASXTB01. The sequence continues at coordinate 5,559 of DASXTB010000039.1, forward strand.
AAAGTCTGGATGAGCATCTTCACTCCTCAGGTCGGAGAAACCAGCTACGAAATCCTTCCAAAAGAAATCCGGGAGCGGGTAATTGGTGAACTTTTGGAATTACGCGCAAGGTATCCGAAACTGGATATGGCGAAGTCGTTGATTGAAGCTTACTCGAATCCGCCTGCGAATCCCGATCACTGCATCTTTGCCAAGACCACTCGCTCAGTAACAGCTGATTTAAAGCGCCGCATTACCCCCTGTCAATTCGGCGGAAACCCGGATTGTTCCCAATGCGGCTGTATTGCATCCGCCGGCCTGACCGCCCTTGGCCGTCACCGTCTGCCTACCGGCATTCGGGTAGGGTGGCTCTACGATGCCTCCTACAAGATTGGCCATATGGTTGCTGCCATTAGCCAAGGCAAATGAGATCGCCGCCGTCAAGAGAGCTCCTTCGTCAAGTCGGCCTCACATCTTAAATTGAATCTAAGGTCGCGGCCGCCGTGTCCTTTGTGTCCGTAGTGGCGCAAAAAGATTTAACCACAAAGGACACCAAGGACACGGCGCAAGAAACGAACAGACCACGAGAGCCCTCAAGCCCGCTAGCCGCCCGAAATCAAAGCTCTTACTCCCTAACCCTGATCCTGCGCTGGAGCGGTCACTCAATCTTGGTTCCGCAGACCCGGCAGTGAGATCGACGCCTGGCGTTCAGTGCCCCGCAGTTGCAACACCGGTTGTACATGGCTTTGGCAAACCAGTGGGTGAACCAAAAGGCGCTCCCCAGGATTAAGACCATCACCACAATGTTGAGCAACAGTGATTTCATTTTCTTTGCGGCATGGTATCAGTCACGTTATTGGCCATTCGCAGTCCACAGTGGCCAGAGACTGCCAGTCAGTTATAATGTTGTCCCATGGCACTGGAAGCGCTGAAAGCAAAGATGAAGCTCGCGACGTTGGTTGACAGAGTTGACGTCGGAGGGCCGTGGCTGTCCATTTTTAAGTTTGATCTGCCGGAAGAGTTTCGTTTTGAGTCCGGCCAGTATGCGACGCTGGCTCTGGATACCCCCAAGGGTTTTCTTCCCCGGCCCTATTCGATCGCTTCTTCCCCTTACGACTCGAAGATTCTTGAGTTCTACATCAACGTTGTCGAAGAAGGCGAGTTTACACCTCATTTGTTTCGCCTCAAGGTGGGCGATCATGCCTGGTACATGGGTCCTAAAGGGAAATTCACTTTGGGGCGGACGAACAAGAAGAATCTAATTATGGTTTCCACAGGCACGGGACTGGCTCCGTTTGTCAGCATGATTCGCAAGCTGCAGCGCGACGGAACGATAAATGGAAAGTCTGATTATCGGCTCGTCGTGATGCACGGCGTCAGCCATTCAATAGATTTGGGATACCGACCGCAACTGGAGGAATGGGGCCGAAATAAGGACCTGGGTGTTTACTACATTCCGACGGTGAGCCGTCCTGGCGAGGACCCCGACTTTCAGCCTCAGTTCGCGCAGGGGCGCGTCAACGACCTGCTGCGCCACTTCCTTGGCGAACCAAAAACCGGAAGCGTCGATCCTCGCCCGGGGAAAGGAATGGACGCCGAAAAAGTGAAAGAACTGGTTGAAGAAAGTTCCGCCTTTTACCTGTGCGGGAATCCGGGAATGATTGCCGATGCCAAAGAGGTGCTGTCCGCGCACGGGCACACGGAGATTTTCACGGAGGATTACTGGTAGTTCTTTCAGCCTCTGTTCATTAACCAAGTATCCTGTGCCAAATGGGAATCCGGTTGTTCAGGATACAGAGGTAGCCAAAACACTAACCGAATACGTCACCGTATTTATGAAATTGAGGATTAAGCATCTATCTTCAAGTCCGATCCTTCCACTTCAACCTTATAAGTTTTCAAGTGGGCTGCTTCCGATGCTCCGCCCATATAAGGACCTTCATCGCGGGCCTTGCCCGTAAGTAGATCGTAGACCGCTCCATGCCAGGGGCATGTCACTTGTAGTCTGCTCTTTTCCACATCCCCTTCAGAGAGCGGCCCCCCGCGGTGTGTGCATGTGTCGTCAATGGCGTAATAAGTACCATCCACGTTGAAGATGGCGATACGCTTGCCATTCACCTCGACAGCTTTTGCCTGACCTGGCGGAATCTCTTCTTTTTTCGCAACGGCTGGCATCGGATCCTCCTCTGCTTGTTGACAGCATTTTAAATTGATCACTTGAATTATTTACAACCGCTCAACACAAAGGCACAAAGAACACGGAGAATAGCACAGAGAAGGGCTGAAGCTTGAAGACTCGTCAAAAACTGCGCCCTGCGCCTTACGTGTTACCGAAATCAATTTGAGTGATTCCTATTGCACCCCTTCAGGGTGCCTACGTTGCTCGGTGTTGAATGTTCCCGAAATATCCAGGTTACTTGTAACAGCGGCCATCACGATCGCCTGTCGCTGATTATTTTTCGAAATAATTCCCGCTGGCGTTCAATGGCCTCCCGATAAATCTCGCTTCTTCGCACATCGGGCTGGAAGACCTTGCCGGTGGCTGCCGGCAGTTCTTGCAGGCCGGAGACAACTCCCAGCGCGCGCAGCGCCAGCAGAGTCGCGCCGCGGCTGGATGCTTCCCGCTCTTCTGATGCCACAATCGGACGTCCCAGCACATCGGCCATAATTTGCTTCCAAACATCTGAAGCCATCAGAGCCCCGCCGGTAGCCACAATGCGGGCGTCTTTGGCAACTACTTCCCGCAGTAGTTCCTGGATCAGGGCGAAGCGGCAGGCCACCGCCTCCAGGCATGCCCGCAGAATCTGAAGAGGCGTTGTCTGCAACGTCAGCCCCACGATGGCGCCGCGAGCGTGGTCGGCCCACTCAGGACTTCGCTCTCCCAGCAAAAAAGGCAAGACCGTCAAGCCATGGGAGTCCGGTTGCATTTGCGCCAGCAGGCTTTCCAACTGGTCGGCAGGAGGCAACCGGAACGTTTCCCGCAGCCAGGAGAACAGAATACCCCCATTGGAAAGCGCTCCTCCCATGACTATGCGGTTTCTGTCTGCACGGTAACACCACAATCCGGGTCGAATTTCAAATGTCCGTGTCTCCCAACACACGCGCATCGCTCCGGAAGTTCCTACCATCAGCGCCAGTTCGTTCTGTGTCACACAGCCACTTCCGAGGTTGCTGGTGGCGCCATCTCCAAGCGCGGGAATCCACCGCACCTTTCCCCATTTGGGCCAGCGCTTCCCATACTCGGCAGCAAGAGCCGGCATTTCGCTGTCAAAATCCCCCAGTTCGGACAACCGAGAACGATCCACAGGCAGATGGCGGAGGATTTCTTCATCCCATTGCTGCGTGTGTTGATTGAACAGTCCGGTTGCCGAAGCCATGGAGATACTCGAAAGACTGTATCCGAGAAAGCGCGCATGCAGATATTCGCCAAACGACATCCATTGCGATGCGCGGTCGAGGAACTCAGGTTGTGATTCTTGCAGCCAGAGAAACTTAGCAGGGAGATAACTGTGGTGGAACATGCATCCCGTTCGGCGGTGGTACTCTCTTTCATCCCGATCTTGGCGCAGGCCCGCTGCTGCGTTGCGGCTGCGGACATCGGCCCACAGAAAAACCGGAGTGATTGCTCGGCCTTCGGCGTCCACGCCCACCAGGCTGTGCCAGAAGGTACACGTGGCAACCGCTTGCACCTCTTCTACCCGCGAAGCGATCTTTTTGTAGAGATCATCCAGGCAACAAACTGAAGCCTCAAACAAGCTGTCCGCCATCAACTCCACACCGCCATCGGGCGTCTCCTGCAAACTATAGGAGACGCTTGCCTCCATTTCTCTTACCTGCCGGGCGCGGGAATCAAATAAGATGGCCCGGGTCGACGACGTACCCACGTCAAGTGCCACCACCAAAGGCGACTCCGCTTGGGAAGCATCAATGAAAGGCATCTGTCAATTGCGGATTGCAGATTGCGAATTGCGGATTGGCAATAGAGTTCTCCTGCGTGCCTGGAAAACGTTCGATTATGTCACGCCAAATTCGACAGTAATTGTTCAACGTCGATCAACCCAACTCAAGATATTTCGGTTGGGATTCTCCTATACGGACGTCAAAAAAGCTTTCCGTGCTCTGCTAAAGCTATTAAATGGTTTTTCAATAAATAAAATGGAATTTGAGGCCCGAAGGGCCGCCATCGGGTAGGCCCGGCCGTGAGGCCCGGAATAGAAAAAAATATGAAATCAGAGCGCCGAAGGCGCGACACGGAGCCAAGCAATTCCCTGTCTTGCGCCCAATATTGCAGATATCGAGTGCCGCGCCTTCGGCGCTCC
>DASXTB010000040.1:0-11994 GCA_036505615.1 Acidobacteriota bacterium
AGGGTGCAACAAAATTTCCCGATGATTGAGCCGAACCGATCTTCCCAAAAAATATTTTCCCGATTCCTATCGCACCCTTTCAGGGTGCATACCCTTCGTGGGTATCGCAGACCGGGGGCGCCGCGCAAAAGCGCGCTCTGCCCCCGGCTATACTCTCTGACGCCTACGGCGTCCAAACCCTACGCTCGCCGCGTCCCCGTGTCCCCGCGTCCCTGGCGTTTTTGTTGCGGATTCGCCGCGCTGAGTCTCAGCGGTGAACATTCGCCAATAATCCCGACTAGCCTTTCGGCTCCATCCAGGAAATATATTTCACGATCGTCTCCGGATTGGACTGCGCCGCGCAGGCCGACCAGCGATCCAGCCTCTCGTTGCCGTAGCGGATCAAGCCGACATGCGACGATTTCTGCCTGTCCAGTTCCGGATCGGGCTCCACAAAACCGAGCCGCTGCCGCAACAACTCCATGTCTGCCGGCTTGCCGGTCAAAAAGAGCCAGCCCGGTCCGACGCCATGGCCTTCGGCGTACTTGCGCAGGACCTTCGGAGTGTCCGCCAGCGGATCGAGCGTAAGCGAGTACATGAAAATGTCGCGTCCCACGCGATCGCCCAGCAGCCGCTGCACCTTTACCAGGTTCATCGTGTACAGCGGGCAGCGTTCCTCGCATCGGGTATACATGTAGTTGAATACGACGGTCTTGCCCATCACCAGATCGCTGTAAAACCGTGCGCGCCCGCCCTCGTGAGAGGTCACGACGACGTCGGGGAAGTAGCCATCGCGGGGGCCCCGTTTTCCACAGTGGCAGGGCAGCGGCGCAACGTCAGCCAGCCGCTGCGGTTCCGCTGGGGAGCGCGTTATCCCCTCTTGGGCCGCGCGCGCGCCGGCAAGCGCGCCCGTAAGGGCAGCCATCCCGCCCGTCAAATTTCGAAACACCGTTCGTCTGTTCATCTGATGATCCTCGCTCGATTTATCCTTTGTGTCCTTTGTGGTTAAAAAACGCTTTAACCACTGCGGGCACGGGGGACACAAAGCACACAACTGCCGATTACGGTCTGCGTCTTCCCCTGTTTGCCGGCACCACGTCGTAGCGAATCATCATGGTGTGATCCTCGTGAACGACGTTGTGGCAGTGCATCACATATCTCCCGAAGAATCCGCGGAACCGCATGAAGATCGTGATTTCATCATTGGGACCCAGAAAAACTGTGTCCTTGCGGGCCAGATCGACCGAGCCCTGTCTCGGCTTGACGCCGTTGATGGAGAGGACCTGGTATTCCTCGAAGTGAATGTGGATCGGGTGCGACCACTGGGTGCCCTCGTTGCGAAACGTCCAGATCTCGGCGCTGCCTTCGGCAACTTCGGCATCGGAGCGGGCGTTGTCGAACAGATTTCCATTCACCAGCCAATTGCCGTTCAGATAGTCGAACTTCCAGATGCGCTCATTCTTCACGTCGGCCATGTTGATGGGAGGCAATTCGCGCAGCTTGCCCGGTATTTGACTGGGATCAGTGGTATCGTTGCTTATCACATCGAAGCGCACCATCTGATCGGGTGGGTTCAGAGTTTTGCCCGTTGGACCGGCCCCGTTTGTCTGTTCCATCAGGTTCACCAGGTAGATCTGGTCTCCCAGCTTTGCATTTGAGAAATCGACGATCACATCGGCACGCTCGGCGACACTCAGCGTCACGGTCTTCACCGCGATCGGCTCGGGCAGCATGTTTCCGTCATTGGTGAGTTGCACGAATAGCTGCCCGTTGCTCAGTGCCAGTTGATAGAAGCGCGACGGGCCGCCGTTCAGAATGCGGAACCGGTACTTGCGCCGGGCCACTTGAAAATAAGGCTGAATGGCGTTGTTGATTGTGTACTTATCCCCCAACACACCGAGCGTGTTGAAGACGTTGTAGAGCTGAATGCCGTTGTTGTCGAAGGCGCGATCGTGGAGCACCATCGGGACATCGTACGGGCCGCTGGGAAGGCGGAACGCGGCCGGATTGGGGTCGTTCTCGTCTCCCGAATCCAGCGTGTCAAACAACAGGTAAAAGGCCGACAGTCCCTTGGCCACGTTCTGAGCGGTGAAGTCGTTGCAGTGATCGTGATACCAGAGCGTATTCATGATCTCCCGCGGATCTCCGCCGGCTGGAGCGTTGGCATAGTGATGATCGCGGTACGTGCCGGCATCGACAATGTCCAGCGGGTAGCCGTCGCTTTCGCTGGCAGTGTTGCCGTTGTGAAGATGCGTTGCCAGCTTGGGGAGACCCACCCCCACGTGGTCAGGAGGAAGCAGGTTTCGGATGCGCATCAGCACCGGCTCTCCATACCGGGCGTGTATGGTCGGGCCTGGAATCATACCGTTGTAGCCCCATACCGAATTCAGCGGGAGGTCGGGATGGAACTTATGCATCACTTCTCTGACCGGCATGTCATAGAAAAACTTCGCAGGAAATTCTCCGTAGCGCTGGTGATTTCCCGGAACGGGCACGGGGCTGAGCCGATCCACCGGCTGCGCGATCGGCATGATTGGCAGCGGCTGGGCAAATGGTTTCAGGTCCGGACTCTTTGGTGTTGGAAACGATTCCGGATTGCACAGTTGTGCCTGCGCCCGTGGTGATGTTGCCAGCGCAGCCCCCCCGGTATACAAACCCATTTTCAGCAGATCTCGTCGACTAAACATGCCTATCCCTTCTCCTTTTGTGGCCCTGATTGCTTCCTGTGTTGCTGGTTCCGTTACTAAGTAGACTGAGTATAAATCGAAAGCTTCATTCCCGTGCAAGATTTCTTGCCTACTCCTGTGGAAAAATCCGAGCCGCGCGCGTAAGCCTGGTTTATTCACAAACATTCAACACTGAGGCACGGAAGACGGGAAGATAGCACAATGCGTGCAGCCACGGAGCCGCGGCCGGAAGGGCGCGGCGCGCTAGAACAGCCGGCTTCGGCAATCCCACGCTGCTCAAGCTGGCTAGATATTTTCGGTTATGGAGTTGTGCGGACAATTTAGATTGCCGTGCCGCGCCCTTCGGGCCGCGGCTCTGTGGCTGCACGTAGTGGCGAGTGGCCAGCGGGGGATTCATCGGGATGATTAAAAGTTGACCAATTTGCGAACATCGTGTGCACCAAGGGAACCTAGTCTAAAATTTCAAATATGGAGGACGTCACGAGCTCTTCGGAAGACTGCACGGCAAACCAGTTTCTTGCCGGTTGCATCTTGCGCCGTAAGCGGCCGGCTCATACTAAGCGAATTCTGCAAAAATCTTCCTTTGGCTTAAAAATCGGCCTTACATCTTCTCTTCTGGTTTGCATGATGGCGCTGCTTTCCAGCCAGTCGGTCTTCCGGGTCGATGTTACGACCGTGTTGCTAGAAGCGGTAGTTGTGCGCTCCGACGGCAGCCCGGTTCGCGGCTTGACACGCGACAAGTTTCAAATCGTCGAAGACGGCCGAAAGATGCCTCTGCTTTATTTTGCCGAAGCCAACAATCTGCCGGTCAGCCTGGGAGTTCTGGTGGATGAATCGGTTAACAACTCGCTGCTCGGTCAGATCAAGCAATTTCTGCTTCCTTTCATTCATCAATTGAAGCCGCAGGATGAGATTGCGCTGGGCGCGTACAGTGACGACATGCGCCTCCTCTCGCCTCTGACGACGGACCGCCTGAAGCTGGTTCGGGCATTGGACGAAATTTATCCTGGCGCTCACTCCAAACCGTTCAGGGGAGGCGGGGTAACGACTCCGCCTCAAACGGGATTACCCCCGAGCAGTCAGCAGGACCGCAGACCGGCGACTCTGCCCGGAATATTTTACTCGCCCGGCGGAGGCAATACGGGGTACGCCATTGATGAGATGATCGCGCAACTTCGGAAATCGAGGTTCCAGCGCAAGGTGATTCTGGTCTTCTCTTCCAGCTTCACCAGTCTGGGTGAAGCCACCCGGGACCATCTGCAGATAGCCGACATATTCTTTTACTCCGTTGCGGCCGGAAACGATGCGGGAGCCAGGATTCTGTCTCTGGGTGGGGATTTGGAAGCCAAGGGTCGAATCCTAAACACCACGGCGGGGGTAAACTTTCCCTTCATAGAAGGTGATCCCGAATTTAGCTCTCGGGTTGCCGTCGCAATTCAATACCAGTACAACCTGGGCTATGCCTTTACGGGAACTAAGGATCTGGCGAAACGGAAGATTGAAGTTCGCGTGCCGGGCACGGATTACAGGGCAAGGTTCAAGAGAAAGTTGATCGACAAGGCAAAGTAGGCCGTGACCAAGAGCGCCATCGGTCATCGGTCATCTGGCATCGGTCATCAGTAATCGGTCATCGGTCATCGGTTGCCAGAGGGCCCCGCGCCTGAAGTTTCGCGGCCTCACTGAACTGAGAAGCTGTAAGAAAATCCATCTGATCGTATGATCGTACGGGCGGCCCTATGCGGCCGCCCGCCGCACTAGCTGACCGTTTAGGCAAACAAATTGCACAGTTCCCGCGGATGCACTTTGGAAGGGAGCTGAGAGAAAGCCGCTAGATTCTGCAGCGGGCGACCACACAGGGTCGCCCGTACGGATTTGAATCAATTTTTTCACGTTCCAAGCCCAAGTTCGTCCCCATTAAAATATCTGAAGCGGCGCGCACAAGTGGTTGGTAAAATAGCGCATCATCGAGGTCAAACCATGCAAAACCGGCGTGAATTTCTAATCGCTTCAGGAAAAGGTCTGTTGTGCGCGTCAGTGGCCGCGAAAGTGGAAATGGACGCGGCTGGCGATGCTTTTCAATGGCGCAACAGACAGAGCGGAATGGCCTATCGCCGACTGGGAAGAACGGGAATGATGATTTCAGAAGTGGTCATGGGCGGCAACACCATAGCGCCCGATAACTACGATCACGTGCTGCTGGCTTTGGATCATGGCCTGAACTACCTTGACACAGCCCCCGCTTACGGCCAGGGAAAGAGTGAGGAAGGTTATTCGCACGTCATCCGCGCCCGGGGGCGGGACAAATTTTTTCTCACCAGCAAGATCAGCCCCTGGGATATCAACCGAAACAAACTTTTCCAGGAGATTTTTGCCAGCCTTCCGGCTTCCGAGCAAACGAAACTACGAAACAAGGCTCTCGACGAAATCGCGCGGCGAAAGGCTGACGATCCCGATTATTTTTGCAATTACTTCAACGGCCAAAGAAAGGAATTGGACGATGCGGCCCTTAGCAATGTGATGGAGAAGGAATACGGGCGAAGCATCGACCGCGAGAAGAACTACAACAAGATCATCGTGGATTCAGTCGACCGCAGCCTGTCGCGACTGGGCACCGATCACCTCGATTGCATGCTTTGTCCTCACGGAGCCAATACTCCATACGAACTGCTCAACTTCCCTGAGATCTTCGAAGCCTTCGAAACCCTCAAGAAAATGGGCAAGGTGCGCTATCTCGGCGTTTCGGCCCACACCGACCCAGGGGGGATCCTGGAAGCCGCCGTCGAAGCCAAGTTATATTCCATGGCGATGGTGGCATTCAACGTGGTCAATCAGAGCTATGTCGCTACGGCACTGAAGCGCGCCAAAGACAATGACCTGGGAGTGATTGCCATGAAAGTGGCGCGTCCCGTCTATCCGAGCCCCAATCGGCCGGCGGATCCGCGGCGCGCAAAACTGCTCGACGAAGCGGTCTCCGGTTCGTGGAAACCTCCACAGAAGGCGTACCTGTGGGCCCTTCGCAATCCCAATCTCACTGCGGTCATCTCAGAGATGGTGAACGCAGAGATGGTAAAAGACAACCTGCCGCTGGCCGGTAAATCTTAGCCGCGAATAAACGCGAATGAAGCTAGCCGCGGATGGACGCGAATGAAGACAAATGAAGGGTAGCCGCGAATGGACGCAAATGAACGGTAGCCGCGAATGAACGCAAATGAACGCGAATGACGAAAGCTGCGAATGGACGCGAATGACGAAAGCTGCGAATGGACGCGAACGAACGGGAGGCGTGGATGGATGCGAATAAGTGCGAATCCCCTATCGGCATCCGGCGCAGACTAACAGGGCGACCACAGTCCGGCAGATCTGCGTGGGTCGGCGTTTGTGTGCGGCTTACTCTGTCATTGCTGCTTATCGCCGGGGTGATTCTTATCGCCAGAGAAACGGGGCTGATTTCCTCACTGCAGAGCAAGGCAATTCTGGGAAGACAAGACAACGGATCTTATCTGCTCCCCACAAACCAGCTGCTCAGGCCGCGCGGCAACCAAACGTTGATTTCAGGCAGACCCGTCGACATCGCGTTCGATTCAACCAAGCATCTGCTTGCAGTGCTGAATTCACGTAGCGTGCTGCTGATGCAGGGCGCAACAGGAGAGCGATTGATGGAGATCAGATCTCCGGGCACGTCCTACGCGGGCCTGGCGTTTCGGCCGGGAGACGGCGAATTGTGGGCGAGCGAAGCGACTCGCGACGGCCCGGACAGTATTCTGGTAGTGGATCTGCACACGCCGGGAGCGCGCGCGCCGGAAAAGCGCATTTCTCTTCGCGGCCATCCCGTGCCCACCGGCATCACCTTTTCAAGTGACGGCAAAATTGCCTACGTGGCTTTCAGCCGCAACAACACGCTGGCCGTGATTGACGCCCAGTCAAGGCAGCTCAAGCAAGAAATTCCCGTCGGCATCGCTCCGTTTGGTGCTGCAGTCTCGGAAGTTGCGGGGCGCCTCTTCGTTTCCAATCGCGGCGGCCGGCGGCCCGTGCCAGGCGACACCCTGGCGCCCACCAGTGGTTCTGGGGTGGCGAGCGATCCGGTGACGGGAGCGGCCATCTCCGGCACAGTCAGCGTCATTGAGTTGAAGAATATGTCCACGCAGGAAGTCGCCGTAGGCCTGGCTCCCTCGAGCATGGCTCTGAGCCCCGACCAAAAAACACTGGCGGTCGCCAATGGGCATTCCGATTCTGTGTCGCTGCTTGACACGAAAAGCCTCGCCCGAATCGATGTGAAGATACCGACCTGGCCGGAAGGGACCTTGGGAAGCCAGCCTGTCGCAGTCGCATTCGCGCCCGATGGGAAGACAATTTACGCCGCCTGCGGCGGCAACAACGCCGTGGCTGTCGTCAAAGCCAACGGCAATGGTTGGAATGTCGCCGGCGCGCTGCCGATCGTCGCCGGCGTTGTGCCTTCAGGCTGGTTTCCATCGGCCATCGCGGTGGATTCCGACGGGGCGCTCTGCATCATCAACATCAAAGGCGTCGGGAACACGGCCGATGGTAAAGGGACTTTCAACAGCCGCCAGTATGAGGGATCGCTGTTGAAAATCCCGCCCCCCACGCCATCTGAGATTTCTTCCGGCACCCGCGAAGTAGAAGCGGCCAACAGCCCGAAATTTGAGCCTTCGGGCGGTGTGGCCAATCTCCCATCGCTCGGCATCCGGCACGTATTCCTGATCGTCAAAGAAAACCGCACCTACGATCAGGTATTCGGCGATATCGCGAAAGGAAATGGAAGCGCAAAGCTGGTGATGTACGGCCGAAACGTCACGCCCAACCATCATGCTCTCGCCGAGCGATACGTGCTGCTGGACAACTTTTACGCCAGCGGCGCCATCAGCTTCGATGGCCATCACTGGCTGATGCAGGCATTCGTCAGCGATTATGTAGAACGCGCTTTTGCCAGTTCGCCCCGAGGCTATGCCTGGAATATGAGCGACGCGCTGACGATTGCGCCCACTGGCTTCTTCTGGCAGGCGTCTCCGCGCCCGCTCGACCTGAGAATCTACGGTGAGTTTGCATTACCGGCAAAGTGGGATCCAGTAAAGCAAGCCGCCGTGGATATGGACGAGGCCGGGCTGCGCAGCTGGAGCGATTACTGGCTCCTTTACAGGGAAGGAACGTGGAGAGACGTGATAGCGAGTCGCAGCGGTGTCCCCGCGCTGGCGAAGTTTCTGGCAACGCGCTTTCCGCCCGGCAATCAAAACATCCCCGACCAGATCCGTGCCGAAGTATTCCTTCAGGAGTTGGCCGAGCGCGAAAAGAATGGCGAGATGCCGAACGTCTGCATCATGACGCTGACCTGCGACCATACGATGGGTACAAAGCCCGGCGCTCCCACGCCCCGGGCCATGGTCGCCGACAACGATCTGGCGTTGGGCCGGGTTGTGGAAGGCATTTCCAAAAGCCGGTTCTGGCCGAAAAGCCTCATCCTGGTCGTCGAGGATGATGCCCAAAACGGCGTCGACCACGTGGATGGGCATCGCACCGTGGCGCTGGCGATCGGCCCTTACGTTCGCAGGCAGGCCGTGGATTCAAACAACTACAATCACACATCGATGATCCGCACCATCCAGGAGATCTTCCAGATACCAGCGCGTACTCGCTTCCTGAAAAGCGCGCGGCCCATGGCCAGCGTCTTCACCACACAGGCGGATCTGACGTCTTACGAACACCTGGTGCCGAAAGTTGCCTTGGACGAGATGAATCCGCCGCTGCGAGCCTTGGAGGGCAAGAGACTGCAGGCAGCGCGACAGTCGAGCAGGATGAACTGGTCGGAGGTGGATGATGTCCCCCAGGACATGTTGAATCGAATTTTGTGGTGGGACAGCAAAGGATACGACACGCCGTACCCGAAGCGCTAATGTAGTTTCGGGTCTCGGGTCTTGGGTCTTGGGTCTTGGATTTCGGGCGGCAGTAGCCTAGAAAATTCCGGCGAAACTTGTTAGATTCTCCCTGCCCGCCCTGAGCAGGTGTAAAAAAATCAATCTGATCGTACGGGCGGCCCTATGTAGCCGCCCGCCGCAAGGGCTGACGGATTAGCCCAACAAACAGTTCCCGCGGATGCACTTGGGGACGGAGCCAGGAAAAATCCGCTGGATTCTGCAGCGGGCGACCACACAGGGGTCGCCCGTACGGATTGAATCAATTTTTCTTTCACAGCTCCCCTGACGCGCGGCTCAGTATTTTTTCTTCTTACGGGCGATTCTGATTAATGAATCCTCACGTCCGGGGCAATCATCCACAGGTGAGGCTCCTGCAATTGTTTGAACAATGGAGTCTCGGTAAAAGAGAGCGGCGTCTTGGGGGATTGCGCAAACGGCGATTCTCCGCCAAAGATCAAGTCCCACAAGGTCTTTTTCTTTGGGTAAATCACAAAGCGTATTTTCTCACTGGCGGGGATCTGCGCCAGCGCTCTCACCTGATTGACAGCTTCATCAATCCCGCCCAGCGCGTCCACCAGCGCGCGGTCTTTGGCCTGGGTCCCCGACCAGATTCGCCCGTGAGCCATAGGCTCGATCGCTTCGAAGGACTTTTTCCTTCCCTCTGCCGTCTTGGAAACAAAGTCGTTGTAGACTTCGCTCATCCAGGCCCGCACGCGCTGTTCCTGCTCAGGAGTCAAAAGGTCGATGAACGAAAAGATGTCCGCATTTTTGCGGGTCTTCAGCGTGTCAAAGGTGATCCCCAGCCAGTCGAAGAACTTTCGCGTATCCATCTTCCCGAAAACTACGCCGATGGAACCGGTGATTGTCGACGGCTCGACAACGATTTTATCGGCTCCCATGGAAATATAGTATCCGCCTGATGCGGCCACGTCTCCCATGCTGACCACCACGGGTTTTCCCGCGGCGCGAGCCGCGCGCACTTCGCGCCAGATCACGTCAGACCCCACCGCGGAACCGCCCGGACTGTTGACTCGAAGAACAATTGCTTTGATCGACTTGTCTTTTCGCAACTCGCGAATGTAACCGGCAAAAGTGTCACCGCCAATGACATCGTTAAAGGGAGTGCTCTCGCCGGAGGTAATCAGGCCGCTGGCAAACACCAGGCCGACCTTGCTCTTGCCGGAATCCTCTTCCTCAATGGCCTTAAGATAGCTCCTCACTGAAACGGTGCGCAGTTCCTTGTCGTCTTTTGACTCGGATTTGTCCTTGCCCGCCTCGGCCGGCTTCTTCAAACTCTCTTCTACGTCCGTCCAGTGTCCGATGACGTCAATGTAACCCTGCTGTTTGGCTTCCGGTGCTGTCGCCAGGCCCGCTTCCATGAAGGACTGCACCTCTTCGGTCGTCTTCTTGCGATCATCGGCCACGGCCTGAATGAAACGACTTTCGATATCCCGAACCACATATTCCAGAGATTCCCGGAACTGCGGCGACATATTGGTTCGTGTGAATTGCTCGGCGGCGGACTTGTACTCTTTGTACTGGATGTACTGAGGCCTGATGTAGAGCTTGTCGAGCGCCTTGCGGAAGAACATCACCTCCGCGTACAAACCGTTGATCAATAGTCCGGCTTCCGGATTCAGATAGATTTTGTTTGCCGGCAGAGCGAGGTAATAGTCACGCTCTTCTATGAAATCGGTTGTGATGGCGGCGTCAATCGGCTTGCCTGCCTTACGGAAGGCCTGCAGCGAAGCTCGCAGTTCCTCAGCCCCCGCCCAGCCGAGACTGCTGGGCGAAATCTTTAAGATCATGGCCCGGATGCGCTTATCGGAAGCGGCGTGATCGATGGCGCGGCGGAAGTCGTAAACACTGTTGTGCCCCTCTCCGAATATGTCCTCGAAGGGGTTGGTGACGGGGCTGTCGGCAATCTCCCCTTCTATTTTCACCAGCAGCACCGAATCCGCTTTGACTTCCGGCGGTTTTCTGAAGGATCGAATCACCAACACGATCGCCAGAAACACGACCACAAAAAAGAGAATCACAACTCCCAGAGTGATGGCATTGCGGCGCTTCATAGGTTCACCTCCGGTGGCTAATTTATGTCAGTACGAGCAATAGGACAAATTTTGTTTCAGCAAGAACTCAATGCCGACTTTTCCGTTATGCTCTACGCCCTTGCGCGCGTTCGATAGACCATATTGTATTATGGTACGGGCACTGGTATCGTAATTGTTATGAGCGCATACCGAAAAGTCACTGTTCAAATCCGGAAAGAACTGCTCCGAAGAGCGCAAAACTCAACCGGCGAGGGGGTCACAGCCAGGGTTCGGAGAGGGCTGGAGTTAGTCGCAGCCAGCCAGGCATACGAAAAGATCAGGCAGTTACGCGGGAAAGTAAACTTCTGCGTTGATCTGAAAAAGCTCCGGGAAGACCGGGCGTGATCGCACTCGACAGCAGTTCCTTCATTCCGCAGTCGACTCCATCCAATTTGGCTGATTGACAAGCCTTCCTGCCCGCTTTACACTTTACTTTGATCAGCCAATACAACCATTATGCTCCTCCAATTGCCTTCCGCTTCCGCGCAGCCCATTTACCGGCAGATCGCCCAAGCGATCCAGGACCAAGTGCATCGCGGCCTGCTGAAGAATGGGGACCGGATTCCATCGACTCGCGAACTGGCGGAGCAGTTGAAGGTAAATCGCACCACCGTCATTCTCGCCTTCGATGAGCTCAGACAAGCCGGTTACATCTATTCGCACGTGGGGCGCGGCACTCGAATCGCGGCAGCAGAGAACCGGCAAAAATCAGCCGTCAACAAAAGCAGAAACTTTAATTGGGACAGTTTCCTGTCGGCCGGGATGGTCAACCTGACGCGAAGCCTGCCCGCCCGTGAGGCGGCCTCTTCGGATGTGTGGGCGGATTTCTCCAGACTGATCCCCGATCAAAAGCTTTTCCCTGTGGATACCTTTGAAGGGATCCTAAACAAGGTGATGGCCAAGCGCGGCGCCGCACTGCTTCAATATGGACCGGCGCTGGGTCTCCCGGAATTGCGCTCCCTCATCGCCCAGCGCATGCGCCGTTGGGGAGTGAATGTTTCCCACGATGAAGTGATCATCGTCAACGGCGCGCAACAGGGAATGGATCTGCTGTTTAAGACGTTTCTCAATGCCGGAGACGTCGTGGTTGTCGAATCGCCAACCTACGCAAACATACTCCCTCTGCTTGAGTTTTACCGCGCCCATGTGGTGGGTGTTCCCATGACTCCTCAGGGTCTGGATCTGGACTCCCTCCGCACGGTAGCGGCTCAGCGCTCTCTCAAGCTGATATACACCATCCCTAATTTTCAGAATCCGACCGGGATCTGCACCCCTCAGGCACACCGCGGGCAATTGCTGTCGTTGGCC
>DASXTB010000041.1:0-11916 GCA_036505615.1 Acidobacteriota bacterium
ACCCGGCGCTGATCTGTCTTTACCCTCAGGGGAAATCTTCAGGCGCCGCCGCGGGCGGCGAGATGGAATGGTTTGTCAAGCAGGGCTATGCCGTCCTTTCTCCGGACCTATCAGGAACTGGAGAGTTAGGAGTGGCCGACCTTTACGTTGCCTATCTGGGTGTCCAAATCGGCCGCAGCATAGCGGCGTTGCGCGCCGGCGATATCATCCGCTGTGTTAAATTTTTGAAGAGCCGCCCCGATATTGATTCCACGGCGATAACGGTGGTCGCTCATGGGGGCACAAGTGTTCCTCTGCTTCATGCCGCGCTCTTTGAGGACTCCATCGCGAGACTGGCGCTCATCGATCCGCTTATCTCCTTTCAGTCGGTCGTGATGAATCGTTTCTACGGCGTTGACTTTGCCGATTGTGTGCCCAATGCTTTGAAAGCCTATGACCTTGCGGATCTGGAAGCTGCCGTAGCGCCGCGCCACCTTCTAATCGTCAACGCCCGCAACCAACTTGGCAGTCGAGTCGACCGGCAAACTTTAGATCGCGAACTTCAGCTAGTTCGTACAGCCTATGCGAGCGCACACTCCGAACAGAACCTGACTGTTCGGGGTTGGGAATCTTTTCAGGGAATGGAGGAGATTTTTGGGGGATGGTTGCGGAAATGACTCGGGCTCGGCGGCATTTGCACTACCAAATGGCTCGGCGCGGCCTAGCCGCCACTAAAGAACCGATGACTATCACGTCCAAGTCCTCGAGCCTACAGCGCCCATGTGGGCCACAACCAAAGAGCGTCGTAATTGACTGAATCAATGATCCATTAGAGCGTGAAAGCAGGCCGCTTCAGCGGCCTTCCCCGAAGGGTTTAAGGCCCGCCGTCTTAACGGCGGGTGGATCAACCCATCGTTCGCCCAATCGAGGCCGCTTCCAGCGGCCTTCTCGCCTGGCTTTAGCCGTCATTTCCTGTGGAAATTTCCCCCTTGCCCGGGCGAAGGGCTAAAGCCGGCGTCGAGAAAGCCGCTGGAAGCGGCTTCAGCGGATTTGTTTAATTGGCCGCTAACCCCCGCCGTAAAGACGGCGGGTCTTAAACCCTTCGGGACTGGCCGCTGAAGCGGCCAGTGCCGCCGCCTATACTCCGCAAACTCTTCGGGTATAACCTCTGGCTTGACTGGCAAGTGGCAACTGCCAACTGCCTTCATTCGGCCCACCCCTTCGCTCTGCAGATCTGATGATACGCTTCTTTGACCCTCCGAAACTGATCTGCGGCCCCTACGGCCAGGGCGCCTCCCAAATGCGAAGTGACATCAGGATGATAGCGCTTTGCCTGCCTGCGAAAGCCGGACTTCACTTGAGTGTAAGAGGCAGAAGGCGGCAGGTCCAGAGTCCGAAAGTAGAGCGCCAAAGGGTCGGCTGCGGGAGCCGCTTCGGGGGCGACAAATCCCAGGTCAGCCAACAGATCGGCAAGGCGGTGATCGAGAAGCAACCGGGCAGCAAAGTGCCTCAACAAACGCTCTTCGTCTTTTCCATATCCGAGCTCTACTGCCATTCCGACCAGCAATCGAAGCAGTATTTCGCGTATCAAGGCGTCGGCTTTGGCAAATTGGAGGACGGCGCTTTCGACTGCGCCCGGTGCTAATACCGCTGGGCGCAACTTCGCTTCCATTTCACGAGCTACCCTGGAATCGAGACCGGCGCGCGCCAGCCCTTTTAGCGCCCTCTGCGCGCGGGCATCGTCCCACGTTCCTGAAACCATAACGAACGCCACCATAAACTTATCGAGTTGCAGGCGCATCAGATCCGCCCATGATCCTTCCTGCTTCAGGTATCGATAGAGTTTGTAACCTCGATAGATTTTATGAGCACCCCAGGCGTAGCCGGCTATTCCAAGAATCACAGGTGTGGGCGACAGGAGGCAAAGAGACGCCAGACCTACCCATCCAGCGCCTTTTCCGGCTTCGCGGATGCCGGCGTTGGAGGCACGCAGGGAACTAAAGAAGAACGCCACGGAAAGCGCGATCAGCGTGAGCATGAGCAATGAGAATTGCGAAATGGAACGGGAAGGGTGAATTTGAGGGTTTATGTCGGAACGGACCGCCGCCAGCATAGCCGACGCGTGCATTGCGCCGGGGCGGCTTTTGACAAACTCCTGCAGCAAAGAAATCGCCTGCTGCGGTTTGCGGTTTCCGATTTGTGCGCTTGCAAGATAAACGATTGTCTGCTCGTCCTCGGGATTGATCAGCCTGGCTTTCGAGAGCCACAGTTCCGCTTCAGAGAATTTCTTAAGATGGAAAAAACAGTATCCGGCCTTGAATGCCGCCTCAAAACCAGGCTGCCAGTTGTAAGCCTCTTCGAACCGCCTGGCTGCCGCTTCGTAATGGCCGGCTTCCAGGGATGATTGTCCCTGGCGCAGTAGGGAAAGCGCCGGCGAACTCTGCTCGGCATAAAGAGCGGCCATAAAAAGCAGGCCGATCGACAACCGAAAAGAAAAGCGCATGAAGATATTATGCCGGGATTCTTCATCTCTCGTCATCAGCGGTTCATATCGTGGTCGGTGGAAGCAGTCGACAGGTATACTTTATTACCTTGATGGCAATGTTTACCACTCCTGACACGTTTGCAGCGGGGGCAGCGTTGCGGCCGGTCACCGACTGGGCTCATTACAATCACGGCTACACTTCCAATATTCTGAACGTGCCCGCGAGCGACCTGGAGGCATACAAGAAAAGTTCTCCCATCTATTTCGCCGAAGGTTTAAAGCACGCGCTCCTGATCTGCCACGGCATGGTCGACACCAACGTTCATTTTCAGGACACCGTGCGGCTGGTACAACGGCTGATCGAACTGCGCAAAGAGAACTGGGAAGTGGCCGTCTATCCGGTTGAGGATCACGGCTTTGTACGGCCTACCAGTTGGGCCGACGAATACAAGCGCATTTTCAAATTATTCGAGGAAAATCTGAGCACACACCGGGCTCCTGCACGATGAAAGATTGCGCGGGAGACGGCCCACCGGCGGTCTCTCCAAGATGTCCAAACCCCGAGGCGGCAAGCCGCAACCAAGGCATGGGTAGCAACAATCTCCAGACGATCCTTCTATCCCTCAAAGAACCATAGGGTTAGCAGCGCGTTTTTTCTGAAACATCGTTCTCTTGAGAACCATCCTAACTAATTAGAGGCAGATGGGTTATGAAGGGAGGAGGAGAACATGTTTTTTAATAAAGACTTGGTTCGAATTCTCATTGTTGTGTTTGTACTCTCCGTACCCGCTGTTTTGGCACGGGATGACAAAGAACGGGGAAAAGGAAAGTTTAAACAGGAGAAATTCGAGAAATTTGAGCGCCGCGAAATGCGCGAAGATCGTGAAAACGAGAGGTTCCGGCGTGGACATCGGGAGCGGGATGATCTTGTCGTCCTCAATGCGCGGCAACGCGAACGCATCAGACACCGCGGCATCGACCGCAACGGCGACGGAATAATCACCCGCGACGAATGGCCCGGGAACGATGTTTCTTTCCGCCGTCATGACCTCAACAGAGACAGAGTGCTGTCCCGCTCTGAGCTGCAGCCGGGCGGGCGCGGTCGTAGATTCACGGAGAGAGACAGAGACTTTGATAGAAGAGATGTTCGGTTCCGCTCTCTGGATCGGAATAACGACGGCGTCATCAGCCTGAGAGAATGGCCTGGCTCGCCGCGTGACTTCGAGCGTCTCGATCTGAACCGCGATGGGGTTATCAGCCGCGGTGAGTTTTTCCGGTCCGGTCTCTTCTAAGTGCCTTGGCAGAATTTAGGAGTTGAGGCGGTTTGGCCGCGGAGGCTGTCTCGAAATTATGAAACCACGGGGGACACGGGGAACACGGGGATTAGTGATTCCTTTATTCAATACGAATTACTGCCCATTTGGAAGACTCTTGTAATCCCCGTGTTCCCAGTGTCCCCCCTGGTTGCACAATTTCGAGACAGCTTCCGTGCTTTTCCGTGGCCCTCATTCCTCACAAACGACTGAGAATCTGAATTTTTCGCCCAAAACCGAAATCCGCAATCCGAAATCCGCAATCCGCAATCCACTGAATCCTCTCCCCTTTGAGTCATCGTTACTGTAAATTGTGCTCTTCATGACATCAGAAGCGAGTGAAGCACTGGATCTGGCGCGCAGCCTGATTTCCATAGAGTCGACCACAGGCAACGAAGCGGCGGTCTCCGACTTTTTGCATCGGTACCTGCTCGGCCGCGGTTGGCAGGTCGAAACAATTGCGGTCGCGGAAAATCGGTGGAATCTGTTTGCCCGCAAAGGAACTCCGCGCATCGCGTTCTCAACTCACATGGACACAGTGCCGCCGGTCCTTCCATCTGGAGAAGACGAGGATTTTCTATACGGCCGTGGCGCCTGCGATGCCAAGGGGATTCTGGCTGCTCAGATCATCGCGGCCGAGCAGCTTTCCCGCGAAGAGGCCGCTTCTCTGTGCCTGCTTTTTGTCGTCGGTGAGGAACGCAATAGCGCGGGCGCAATCGCCGCAAACCGTTGGGTGAAAAGCCAGCCCTTTGCTGCGGGGCTCCGTTATTTGATCAATGGGGAGCCCACGGAAAACAGACTTGCGCTGGGCACGAAGGGGTCTCTGCGCTGTACCATTGAAGCAGCCGGAAGATCAGCCCACTCCGCATATCCGGAGCTGGGAGAGAACGCGATTGAGAAACTCCTGGATGCGCTGCAACTGATTCGAAGATTGCCTCTTCGCTCTCATCCGGAGTTGGGAAAAGAGACGGTCAACATCGGCACCATTTCAGGCGGCACTCGGCCTAACATTATTCCAGACCACGCCGAGGCGGAAGTCATGTTTCGGCTGGTATGCAATCCAGAGGCGTTAAAGGAGCAGATCGCGCAGAACACTGGTTCCCTGGCTCAGGTTCGTTTTGATTTCGAAGTCCCAGTGGTGCTATTGAAGCGCTTGGCGGATTTTGACAGTGCGCCCATGGCCTACACTACCGATATCCCCTTTTTGACGAACTTCGGCGAGCCGCTCTTGCTGGGGCCAGGCTCCATCCAGGATGCACATAGTGTGCATGAGAAAATTTCAAAAAAGGAATTGTTGCGGGGAGTCGAGCTTTACGCGAAACTTGTCCGCATACTATTAATGCGTTAACACGTTAGCAGGTTAACAGGTTAGCAGGTTAGCAGGTTCGCAGGTTTGCAGGTTATGAAGAAAATTCCCGTCGCAGTGTTGGGGGCTACCGGTGCTGTAGGACAGCAATTTGTCGTGCTATTGGAAAATCACCCCTGGTTTGAAATCGGCGCGCTAATGGCGTCGGAACGGTCTGCAGGTAAAACATATGCGGAGGCCGTGTCATGGAAACAGCCGACCCGATTGCCATCCAGTGCTGCTTCCCTCAAGGTTCAGCCTTGCGAGCCGGGTGGTGACTTTCAAATTGCTTTCTCGGGATTGGATGCCGGTGTCGCGGGCGACATTGAAAAGAGTTTTGCCGCCGCGGGTCATGTTGTAGTGAGCAACTCAAAGAATCACCGAATGGAACCTGACGTTCCACTACTCATTCCGGAATTGAACTGGGACCATCTGGATGTAATACCTTGCCAGCGGAAGAAGCGCAACTGGAAGGGTTTCATCGTGACCAACTCCAATTGCACGACCATGTTCCTGGCAATGGCCCTGGGACCTATTCACCGCCGCTATGGAGTGGGAAAAGTCTTTGTCACCACGATGCAGGCGATCTCGGGAGCCGGGTATCCGGGCGTTCCTTCCTGGGACATTTTGGGGAATGTCGTTCCGTTTATCCCGGGAGAGGAAGAAAAACTGGAAATGGAACCCCGGAAAATTTTGGGATCACTGGAGAACGGTGGAATATCTCTTGCTGCTTTCGTGATTAGCGCTCAGACCAACCGTGTCGCTGTGGAGCATGGACATACAGAGTGCGTTTCAGTTGGGCTGAAGGAAAAGGCAACTCCCGATGACATTGCCGATCTGCTGGCCGGCTTCACCGGATTGCCGCAGCAGTTGAAGCTGCCATCGGCCCCGGCCCATCCAATTCTGGTAAGCCACGAGCCCGATCGTCCCCAGCCGCGCCTGGACGTGATGGTTGACCGCGGAATGAGCACAGTCGTGGGAAGGATTCGCACCTGCCCCATCCTGGACATTCGCATGGTGCTCCTCGGCCACAACACGATTCGCGGAGCCGCGGGCGCCGCCATTTTGAACGCAGAACTACTCAAGGTCCAGGGATACCTGTGAGACCGTTGCCAGGTTCCAGTTGCCAGTTCCCAGTTGCCGGCCCTAGTAAATGGTGCGCCGATTGTCAGTGGTCAGTAGCTGAGAGTAGCAAGGCGGGATGAATCTTTCTGGATGCTGCCAAGCCTGGTTACCGACAACCCGCTAGAAACCGGAAACGGAGAACTGGGAACTGCCAACTGGCAACTAACTGCGACTTGCGACTGCCAGACACTGGCAACTGACAACTGGCAACTATCATGATTGTAATGAAATTTGGCGGCACATCGGTGGAAGACGCCGCAGCGCTTCAACGGGCGGCACAGATCATCGCCGATAGCCTCGAACGCCGCCCCGTGGTAGTCCTCTCGGCGATGGCCGGAGCTACGGACCGTCTACTGAGGTGCGCGCAGCTGGCAGCCAATGGAAATCTCCACCAGGCCCGCGAACTTCTGTATCAGCTTCGGCAGCATCACGAACGGGAAGCGTGTAAATGCATCGACTGTTTCTCCGACTCACCGGTCGCGGCGACGCTGGCGAAGTATTTTACTGATCTTGAGAATTTACTGGAGGCCCTCAGCGTCCTGGGAGAAAACTCCCCCCGCAGCCAGGACGCTGTTTCTTCCTACGGCGAGCGGCTTTCCACGCTCCTGTTTTCGCGCCTTTTGGAGCAGCAAGGCGTCCGTGCAACTCTTACCGACTCCCGCCAGTTGATTCGAACAGACAGTGAATTCACTCGTGCTGCTCCCGATTTTGCAGCTACAGAAAAGAATCTGCACGATTTTCTGCCCCAGCTTTATCAGCAGGGGCAGGTTCCTATCCTGCAGGGTTTCATCGGATCGGACGAGAATGGAGTGACTACCACGCTGGGGCGGGGCGGGTCGGACTACTCCGCAGCCATTATCGGTTCTCTTCTCGACGCTGAAGAGATCCAGATCTGGACGGACGTTCCCGGAATTCTCACGGCGGATCCAAAATTAGTTCCCAATGCCAGGAAAATACGGACTATCTCTTTTGCTGAGGCTTCCGAGCTCGCTTACTTCGGTGCACGCGTGTTGCATCCCAGTACCATACAGCCTGCCGTGGAAAAGAATATTCCGGTGCGCGTTCTCGACTCCCGAAATCCGCAGGGGAGGGGCACGCAAATCCTTGCCACCGCGCCACAGGGAAGAAACCCCATCAAGTCAATCGCCCACAAAAGGGGAATCGTTGTAGTGAACGTCTCCTCTACGCGGATGCTGATGGCTTACGGATTTCTGAAGACACTGTTTGAGATCTTCGACCGGCACCAAAGATCGGTGGATATGGTGACCACTTCGGAAGTCAGCGTTTCATTGACGCTGGACAACGCCGAGAAACTGGACGTGATCGCCAGAGATCTCTCGCGCATCGGGGCAGTGCAGGTGCAGAGGAACAAGGCGATTATCTGCCTGGTGGGCGACAATATAAAATTCACGCCCGGAGTCGCGGGCCAGGTCTTTTCGGCCGCCAATTCCGTCAACATTCACATGATCAGCCAGGGAGCGTCTGAAATCAACCTCAGCTTCGTTGTCGACGAAGAGAAGGTGATCGAGGCGGTGCGCAGGCTTCATGAACATTTCTTTTCTGATCCTGACCCGGAGATTTTTGAATGAAGGTGGCTCTGGTTGGGCGAGGAAAAATGGGGAGGGCCGTTGGACAGCTGGCAGCCGAGCGCGGCTGGGAAGTGACCTGTCTGTGCGGTTCAGACCGGCCGCTGGACCAAAGCAACATAGAACGCGCGGATGTGGTCATCGAGTTCACGCATCCGGATGCAGCCGTGGGCAACATCGAGCAACTTCTCTCGTGGCGTAAGGATCTGGTGGTGGGAACGACCGGGTGGATCGATCAGCTGGAACATGTAAAGCAGCTGGTCGACGCAGCTGGCTGCGGCTTTCTTTACGGCCCCAATTTCTCGGTGGGGATGAATCTCTTGTACCGGCTGTGCGAAGAAGCAGGCGCATTGTTTGCGCGCTACGAGTTTGCTCCCTTCATTTTTGAAACGCATCACCAGGCCAAGAAGGATGCGCCTTCCGGAACAGCCCATGAGATGGAAGCTCGGGTGCGAGGCGCAGGGATAAAAAAGGAAATAGCTGTCAGCAGCCTGCGGGCGGGGAGTTTTCCCGGAACTCACATTTTAGGGTTTGATGGCCGCTTTGAAACGATTACGCTCAAGCATGAGGTGCGCGACCGTCGCGTTTTCGCCGAAGGGGCGCTGCTGGCGGCCGAATGGATCCGCGGCAAGAAGGGCGTCTATACTTTTTCAGACATCTTGGGCGGCAGATGAAAAACCAGTCGCAAGTCGCAGGCCTGTGACTTGCGACCAAGAATCCATATGAAACAAACATTCCGCGGCTTGGGTACCGCGTTGGCCACACCGTTCGGGAAGGGCGGAGCCCTCGACGAGAAAGCGCTGCGCCGCTTGCTGCAGTTCCAAATCCGAGGGAAGGTCGATTTTCTCGTGCCCCTTGGAACGACAGGCGAGGCCTCGACGCTTGACGAATCCGAATACTTTCGGGTAGTCGAAATCTGTCAGGAAGAAGCCGGCGGCAAAGTGCCTCTTCTAGTCGGAGCCGGAAGCAACAACACTGCCCATTCTGTTCATCTAACGCGCCGACTTCATCAAATGGGCGTGGACGGGACTCTGCAAGTGGTTCCTTATTACAACAAGCCGACTCAGGATGGACAGTACCGGCATTTCGCTGAAATCGCGGCGGCGGCGCCGCTGGCTATGATCATCTACAACATTCAAGGACGCACTTCCGTAAATATGAACACTTCGACACTGATGCGGCTGGGTGAGATTCCAAACGTCGTTGGTGTCAAGGAGGCTTCAGGGAATCTCAACCAGATTATGGAAGTACTGCGGCGGCGGCCGAAAACATTGGCGGTTCTGAGCGGCGATGATGCCTGGGGTTTTCCCGTAATTGCATGCGGCGGAGACGGAATCATTTCGGTAGCAAGCAACATCATTCCCGATCAGATGAAAAAGATGATCGCTCTGGCGTTAACGGGAAGAATGGATGATGCCAGGAAGATTCACTATCGGCTGATGGAAATATTTCAGGGCTTGTTCCTGGAGACCAACCCCATTCCTGTAAAGACCGCGTTGGCAGCAATGGGAAAGATCCGCGACGAGTTCCGGCTGCCGCTTTCTCCGATGCAGGCGGACAACAAGAAAAAGCTCCTCGATATTTTGAGAAGAGCGAAGATAATCCGATAAAGCTCCTGCTATTTTTTCAAGCCGTCGCAAAAATCAGAACCACGGGGAACACTGGTAACACGGGGATCAGAATGGACTTAAAGCCGCCGAACCCTGTTGGGAAGAGAAATAATACTTCCCCGTGTACCCTGTGGTTCTAATTTCTAACATATGGACGATCTAAAATCGCGCATTGAACGTGAATACGCAAACCCATCCGCCGAGGCGCGCCGGACATTCGACGAGTTCGTTGAGGCTCTCAATAACGGTTCTGTTCGCGCTGCCCAGAAGACGGGGGCGGAGTGGTCCGTCAATAGCTGGGTCAAGAAAGGAATTCTGCTCGGATTTAGAATCGGTAATATTCAGAGCTCTGGGTCGTGCGCGCCTTTGCAGTTTTTCGACAAGGACACCTATCCGACACGCCGGCTGCCCGCGCTGGAAAAGAATATACGCGTCGTTCCCGGCGGCAGCAGCATCCGCAACGGCGTTTTCTTGGGCCACAACATTACCATCATGCCACCCGCATACATTAACGTAGCGGCGTACGTTGACGATGACACGATGATCGATTCGCATGCGCTGGTCGGTTCCTGCGCTCAAATAGGAAAGCGAGTTCACATCAGCGCCGCCGCGCAGATTGGCGGCGTCATTGAGCCCATCGGGGCCATGCCGGTAATCATTGAAGATGATGTTCTGGTCGGCGGAAACTGTGGTGTCTACGAGGGAACCATCGTGCGGCAGGGGCGGTCTTAGCCGCCGGAACAATCCTGACGGGGGGAACGCCGGTTTACGATCTGGTGCTGCACAAGGTTTATCGAAAGGAGGCTGAGCGCCCCCTCGAGATTCCAGAAAATGCGGTCGTTGTTCCAGGCTCCCGGGCCGTCAGCAAAGAGGACGCTTTCACCCGGGGGCTGGCCGTTTACACTCCGATCATCGTCAAGTATCGGGACCGGAAGACCGACGCAGCGACGCAGTTGGAAAAGGATGTCCGCTGAGCGGGTGTCGGGTGTCGGGTGTCAGGTATCGGGTGTCGGGTACTGGGTGTTGGGTACTGGGTGTTGGGTGTCAGGTGTTGGGTGTCGGGTGGCGGCTGTCAGGTAAGAACTGGGCATCGCCGAAACCTGGAACGCCAACCTAAAACTTGAAATCTGAAACCCGAAACCCAACACCCAGTACCCAACACCCGCCACCCGATACCTGACACCCGACACCCAACACCCGACACCCGGCACCTGGGATACAACGGATCTCAAAACATGAATGAGATTTACCGTCCTGCCGACCGGATTGCTTCCATTCGACCTTCTGTGATTCGTCAGTTTTTTGATCGAGGTAAGGGATCTATCAACCTGGGTTTGGGAGAACCGGACTTCTTTACCCCGCGGTCGATCCGCCAGCGTGCCCTTGAGGTTTTGCAGAAAGAAAAGCTTCCCTACACCGCCAATTTCGGCCTGCCGCAGTTGCGAGAGCAAATCGCATCCTGGTATCCGGGCGCGACTGCCGAAAATGTATTGATCACTGCCGGTTCGCAAGAAGCGCTCTTTTCGGCAGTCCTGGCCTTTGTCAACCCGGAAGATGAGGTTCTGATTTCAGACCCGGCATTCCTCGCTTATCCGGCACTGGTTCAAATTGCCGCTGGCAGAATTTCCACTTACCCTATGCCGGCCCCTGGCTTTCATCCTGACCTGCTTGCGGTCCGCACAAAGATGAAGCGCTCGCCCCGGATGATGCTGATCAACAGCCCTTCCAATCCGACCGGCCAAACGCTCAGTCAGGATGAACTGCAGTCCCTTTCAGCTATCGCATCAGAAGGCCACTGCATTCTCGTTTCCGATGAAATCTATCGTGAAGTTTATTTCACCCGGCGGCCCGCTTCGCTGTGGGATGTGACACAGCAGCACTTAGTGATTTCCGGATTCTCAAAAACCTACAGCATGACCGGCTGGCGGTTGGGCTGGGTCGTGGGCCCTGGCGAAGCTCTTGGCAGAATCAATCTGATCCATGCTTACGCCGTCACTTGCGCCTCCACGCTGAGCCAGCGCGCTGCGCTGGCTGCATTCACGGCGGAAGGAGAGCGGGAGCGAGAAGATTTGCGTCTCCAGTTAAACAACCGCCGCGACCTGATGGCGCAGCTTCTACAAACGAAGGTGAAACTGCCGTTTGTCGCTCCCCAAGGGGGCTTCTACTTCATGCTCGATGTCTCCAGTTTTGGTAAATCGTTGGATGTGGCCGAACGTCTGCTGCAGGGAGGTGTGATTACCGTGCCCGGATCTGCTTTTGGAAAAAATGCGGAAGGTTTTCTGCGGCTCTCCTGCTCGGCTTCAGAGAAGGATATTGAAGAAGGAATGGATCGAATCAGCAAAGTGCTTTCGGGTAGGAAGAAGTAGAACCAGCCTTAATCCACCGCCCTGACCCTGCATTATTCGCAAATTCTGAAAAAGCAAGCCGCGGATTACGCGGATCAACACAAATTTCGAGAGCGGGTGAGGGCGCT
>DASXTB010000042.1:0-4342 GCA_036505615.1 Acidobacteriota bacterium
AGTGCAACAGTCCAATTTCAGCGCGGAAATTGGCTTCAGCGGAGCCACCGTCGTCAATGTGGTGACGCGCTCTGGGACCAATGATTTCCATGGCAGCGCCTATGAGTTTTTCCGAAATGACAAACTCAACGCCAACAACTACTTCAACAACCAGGCCGGGATAAAGATTGCTCCGGTGCGCTGGAACGATTTCGGCTTCACGGTCGGCGGACCGATCAGGAAGAACCGTACCTTCTTCTTCTTTGACTATGAGGGTACCCGCCAAAGCATATCAGTAACCAAGAACGCTGGTGTGCCCAGCGCCCTGGAGCGCACAGGAGACTTCGGCGAACTGTGCGGTTACCAGGGCGGTACCTTCGACGGCAGCGGATTGTGTTCTGCGCCTGAAGGCCAAATCTGGGATCCGTACACGGGCGTTTTCGATCCCGACCAGGACGGTCCTGTGCGTCAGAACTTTATTCCTTTCAACAATCTCGCCACATACATAGGTCCCGGCAATCCCAAGATTGCCGCCGTCCATCCGATACCCAACGGCCCGGGCAATATCATCGATCCGGTGGCATTTAAGATGATGCAGTTATTTCCCCTGCCGAATCTGAACGTGGGTTCAAGTTCATACGATTACTTGAATAACTGGGTAGGCACCGGTGCCGACAAGACGCGAAATGATCAAATCGATATAAAGATCGACCATCGCTTTACCGATTCCACCACGCTTAGCGGTAAATTCTCTTACGGCAGTGGGTACACCAAACCTGCGAATCTGTTTGGAAACGTAGGTGATGCTTATTCTTCAGGCTTTTCAGATGGCGGACCAAAATTGCTGGCGCTCAACTTCACGCACATCTTTAGTCCCAAAACCTTGCTGACCGTTTCGCTTGGACTAACGCGCGCATTTTCGTTTGACCACGGTGGCTCAGCGGCCGACTTCCCGGATTTCGACCCGGTCAAAGACCTGGGAATGCCCAGCTATATTGAGGATGCGGGCATCAAAGCCGCACCGTCCATTAGCGTGTACGGCGGTTACAGTTCAGAGGGTGGGGGCAACTCGATAGGCACGCAGGCCTGGACCTACCTGAAGTACGCCCAGGAAACCCATCACCTCATCGGTTCTTTGAGCCACATTGCCGGCCGCCACGAACTGAAGTTTGGTGCCGAAGCTCGCTTGCGCCGCGTCAACATATTCTTTCCTGGCATTCCAGCGGGTACCTATTCCTTTGACGTTAACAGCACTTCGCAGGCACCTTGGGATGGCAGCGGCGACGCCATGGCTGGGCTGATGATCGGTGCTGGAGGACCGGATAATTGGGGAGCTTACGACATTGACTATGCTCCCGCCCATCAGAACTGGAACATCGGAAGCTTTGTTCAGGACAACTGGCGTGCCACAGATAAGCTGACGTTGAACATTGGCATGCGCTATGATCTCGATCTGCCAAGAACGGAACGCTACAACCGCATAAGCTGGCTTGATCTGAACTCGCCTTCTCCTTTACAAGTACCAGGATTAAACAACTTGAAAGGAGGCTTACAGTACGCTGACAAAGATCATCGTGCGCCTTTCGACGACAACTACCACGGATGGGGACCACGGTTTGGGTTCGCTTATCGAGTGAAATCCAGCACTGTACTTCGCGGCGGCTACGGAATTTTCTACAGCCAAAACAAGGGAGCTGCGTCCGGCACTGATTGGGGCGGTCAGGGCTTCATCGAATATACGAACTGGCTCAACACTTACCAGAACGACGGTGCCACGCCGTGGAGTTTCTTGAGCGATCCGTTCCCGGGTGGCCCCAGACAGCCGACCGGCGCCAGCTTAGGACTCCTGACCGATGTCGGCTTCGACATCTCTGGACCGATTCGGACTCTAAACGCTCGGCCTTATGAGCAGACTTGGACTTTTGGAATTCAGCACGAATTGCCCGGCGGTGTCGTCTTGGACAGTAGCTATGTGGGCAAGAAAGGAACCCACCTCTATTTTGGCAACGCCGGCGGCGTGGACCACTTTACCTCAGCGCAAGCTGCGGCCTTTTTGCAAAATCCCGGGTACTACAACACGTTTGTACCAAACCCCTTTTTCGGGATCATCACTGATCCCAGCAGTGGGCTAGCCGGCCCCGAGATACAGCGCAGTGAATTGATCACGCCTTTCCCGCAGTTCACCAACGTGACCGCAACAGATCCGCCTACGGCGAACTCCATCTACCACGGATTCCAGTTGCGGGCCGAGAAAAGATTATCCAAAGGTTTGCAGTTTCTGGCAACCTACACGAATCAGAAGTCGATTGACGACTCTTCAGTCGGAGGTAGTGGCGTGACGTGGCTGGGAGGGTCATTGGACAACGTTCTGCCGGACCCGAACAATCACAAGATCGAACGCTCGTTGTCGCAATACGATATTTCGCAGATTCTTCAATTCAGCTACGTGTACGAGCTCCCCTTTGGCCGTGGCAAGCGTCTCGCTGGAGGCGTGAGTCCGGTGTTAAATGCGTTTATTGGTGGATGGAAGACGGCTGGCACCTGGCGTTTTGATACCGGTCAGCCGATCATCCTAACCCTGAACGGCGGTACGTCTATCCCAACCTACGGTACCCCGCGCCCGGACCTGACTGCGCCGTTGAAGAGGGCAAGCGGCCTCCATCTTGATCAATACTTTGCCAATCCCGAGGTCGCGGTTGCGCCCGCTGATTACGCCATTGGCAACGCGCCTAAAGTCCTGCCGAACGTGCGCATGCCCGGCACCAGAACGGGGGCATTGGCTTTTTTCAAGGAATTCAGCCTTGCAAACCTTCGGGAAGGTGCACATCTCGAATTTCGTGCGGAGGCGTTTAACGCCTTGAATCACCCGCAATTTGCCGGCCCCAGCACGACCGTGGGTACAGACGACTTCGGCGTAATCACACAGCAGGCCAACAGGCCGAGGGAGGTGCAATTGGCGCTAAAGCTTTACTGGTAACATAGAACCCAGATCGCTCGGTCAACGTGCAAAGCCCCGTCGGGTTTGCACATTGACCTTTGTCTTTTGGCTGTGAGAACACCACCCCAAGCAACAATCGTCGTCGCCATTTGTTTTTACTGTTGCGCGGCTGGTCCGTCATTGTTGGCCCAGAGCGAAGCCCGCGATGTGTATACCGAGGCCGCGTCCGCGTTCCAGCAGGGACAACTGGATCAATCGGAACAGAAGCTGCGCACTGCCATTACTGTCGAGCCGGACAGACCAGACCTCCTCGGCCTGCTCGGTCTTGTTCTAGACGAAAAAAAGGAATACGAAAAAGCAGAGTCATTCCACCAGCGCGCTCTGAAGCTTGCGCCGCGCTCCCCGGGTTTGTGGAACAACTTCGGCAATCATCATTTGGCGCGCCGTAACGACGAGCAGGCTCGGAAGGCATTTGTTCGGGTGTTGGCCATCGAGCCGCAACACACTAACGCTAACCTGCAACTCGCGCGGATCGCCCTCTCGAACAAGCACGCGACTGACGCGTTGCGTTACTTGGAACATTTGAAGCCTTATGATCAGAACGACACTGCAGTGCAACTGCTGCGCGCACGCTGCCTGTATCTCGCGGGACAACGGGATGCGGCTATGTTCATTGTGGACCGCCTCGAGAAGGATCCCACTAGCGACGAGCGCCTCGCGTTTTCTTTGGGCGTCTTATTGGCGGAGTGGCAGAAGTACGCGAGAGCGGAGGATGCGTTCTCGCGGGCGCTGGAGAAAGATCCCGCAAATATCGAAATCCTTCACAACCTGGGACTCGCGGCGCTGCGAGCCGGCCATTTGGATCGAGCGCAAAGGGTATTGGAAGTCGCGGTACAGCAAAGACCCGGGGATGTCGAGTCGGTTTTCAATTTAGGCCGGCTGTACGTGACCAAGGGAGACACTGACAATGCCCTGCTCGTCCTGGCGCGGGCCCGCCGATTGGCTCCCAGCAGGCCGGATATTTTGCTCTACCTGGCCGAAAGATACGAGGATGCTGGTTTCTTCAGCGGCGCCGCAGAAGCTTATGAGGCATACCTGAAGCTAAAACCTGACGATCCTACAGCACGGCGGGAGCGGGGTTTTTCGTACTGCCGTTTTGGCCGAACAAAGGCAGCGCTGGCAGATTTGGACTGGTACGCGAAACAACACCCGCGCGATCCCGTCGGTCAGTTTGAGCTTGGTGTCTGCGAAGCACTTGACAATCCGGCCCAGGGTTTGCAGCACGTCAGCCAAGCTTTGACTCTGAAACCGGATTTCACGATGGCCAGACAAGTTCGCGGATTAGTCCTAAGCCGCGATGGGAAATGGGCTGAAGCTTTGCCCGATCTGAAATTCGTTGTCCAGCGTGCGCCAAACAATTCCATG
>DASXTB010000043.1:0-3270 GCA_036505615.1 Acidobacteriota bacterium
TGGTTCGGCTCTAGCCTCTGCGGCAAGGGCTTCTTCTGTATCGGAGTTCGCAGCGACCGTTTGAATAGCCTGTAAGGCAGCAGCAATGGCTTCTTGACCAGGCGCGGGACGACGCATGTCATGCTTCAGCCCCGCAAAGAACTGTTCAACCACAGGGTTGGGAAGCAGTTCTCGCTCCGAGCCTTCAGAGGAACTATGCGACGGAGGAAAGCTTTTTTGATTATCCATAGCCCTGTCCGGCAGGCGCCCCATTCTAGACGAAAAACCCAGGCTTAACGGCTCGAAAATTCGATTTTCCCCTCAGCCTCGGCGGGCACGCCGTTGCACATAGCGGGGCGATATCGCCAGGAGCGCACGGCAGCCAACACATTACGGTCCTCGATGGCTCCGGCACTTTCTAGAATCAGTGGACTATGTACCCGGCCGTCCGCGCCAATGATAAAACTCACCGTGATTTTGTTTGCATCCGGTTGATCCAGCAGCGGATTGGGAGTTGCCAGGGCCTGAGGCGGTTGCGCGGCTGCGCAACTTGTATGCGCAGTGCGTGGTATGGCAGCGAATTCTGAGTCATGCACCGCGGAAGCCCAAATCTGATGCTCACGAAGCGTAACGGACGCACCGCTATTCGGTATTTGCAAAGATGAACCGCTGACCGATGCCAGGGAAGTAAGCGATGCAGAAACCATCAGAACGACAATGCACAGTTTGCGAAGCGGCATGTTCGCGCTCCTTTGTTTCTTTGATGGGCAATCCTCATACCACGCAACTCCGACCGTAAAGTATTCATGTAACGGCAATTATCCGAACCCAGGGGCGATCCAGCAGGGTCAAGTGAAAAGAGTTGCAGCTAAACCTCACATCTTTGCGTGAGTGATCAATATGAGCGTTACCAACTCTGCGACATCCACACCTGCCAAGTAAAAGATGCACTGGAAGCGTCGAAAGACTGATTTATGTATATTTTCCACTTACCACGGAACAATTAATGTCAGAGCTCAAACAAACGCTGAATATCGCCATGATCGGTCACGGATTCATTGGGAAAGTACATTCCAATGCTTTCCACCAAGTAGGACATTTTTTCCAGACTCCGTTTCAGCCTCGGTTGAAAGTCGTTTGCGGACGCGATCGTGAGAAGCTCGAAGCCGTGGCTTCGCAATGGGGGTGGGAAGAGATAGCTACCGATTGGCGGACGGTGGTCGACAGAAAGGATATTCAAGTTGTAGATATAGCCGTCCCGAACGTACTGCATGCGCCTATCGCGATCGCCGCCGCGGCTGCGGGTAAGATTGTGCTCTGCGAGAAACCGCTGGCTATGTCTCTGGACGAAGCGGAACGCATGGCCGCGGCGGTGCGGCAGGTTGCGAACCTGGTCTGGTTCAATTACCGGCGCGTCCCCGCGGTGGCGTTTGCAAAAACCTTACTTAGGGAAGGGCGTGTCGGGCAAATTTTTCATTATCGCGCTCTTTACCTGAATCAATCGGGAAGCAATCCCACCAAGGCTTCGGGCTGGCGCTACCAACGCGCAGTCGCTGGATCGGGCACCACGGGAGACTTGTTGTCGCACTCGGTGGATCTTGCCCTGGATCTGAATGGAAAGATCACTGAGTTGATGGCGATGACAAAAACCTTCGCTCCTGCTCGCGACGTGGACGACGCCGTTGTTGTGATGGCGCGTTTTGCCAATGGAAGTATCGGCAGTTTTGAAGCCAGCCGCTTTGCCCCCGGCTCTCGTAACCGCAATAGCTTCGAGATCAATGGCTCGCAAGGCATGTTGCGATTCAATCTAGAGAATCTGAACAATCTGGAAATCTTTGATGCGACCGAGCCCGCTGATCTCCAAGGCATCCGCAATTTGCTGGTAACCGGCCCCAATCATCCCTATGCCGAGAACTTCTGGAAGCCTGGCCACATCATTGGTTACGAGCACACCTTCATCGCGACACTGGGTGATTTCCTGGGCGCGCTGGCGAGGAATGAAACGTTCCATCCGAATTTCGAAGATGCTCTGGCAGTGCAACGAGTGCTGGACGCGGTACAGCGATCGGCTGACTCCAAAAGTTGGTTAACCCTGGAAGGATGACGCAAGACAGCGACAGGCTATTGCATCACCCTGTCGCTGCAGCCAAGTGATATTAATATCGCCGAGCACAGCTTACGAAACATGCGGTTTGGTCAATCGCTCTATTGCAAACCGTTCTGAGTCAGTTTGACGGCTCGGCGTGGAGAACCCTCAGTTGAGAAATAAATGCTGGAGGCGTGAGCAGCGGTACTGATGTTATCGACGATAATGGAACTGGTTCCGTTCGACTCGCTTACGGTCAAAACCACTCCAGAGTTGGTCCTGGACATTATGCAACCAACCGCGGCGACACAATTTGAGGTCATGCCCCAGAAAAAGAAGTCCGTCCCGGCTGCGCCGATATTGGGGTTGAAGAATTCGGTAATGGGTGAACACCGGGAGTCAATGAAGTTGAGGATCTGACCCGACGAGGATGGGTTCGCATTCATGATGCGGCCAGTAAACCCAAAAGAATATCTCCAGGGCGTGGTATCCGCAGCTCCAGTCCCGCACAGGAAAAGAGAACCGCTGGCAGGATTATTGAAGTAGTCGTTAGTGAAAGCTCCGCCGTACAAGTTGGCAGTAAACCCACCGGTGGTGCCCTGCCCGATTCTCCCTCTTCTCAGTTGTGCAAGTGTGGTGGTATCTGCCTGCACCACTACCGCACTAGTCCCGTCATTGGAGGAAACAGCGAAAACAGTGCCATTGTCAACGTCAACAATTGGCGGATCGAAGATCGCTGGGTTAGTCGCGCCGGGAAGTCCCACGTTCAGAGAGCGAATTGTAGCGGGTGTATTTGCGTTCACAGACCATAAAATTCCACGGGCATCGCCGACAAATATATTTCTCGTAATCTGATCCAGCACGGGACCAGTTAGCCTTCGGTTAGCATTAATTAAGACCGGCCAGGGAGCGCCCGCCAAGGTCGGGGTACCTCTGAAGACGCCGGTGATCTTATGAAGCCTCCCGTCATCGGCGCCGACGTAGGCGACATCCTGCCCATAGTCAATCCAGGGAGACGAGCGAGTATTCGTATTCGCCGCAGCATATGTTAACGACGTCATAGTTGCGGTATTGCCGACACCGGGGTTGGCTGAAACTACGGGTGAAGTGCCATTTCCGGCGCCAGTGGCCCACGTAAGCACGTGAAATATAGATGACGTAGCAGTGCTTTCAACGAAGGCAATCTTTTTCCCGTCGAGTGATAC
>DASXTB010000044.1:0-16135 GCA_036505615.1 Acidobacteriota bacterium
GTTAAAAACAAGGCGGTATTCTTCCAGAAAATTCCCGCCGGGAAATTCACTTTAGAGTTCGAGTCGGAAAAAATTCAACTTCGCGTCGGCGACGGTGTCTACTTTGTGCGTCCCGAAGGCCCGAAGGTGGCGGGGAAAGTCTCCAGATAGAGGCGTCGCCGCGCGTGATGCTGCCCCAAATTTGTCATGCGAGGAGCATGCGACAAAGAGCTCACGCTCGTGAGCGGAGAGACGGCCTGAGGGCCGTCTCAGGTGCGCAGTCAGTAAGCCCTGCGATTATTTATTCTTTATCGCCCTGGGCTTGCCGGCTGCAGGCTTGCTGCGCTGCGGGGCGCGTGCAGTCGATAACTCCGCCAGGTAAAGATCGGTTTTGGGAATAAACTCGGTAACCGAAACGGGGCGTCGTTTATTTCCGTACGTGAAGTATATTTTCTGGCCGGCGCTCCATAGCTGGGGAAAATACAAATAGCGCGTGGGCGTCTCGTTTACAGTCAGCGCGCGAGAGGGACTGGCGTTGAAATCCTGCAGAGCGCCTTCCTTGAATACCAGGAGGAAATCATTGGTCAGGCGTTCCTCCCATGCCACCACCAGTCGCTTGTTGTTTCCAATGACAAGACTGGGACGCCGCGCTTCGATAGCCCCCTTGCGGGGACCAATGTCGATTGCGTCAATTTCGCGCTCTGGGACCCAACTTTCGGCTCCGTTGACTGTGTACTTCATCTTGATCTTGTCACCGTTCGGATCGGAAATGTACAACAGCGCAACCATCTCCTTTTCTGAAAGCGCTTGCATGGCCACGATCGCATTGGCGCCGATGGAGTAAAGAACGGCGGGCGCTTTCCAGGTGTTTCCGCTATCTCGCGAGACGGTTTGAAGCAAAATGGAGTTTCCCGCGCCGCCGCGCAAGGTCCACCCCAGTATCGCCGTATTGTCTTGAGCCGCCGCGTTCAAATATTCGGGCAGGGCAGGGGACCGAAAGACTAATTTGGCTTCACTCCACTGCGTTTGGTCCGCGGCCATCCGGGCCACCATCACATCGTGTCCATTCGATGTTGACTGAACCCAAAACAATAACGCTCCATTCTTGGATGCGGTAATTGTGGGATAGCCGACAACCTCGGTGGCAGTGGTCTCGATTCGCTTCTCTGTCCATTCACCGGTGCGGATCAGGAAAACACGGACGCGAAAAAAGTCGGCGCCCCGTGGCGTGAGACGCTCCTGAGAGAGGAAGAAAACCTTCCCGGAAGCGGCGATCACCTTTGGCGGGAAATTTGTAGCTCCGAAATCAAACACCTTCACTGGAGCGTGAGTGTCATCCGCCGCGTTGATTTGCTCCACTGCCAAGCGATACCCCCCGCTGGCGGGGGAGCGGCTAATCCAGGCAACATATAAGTTTCCAGACTCGGGTTCGTAGACGATCTGTCCGGAAGAGGCCCCGGTAATGGCAGCGGAGCTGCCGGTCAGGTTTACGGGGATGTCCAGATAGCCCTGCCTCAGGCTCCTGCAATAGACCTGCTTGCGGCCGTTTGGATCACTGTCAGTGTAAACCAGATGGAGGTTTCCATGACCGTCCTGTGCCGCCGAAATCGGATTATCGGCGGTAATCAGCGCTGCCGAGTCAGGAGAGCGATTGAGGCGATGAGCGGCTGCCCCGGTAGAGTTCACCGAAAGCAACAACAAAAGAGCGAGGCGCAGAGCGAAACCGGGGCAACCTGGCGAGCGGGATGGATTCATTGAAAAGCGGAGTGATAAAAAAAGCCGGGTGAAGTTTATCACCC
This sequence comes from Acidobacteriota bacterium, assembly GCA_036505615.1. Taxonomy (GTDB): domain Bacteria; phylum Acidobacteriota; class UBA6911; order JACQSX01; family JACQSX01; genus DASXTB01. The sequence goes on from DASXTB010000044.1 coordinate 1,779, forward strand.
GGCTTTTTTCCTTTCACCGGTCAACCGTAAAATAGGCTCACCGGTTTAAACCTCGGTCTTACGGAGCTGGGTTGCTCGAGATCGAAAGACCTTCATCCGACACACCATGCATCCAGTATGCCGCACCCAGTTCTCGGAACTGGATTTGGTAGCGACCGATCAGCAGATAGCTCCCCTGACGGGGGTTCAAGTTGGTGCGGTCGGCAGCCGTGATGCACGGCACTGTACCAGGCGCACAAGTTCCAACCACAAAGTTTGGAAACTCAGCAGCAATCGCAGCTGAATCGATCAATCTTTGCTCCTGACGAGCGAAGCGGATCCAGCCCGCCGATAGGTCCTGCCCTCCTTGTACCGGGTCGTCTGGAACATCAGTGAGGAAGGCCTTTGCTGCCGGCGCGAACACAAACAAGTCAGCCACCGAAAAGTCGCCAAAGTCCGGCCCGGTCTTGTTGAATGCCGAATCCGTCTGGATTATATCAAGACAGATTACGGACAACAGATTTCCGGGAAGTACCGGCGGCGGCGGCGAAATGTCTATCGTCGTAGGCGGCGCTGACAACAATATCTCATTGTTGTTAAAGATAAGCGGGAACACCAACGTAGCTGCGGGCCAGAAGCTTGGCGCGCGATCGTTCGCGTTGGCCGGAGCGTTCTTGTCGCCGCTGTAGTCGTCTTCCACGCTTAGCATTTGAACCGCTTGCTTTACCGGCGCTGCGCCAGTGACTTCAGCGTCGTCGAAAGCGAAGATGCGATCCCACGCAAGAGCTCCACCTCTGACACGCCAACGAAGCCGTACTTGAATGGTCGTACCCAGTGCACCCGTGTTCGGGGTGATCAGCAGAACCGGTGAATAGGTGCCGTTCTGAATCTCACTGCGCAGGAAGTTGTCGTTGCTGATGGTTGAAGACGTCTCGTTTGCAACGTTGTTGATGTCTTCCTGTCCGGCAAGAATCACGCGGAAGTCAGACTGCGGACCATCGCCGTCCTTGTCAAAGCCAACACCCGTGATGGTAGCGAGGTTAGCGCCATCAGACGTGCCAACGGTGCCGCTGAACGTCGCGGCGTGTCCGAATACGACAGCCGGACGCGCCCAGGCATTAACGCCGAAGGAACGCCTTTCGCCAGTACCCGCGCCGGTGGTCACCAGAACAGCTTGGGTCTGAGAACCGATCAGATAGTTGAACGAAATGTGCTTGGCGGTCAAAATCGTCAGAACTCTGCCAGCAGAGCGCTGTCCTCCGAGACCACCAGTGTTGGGATTATTCGTTCCGTCACCCCCGGTGCCGTTCCACCCAGTTAGTGGAGCGCTCCCGCCAATGTCATTGTTCGCCGTGTAGATGCTGTTTGGAAACAGGATATTGGCGACGTGACGGCCGGCAGCATCCGGGAACGGTGGCTGCAAGGCGGCAGGCTGGGTCTCGAACGCTCCCGATGCAGAAATGAAAATCACAAAGCGTCCGTCTGCAGGATAGTTAGCGCTACCCGGGAACGACGCGTTCGTCAAAGCTTGGGACGTGTTGATGCCAGTGAGCGTGCCGTCTGGACGTGGAATATTGAAGTCGAACGGATTGAACTGAAAGACGTCATTCGGCGTCAAGATGATCAAGAAGTCCAGAACGTCAGCGCAGGTGGTAGCCGCTAAATAACGAACGTGAACGGTAACGGCAGCCGTGTTGTGAACGTTGGTTACGCTCAAAAAGTTCACCGGCCTCGGTCCGGGAAAGCCCGGCTGGCCTGGAAGAGGCGCGCCCTTCACCCCGAGATCTACCAAGTAAAGCAACATGGAGCCGGGCTCACTGACCGTACCTGCGGGGAATACCTTGCTCCCGTCGTCAACATTACCCGTTCCGAGCACAGTTCGCGTTTTGTTTGCCTGAAAAGGATTCAGGGCGGGCGAGTTATAGGGCCCGGTCTGACTATAAACAAAAGCTTGCGCCCAGGATGTCGCTGTGTCGAGTGCTACTACCAGCGTCACCAGCGCCATCATGAAAAGAAACTTACGCATTCCTTTCATTTAAAGGTTCCTCCTTGTTAGAGAATGAACAAAGAACTACACAACCAAAACAATAGAGAAAAGAAAAGTCTGGGGATACCACCTCCTCGTCTCCTTTAAGATTGATTTCTTAAAATGTTGGCTAACAATTTCTACAAACTATTGAAAAATAAGGTTAAAAGTCGAAAAAAAATCGACCTAAAACTAACATTCGCTTTAAACGTTGTCAAGTGAAAAAAGTCGGTAAATTCTCTAAAAATCGTCGTTTAGAGCAGGCGTAAAAGATGCCCGAGCCAGACAAAAGTTGCAGAAAAAAGATCAGACCACCCTGAATCCAAATCGTAAAGGGGTTGTCGAACCACATCCCGATGCAACCCTTATGTTTATAAGCCCAGATGGGTCCCGCCTCAGTTACCTATTCGAGTCCAACGTATCATGAGTTTTCGGCAGCGCTAGAGCAAAAAAGATTGGATCAACAAAGATAAGGAAAAAAAGAGAAGAAAAGGAGTCAAATAAAGCAGATTCGATAGAAGAAAATTAAATTTGTGCAGAATCCTGATAGCGGGGTGCGTAAATTTGATCTCCTTTTAATCTCGTCTTAATCTCGTGGATCCGATTCCCTTTCAGCGATCCGTCTGCCCGACAGATCTCGGCACGACAAATCAAAGGTAGACGATGACAAAGCCTGCCATTGCCTGCCCGCCGGCTGGGGTCCGCCGTGTCATTGGTGTCCTTTGTGGTCAAAGCTTTTTTCACCGCCAAGGACACCAAGGCGGGATTAGCTCCATATCACTTGGGTTCTATAGTTAGAACCCGATAACCTCTGACCGACTAATTCAATACTTCATACATAATCCGACAAAATGCCGCGAGTGCGTTGTAAAAGAGACCAACCAAAGAGAAATGTCACTATGCAAAAGATCACCAAATACAACAGCGACGCCAGCGACGGCGCCGGATCGGCCAGCAGCGCCGTTCGGTAAAGCCCGACCAGGTGGGTGAGCGGATTGGCATTACCGATCCACGCTAAAGTTCCGGGCAGGCGCACTGCTGGATAGACGATAGGAGTGGCCCAAAAAAGAAAGGGGAAACAGACTGAGAGAAACTGAGGGATGTCGCGGACAAAGACGTTGGAGCTTGCGACCAGCAATCCCGCCCCCAGCGTCATCAGGGCCTGTAAAAGAACGGCGGGGATGAGCCAAGGCAGGGTGCTAAAGGCGGCGTGGTGGCCGAAGAGCAAAACTACGGCGAACACTCCGGCCGCGATCAATTGATTTCCAATGCTGGAGAGCACCACGCTGGCGGGCAGCAGCTCCACGGGGAATTTCACTTTCTTTATCAGATTACTGTTTTCAATAAAGACGGCCGCACACCTTGAGACTGCCTCATGAAACTGAATCCAAGGGAGCAACCCGGCAAACACGAACCGCGCAAAAGACCCTACGCTTTGCGCCTGCGGCCAGTCTGGACGTATGACTTTGGAAAATACCACGGTGTAAAGCAACAGCGTGAAAATTGGATGGACAACGCTCCAGAACAAGCCCATGACGGAACCGATGTAGCGCAATTTCAAGTCGCGGAGTGTCAGTTCGCGGAGTAGGAACACCCGGTCCCGCAGGGAACTGGACATGGCCGGAAAATAACAAAATCCAGTTGCAAACACAACTCGGCTGCATTCGGCTGTCAGCTGCTGTCAGCTCTCAGCTCTAACACCCCAACACCCAACACCCAACACGCAACACCCAACACCCACCTGAGAGCTGAGAACTGATAGCTGAGATGAGTGGACCCTTGTTAAGGGCGGGTGTTCTGTTGTTTAATCGTTTCGTGAACCTGTCAAAGATTTTTTTGGCGCTCGGATTCTGGTGGTCTTTGAATGCTGAAGCGATCGCCCAGTCGGCGAAGCTCAAGATAGATCCTTCTGAATTCGATTTCGGCAAGGTCTCCAACTCGCAGATTCTCCAGCACACGTTCCTGCTTTCCAACGTTGGCACCGCTACGCTCTACATCCGGGATGTCGGCTCGACGTGAGGCTGCGTTGTTCTGGAGGTCAGTTCGACCTCTGTCGAACCAGGCAAAAGCGCGCGTCTCACAGTCAGGCTCGAGCCCAGGGCCAAAGAAGGCCTGGTGGAAAAAGCAGTGACGGTTGCCAGCAATGATCCCAGCGGTCCGTTTCAAACCCTCAAGGTACGGGCCGAGGTTAAGCCGGACCTGCATCAGATGTCAGCCTTAGACATGAGTAAGTCAATTTTTTCGAAAGAGTGCCAGCCCTGCCACGTTGAGAAAGGGATAGGGAAGATGGGTGTCGAGCTCTATCAGGCCGATTGCGCGATGTGTCACGGTTCCCTCGACGTGCGCGACCACAAGCGCGCATTAAACGGGCCGGTGTTGGCAAAAGATATGAGCGATCTGCGCAAGACCATTGCGCTGGGTAACGGGAGAGGCACTATGCCGGGGTTTTCGGCGGCCGCCGGCGGGCCTTTAAGCGAAGAGCAGGTCGATTCTATTGTCGACCTCTTTAAGAAGTGGCAGAAGACGGAGCGAAAAAAACACGGCACACGGTAGCGCGCGAGGAGAGTGAAAGAGCGGGAGAGTGGGGGAGCGGGAGAGTGGGAGAGTGGGAGAGTGGTAGAGCGGGGAAGTGGGAGAGCAGGGAAGTGAGAGAGTGAAGCTGGTGGAATGAGAACGGCGATGAGAGGTCCTTCCCAGCCTCCACTACCCAACTCTCCTTAATCTCCCACTCTCCCACTCTCCCGCTTTCCCGCTCTCCCACTCCCCCACTCTCCTTCGCGTCTCTCTAGCTACACCTCTCACTGCAGATAAGGCGACTAGTTCGCCGGACGTTTATTCCCCCTCATCTTCTCCACCAGCGCTCTGGCATTTTTGGCTTTCTCAAATTCCGGGTTATAGGCGAGGGCTGTGGTGAAGGATTTCTCAGCCAAATCCAGGTTTCCCATGGCGCGATAAGTCTCGCCCAGATTGGTGAATGCTTCCGGCGTGGGATCAAGCAGCGCCGCGTAGCTGAAGTCTTTTAAGGCCTCTTCAAATTCGCTCAAGAACCAGTGTGCCGTGCCGGCGCTCTGATAGATCTGCGGATCCAGCGGGTCCTTGCGACGAGCGAAGTCCAGCAGTTCCAGACTGCGCTGCAACAGCCCCTCAACGTCGGCGTCGCCGCCACTGATTACGCGCTCGATCAGAGCCGTGGCTTCACTGATACGCTCGTTGGCCACCAGCGGGGACAGAAGAAAGTACCCGCCGACGAGCGTGAATGCCAGTGCGGCCACAAACTCGGCTGGGGCGACGCCGTGCAGCGTTTCCTTGACATTGCGCGGGCGATGCCGATCCTCGATATTTTCGCGGCTAGCCGCGCCCGATGTCTGTCGCGCCAAATTGCCCATGGATACAACGCCCGAGGCTGGAATAACAACCCACACGGCAGTGAGCGCCAGATGTGCCGGAAAAAAACTAAGGCTGGATATTATGACCACCGCAAACGCAGACAGGGCCGCTATCAACAAGCACCGCACCTCGAAGTCTTGAGATGACACAATCCCTCGAAAGCCCACATATAGGACCGATCCCAGCGTGGCCAGCAGACTTATCAATCCGATGATTCCTAGCTCAGCCCAGACCTGGAGGTACTCGTTGTGCGCCTGTCGCGGAGTGCTTTCAATGCTTCCCGGCATGCTGATCTGCTGACCGGCACGATAGCGGAGCTTAGCGGCGTAGAAATCCGTTTCAAAAGAGTTCAGGCTATGGCCGATCAGCGGACGCTCACGGGCCAGATGCCAGGTCACGGCGAACATGGGAGCTCTATAGGATGTCAGTTTTGCCCAGTTTCCATTCTGAAAGTCATGGTACCGAGTGGCAATCCTTTCCCGGAATTGGGGATTCTTGAGAGTGAAAGCCACGCCACTCGCTCCTGCCAGGATTAACAGACAAACCAGGACAAGAACAATCTTCTTTTTCCCGCGGCTGACAGAAAAGAGAAGAGGGGAATCCAGAAGAGCTAAAATGAGCAAAGCGGTCGCGGCTGCGGCGATGGCCGTTAGAGTTTGCGTAAAAAGCAGGCCGATCAAACTGGCGCTGCACCCGGACAGGACTGCCGCTCTTCGAAACGCTGATTTTTCCAGAAAAATTGAATTGACCGAAATAGCCAGGGAGATCGCCAAATAACAGCCGGCAGTGTTGACATCTCCAACCAGACCTCCTGCATTCAGGCGTCCTGAAAGCGGTGTGCCCTGCGGCGTTATCAACACCGGATCAAGTCCGAAGTACTGAATCACGGTATAAATTCCGGTGAAAGAGGCGGGTATCAGATTAAGCAGAATCAAATGACGCAGGACCCGAGGCTCCAACAGTCGGACCAGCGCCACTGCAAACAGGCTAAACAGAACCAAATTGAAGAGCGCGTACAGCGCCAAAGGCGGAACTTGCGACCAAAAAACGGTCAGACCGCTCCACCCGCAGAGTGCCAGCAGTGGGAGCAGGAATATGGTTGGTACCGAAGGGGTTCGTTTCTCGCTTATCCATTCGACGGCTGCCAGCGACACGATGGCCAGCGTGATTGCCTGCGCGCAGACCTCCTTGCCCAGCCTGAAAATATCCCGACCAGTAGGCGTGATGATCAGCGGCAACAGCAGCACCAGAGTATAAAGAAAGTAACGCTGGTATTGGCGCAAAGCCGACCGGCTCATTGGTTTTGCTTGTGATAGAATGACAATCCGTTTTGAATTCTAGTATGGACTCGGCTTCAGCACTTCCTGAAATCTCTATCGTAGTTCCTTGTTTCAATGAGGGCCTTTCGCTGCTCGAATTGCGCGAACGCATTATGAAAGTTTTTCAGCGCAGCCAGCAATACGAAATCATTTTCGTGGACGACGGAAGCAGCGACGAAACGCGCACTATACTATCGGGACTGCGCGATGCGAACATCCGATATATACGCCTGCGGCGTAATTTCGGAAAGTCGGCTGCTTTGTCCGTCGGGTTCCGCGAGGCCCGAGGCCGCGTCATCGTCACACTCGATTCAGACCTCCAGGACCAGCCCGAAGAAATCCCGGCCCTGCTCGGCAAAATGGACCAGGAAGGCCTGGATTTGGTTTCCGGCTGGAAACAGCAGCGCCAGGACTCGTTAGGCAAAACGCTGTTTTCGCGCATCTTCAATTGGGTGACTGCCAGATTGACCGGTATTCGGATTCACGATTTTAACTGCGGTTTGAAGGCTTACCGGCGAGAGGTAATCGAGGAGATCAAGGTTCAGGGTGAAATGCACCGCTACATTCCCGTGCTGGCGAGCTATCGTGGTTTTAGAGTAGGCGAGGTTGCCGTGTCCCATGCTCCTCGAAAGTATGGCCAGTCCAAGTACGGAGCCGGACGTCTGTTGGGAGGCTTTTTCGATCTGATGACGGTCATCATGCTTACTCGCTACAACCGCAAACCGCTGCATGCTTTCGGGGTCATGGGCGTGGTTCTTGCCACCGTTGGTGTCGGGATCGAAACCTATCTGGCAATCAGATGGTTCCAGGGCCAGTGGATCGCCAATCGTCCTGCCTTCATGCTGGGCGTTCTGCTTACGATCATTGGAGTGCAGTTCATTTTCTTTGGCCTGTTGGCCGAGATGATCGCCTATTCGTCGCAGCGGGAAGAAGATTACGGCGCCCGCGCGATTAGCCCCAGAGCGGAGTATCTGGCTGAAGGGATCCACCGCCTTTCCAGATGAGAGTTGCGCAGATTGGCCCGGCGCACCCGTATCGTGGAGGCATAGCGCATTACACAGTTTCCTTGCATCGGGCGCTGCAAAAGCGCAGCCACGACTCTGTGGTCATTTCCTTCTCACGGCTTTATCCTTCAATATTGTTCCCGGGAAAGTCGCAATTCGATGAGAGCCAGAAAACCCTTGCCATAGATCACGAGCGGATTGTGGACAGCCTGAACCCGCGAAGCTGGCGCGCGGCCGCACGCAGAATTCTGGAACTGCATCCCGATGTGGCGGTGTTTCAGTATTGGCATCCTTTTTTTGCGCCTTCCTACCGGTCAATTGTGTCTGGTCTCGCTGGCCACCATATTCCCGCGGTGTTCATTTGCCACAATGTGGACCCTCACGAACTTCATTTTTTAGCCAGGGCGCTGCGCGACACGGCGTTTAATAAGGTGAGACGCTTTATTGTCCATTCCGAAAAAGATCGACTGGCGCTGCAGCAAATTCGGCCCCGGGCGCAGATCATCACCGCGCGCCACCCGGCCTATGACTTCTTTGAAGAATCCCCCCTCAGTTCTGAGAGCGCGCGCCGGCATCTCGGTTTGCCGGAAGATGAGAATCTGATTTTATTTTTCGGATATGTCCGAAAGTACAAGGGCCTGCAGACCCTCCTGCGAAGCCTGCCGCAGGTCTTAAAGCACGAAAGGGTGCGGTTGTTGGTAGCCGGTGAATTTTACGAGCCGCGAGAGAAATACGATCGCCTGATCCGTGATCTCGGCCTGCAGTCATGCGTCACCGTTCACGGCTGGTATGTCCCCAATGAGAAAGTTTCCTGGTACTTCAAAGCCGCAGACCTGGCGGTTCTTCCCTACCATTCAGCGACTCAAAGTGGAATTGTGCCCACAGCTTATTTCTTCGATTTGCCTGTAGTGACTACGCGCGTCGGCGGCTTGCCGGAAGTTGTGCTGGAAGGAAGAACCGGCCTTCTGGTCCCGCCCAAAGATTCCCATGCCCTTGCCGACGCCATTGTGCGTTTCTTCGCAAGGGGCAAGCAGGCAGAGTTCCGGGAAGAAATCCGGCGCTTCAAGGCGCAATTCTCCTGGGATTGCATCGTAGACGCCATCGAAAAGTTGGCCGGCATCCCAAATCGGCAGCGAGAGATGGAATTGGAAGCACAATGAAGGGAAAAGCGGGAGCGCATACGGCGGCACCCAATTCCGGCTCGCCCTGGTGGCGCTGGGCACTCCCTCTGGCAGCCCTGACGTTCATCATTTACGCCAACTCTCTGGCCAACGATTTCGTGTTCGATGATGTTCCACTTATTAAGGACAGCCAGGAAATACGGTCCTGGCGCAATCTGCCGCAGATCTTCGGACGGACGGGATATCGGCCGGTTCGAACATTTACTTACGCTTTGGACTACTGGCTCTTCGGGCCCGATCCTTTTTATTTCCATCTGACCAACGTCCTGATGCACGCCATAAACGCGATGCTGGTCTTTTTGTTCCTGCGATCGGTCTTCGAAAATGCACGGAGCGCTCTGGCGGGAGCGCTGTTGTTTGTGTGCCATCCGGCCCAGACGGCAGCGGTGGCGTACATTTCCGGACGCAAGGATTTGCTAGCCACCGGTTTTCTTTTGGGTGGAATGCTGTGCTTTGCGAATTATCGTAAGACTAAGAGGAGATCCGCGATTCTCGGGGCGTTCGCTTTGTTTCTCCTGGCTCTGTTCAGCAAGGAGGTGGCGGTTGTGTTTCCCGCATTTCTCTTCGCTTGGGACTTTTTGGATCATCACTGGGGGCCGGGAGCGTTTGAACGAGGGGACCTCTGGGCCCGCGCAAAAAAAGTCCTGCGTGAACATCACTGGTTGTACGGTACGCTGACTGTTTGCGCCGCCTTCTTTTTTTACTACGCGCAATTCGTCATGTATGCGTCGCGCAAAGTCGGGTTCTGGGGCGGGTCGGCCCTAAACAACTATTTAACATCATTGAAGCTGTTCAGCCATTATTTGCAACTGGCGGTGGTTCCCTATCCGCTGGTTGCCGATTACCGTGGGATTTTCCCGGTAGCGGCTGGAGTGGGAGACTGGACTGTCTGGGTGGGAGCAATCTTCCTGGGAGGATATCTCTGCCTCGGGTACCGGAGTCTGAAGCGGCGGCCGCGCGTGGCATTTGGCCTCTTCTGGTTTCTGGTAGCGCTGCTCCCGGTCATCCAGTTGTGGCCCTTTCATGAGATCGCGGCCAATCATTACCTGTATCTGCCGCTGGTGGGCTTCATCATGGCGGTGCTGGAGTTGGTGGCATGGAAGGTGACGGCCGCGCGCGCGCCGGTGTTGGCGTTTATTACTGTCGTGGTGCTGCTGGTTTTTTCCGGCGTGACAATTGCCCGAAACCGCGACTGGCGCAACACACTCTCCCTATGGGAGGCAACCATTCAACACGCACCCGGTTCGGCCAGGGTACAGAACAATCTTGGCTCGGCGCTGCACGCGGCCGGCAGGCTGGATGAAGCGCTTCCCCATTTGCAGCGCGCGGCCGAACTGGATCCAAGCGAAGCTGTTTATTGGAGTAATCTGGGCGCCTTGTACCACGATCTTGGAAACGTAAACAGCAATCCGGTTAGCTACGAAGCTGCCATCGAAGCGCTGGAGCGCTCCGTCAAAATTGAGCCGCAGAATGCATACTCTCAAACCAACCTGGGGAATGCTTACAAGAAGCTCGCTCTGAGCCGCAATGACAGAGATCCCAATAGCCCACTATGGCGCAAGGCGCTCGAGCATCTGAAGACGGCGGTAGCGATGGATGGAACTGAAGGATCGCTGCATTACAATTTAGGTCTTGCTTACTACGAACTGGGCCAGAGGAAGGAGGCGAGGCGCAATTTTGAGGTGGCGCGCCGGGTGGAGCCTAAGTTCGCCCAGGCTTACCTCGCGTTGGGTCTAATGGCCAATGAAGATGGCAACCTTCCTTCCGCGGTTTCCGAGCTTGAGCAGTGTGTCATCCTGGACGCAAACAAGCTGGAAGCGATCCGGTTGCTGGCTGACATTCACGTGATGAAACAACAGGACTATCCGGGAGCGAAGATGCTTCTGGAATTTGCGGTGAAGAAATTCCCTGCCAATTCCGATTTGCGTCGCCGGCTGGGGGTGGTATATCAGATGCTTGGCAGGAGCGCCGAGGCATGCGACCAATTGAAGGTGGCCCTAAGATTGGCGGAAGGAGCGAAAGGGGAGGAAATCCGGGAGCTGCTGGATTCGTTCCGATGTAAATGAATGTACAAGGGAAACAAAATTACCGTGGTAATTCCCTGTCTGAACGAGGCGGCGGGAATTCAAAAAGTCCTCGCTCAAATCCCGACCTTTGTCGACGAGGTGATTGTGGTGGACAACAACTCGACCGACAAAACCGGAGAAATAGCTTCCCGCATGGGGGCCAAAGTAATACAGGAACGAATCCTGGGGTATGGCCGCGCGTATAAGACCGGACTGATGCATGCCCAGGGAGATATCATCGTGACTCTGGATGGAGACCACTCTTATCCGGTCGATGCGATTTCTTACTTGTTGGAGAACCTGCTCCGTTCCAAAGCTCGTTTTCTTTCCGCCTCGCGCTTCCCAATTCGACATCCAGCGGCGATGTCCCTAAAGCACAGAATCGGCAATCACGTTCTTTCGGCGGTGGCATCGATCCTCTTTCTCAGACGGGTTCGCGACAGCCAGTCCGGAATGTGGATCTTTTATAAGGACGCATTGCAGGACATGAAACTGGAGAGCAACGCCATGTCGTTTTCGGAAGAGATCAAGATTGAAGCGATTCTCAACCGGAACATCGGTTTTGAAGAGATACCTGTCACCTATTCAAACCGCGCCGGAGAAATGAAGTTGCAGCCGTGGAGAGACGGGTTCAAGAACCTGACCTACCTTTTCAAAAAACGATTTCACAGATGAAAATCTGCATTGTTGGAGCAGGTTACGTAGGCTTAGTTGCGGCCGCTGGTTTTGCGGAAACGGGCAACGACGTCTACAGTTATGACATCGACAAATCAAAGATCGATAAGCTGAGACGGGGGATTTTGCCCATCTATGAGCCGGGACTGGCCGAATTAATCAGTAGAAATAAACGCGGTGGTAGATTGCGCTTTTCTACCGATATTGACGAATGTGTCACAAAGACGCTCATTATTTTTATCGCTGTTGGAACGCCTGCCAAAGAAGACGGAAGTTCCGACGTGAAGCACGTGCTTTCGGCCGTGCAGTCGATTGCGCGCGCCATGAACGGTTACAAGATCATTGTGCTCAAGAGCACTGTCCCGGTTGGAACGGCAGACCAGGTCCGTCGCGTCGTTTCCGAGAACACCCGCCACGAATTCGATGTCGTCAACAATCCCGAGTTTTTGAAGGAGGGGGCAGCCCTGGAAGACTTCATGAAGCCCAATCGCGTGGTCATCGGAGCGGATGATGTGCGAGCCGCCGAAATCATGAGGGAGCTTTATTCTCCCTTCCTGCGCACGGGCGCGCCTTTTCTGGTGATGGACAATCGGAGCGCCGAGCTGACCAAATACGCCGCCAACGCGATGCTGGCTACCCGCATTTCTTTCATGAATGAGATGGCCAATCTTTGTCAGAGAGTGAAAGCCGACATCCATCTGGTGCGCCAGGGAATTGGTACGGACCACCGCATCGGCCCTTCTTTCCTCTTTTCGGGTCTGGGATATGGCGGCAGCTGCTTTCCCAAAGACATTGAAGCGCTCATCGATATGGGGCGGCGGCAGGGCTTGGCGATGGACATGGTGACTGCGGTGCACCGCGTCAACGAGAGGCAGCGGGCGATCCTGGTGGATTGGATCGTCGATTTTTTCAGCACTTATGACGCCGAGGAAATTAAGAGGCTCGCTCAACAACAGTTGCTGCGCGCTTCTACCGGTGCGGGGCGCAAGAAATCTAGCATTTCCATTCATTCCGTCGAGGCGGGCAAGAGAAGACCGGCCGGCAAGCATTGCCTGAAGGGGATGACGTTCACGATCTGGGGTCTCAGTTTCAAACCTCAGACCGATGACATGCGCGAGGCTCCCAGCATTGAAATCATCCAGCGCCTCCTAAAGCACGGCGCGAAGATTCGAGCCTACGATCCGGAGGCGATGCCGGTGGCGCGCTCCATTTTTGGAAACCGGATTCGCTGTTGCGCCAGCAATTACGAGGCATTAAAAGGAGCGGACGCTTTAGTCTTGGTTACGGAATGGAATGTTTTTCGCAATCCCGATTTTTCTCGAATGAAAAAACTGCTTCGGCTGCCGGTGATTTTTGACGGCAGAAATCAGTACAATCCGCGGGAAATGCGCGAGACGGGGTTCATTTATTTTGCCGTCGGATGTCCGTAGCATGTGTTTATGGAAGCCAAGCCCCGGCACACCTCGGGCATGTCGTCATAGTGGTAAAAGGTAATCTGTTCGCCGTCCTCTGATCGTTGTCCGTTCTTTTGACTGTCGAAATTCTGTTAAAAGTTTCGCAAAAGAGGAACTTTCTATCTAATTGCAACAAATCCGTTTTTTTGACTTGCTGCAATTTTTTTTACTGTGTTATTCTTACCGCTTTGTCGTTGTCGAGTATTCGTGTCTGTAGGGAAGGATGAGACTTTGGGCTGGCGTAGCTCAAAGGTAGAGCAACTGATTTGTAATCAGTAGGTTGGGGGTTCAATTCCCTTCGCCAGCTCCGTTCAAGTGGCAAGTCAGCAGTAGCAAGTTATCAGTGATGATCGCGGCTTGAGGATTTTCGGGCAGGGCTTTCGTTATCGTCGCAGGGTTTACTGATAACTTGCTCCTGATCACTTGCCACTTGAACGCAGAGGTGGTCGAGCGGTCAATGGCACTGGGCTGTAAACCCAGCGCCCTTCGGGGCTACGCAGGTTCGAATCCTGCCCTCTGCATTCATGTGGCAAGTTATCAGGGGCAAGTTATCAGAGGCCAACGATCAAGCGGGAAGTTATCACCGGTCAATGAATAAGATTGGACGGCAATTTTTGTCCGATAACTTGCTACTACTAACTTGCCACTTGAACGGTGCGGGAGTAACTCAGTTGGCTAGAGTCACAGCCTTCCAAGCTGTTGGTCGCGGGTTCGAGTCCCGTCTCCCGCTCCAAACCTTCGAGTTTGAAGTGGTGGTACCGAAGGCGCAGTCAAGAGGTAGCAGGATTTCGTGGAAATAGTCCAAAGTCCAAGGTCGAAAGTCCAAAGTCGAAACCTAGGTGGTGACCTTAGACTATGGACCTTAGACTTTGGACTTTAGACTTTTGCACTGGTAATTCTTGCTACTGGTAACTGGTCACTTGGAACGCCCAAGTAGCTCAGTGGTAGAGCGCTTCCTTGGTAAGGAAGAGGTCACCAGTTCAATCCTGGTCTTGGGCTCCACCGCTCCGCAGATGTCTGAGCGGCGATGAAAACGGGCGTTTAAGAAAGGAGAACTTGTTCGTCAGCGGCAGTGCCGGTGCGGGTAAGACTGGTAACTCCTGCTACTGATAACTTGTCACTTGTATGGCCAAGGAGAAATTTGATCGCAGCAAGCCGCATGTCAACGTTGGGACGATCGGTCACGTCGACCACGGCAAGACGACATTGACGGCGGCCATCACGCAGGTATTGAACAAGCAGGATCCGAGCATTCAGGTGCGGACG
>DASXTB010000045.1:0-4613 GCA_036505615.1 Acidobacteriota bacterium
GATGTCCTGGCGAAATTTCACATCGGCGTTCACAGCCGACCTGTCCACCAGGCGGTCCAAGAGAGAGTCGCCTACTTGCGGAAACAACAGCGGGATCGATCTATCGCCGGTTCCCACGGGCTGGCCGCCTGCGGCCGAACCGCTCGCTTTGGATGGGGAACTGAGGGGCATGCCTTTCTCTTCCATATATTGGTGAAGTGCTTCCTTCAGAATTTGCGCGTTGTCACTTGCTTCCGCATGGTCGAGATTGACCTGGTCCAATCGGCTTTTCAAATACACTCTTGCCGACACCGGATCACGAGACAACCTGTTTGCCTCGATCATTCCGATCAGTGGCTGCAGCTTGAAGCGCAGCAGATTCTGCAGCTTTATTCGAATCTCGGCCAGGGAAATACGCTGGTTGCCGGTGCGAATCACCGCTGCTCCCGGCAGAGCCGAAATGGAGTCAATGTTGTTTACTATGTTGTTGATAGTGGATCTGAGGATGTCGGCAGCGACAATGTAGTCCTCTCTTTCGATCAACTCTTTTGAGAGAATATTCTGTGAGTAAACCGGTATTAAATGCTTAAGCACCCCCTTTCTCTGGACCGAATTCTCGGCCCAAGTAGCCAAAATGTCGTTCATGACCTTCTCCAGGACGGCGTCAGGAAAAGAAGCGCTATAGCCTTCGCTGGAAAAATTCAAAGAGTAATCTGAGATGCTCAGACTCTCCCGTTTTTTCTGATATTCCTTCTCCAGGATGTCGCGGTATACCGGACTGCCCTTAAACTCGGAAAGTTTCGCTTCGTATTCGCGCGCCAGCTTCTCCAAATCACGATTGGACTCCAAAATGAAGACGGAGTTCTTGAATTTTTCGAACGATGTGTACTTGTTCAGGTAATTAGCCTCAAATACCTGCGTCAGGACCGGTGTGGCAACTATGTCGGAGCTGCTGAACTTCATGCCGTTTGGATATTCACCCTTGTCTATTCCGTCGAATCGCAAATGGAAATGGAGCGTTGCTAAGCGCTGAGCGGGTGACATCAGAAATGCAACCGCGCTTCCGATTAGGATCGCTACGGCTGTTATCGCCAGGGCTATAAGGATTACCTTTCGATACCCTGCAAGTGTTCGGATGATCGGTAGAATCGAGATTGTGTCGTCTTGAACCTCCCGCTCGGTCTCGCGAGATGGGTAAGTTGCCGCAAAGGCTTCCTCCTTTGATTTGCCGTAGTACATCTGTTCACCCGTTTCGCTTTGTGCAGTTTTCACAATGACCTCCTGTAATAGCTCGAATAAAGCCTCGATCCGAACAGGCTCGGTCTGTGCCCGGCGGGGCCCGTCTCAATACTTGCCAAGCCCTGCTCTTTGCGTGATCGCTCCCGTTTTTTGCACTGCTAACCGTTAATGCTTTACCAGCTCTAAAGTACTCATACTCGCCGCGTCTCCGTGTCGCCGCGTTCCCGTGTCCCTGATGTCCTGGTTGCGGCCCTGCCGCGCTAGGTCTCTCCGGCGAATATTTGTGAATAACCCAGCCACTAAGAAGGCCCCATATCTGACCACCAGTCGGATCGGCCTGATCAAGTAATAGAGAAAATAGAGAAACTCTGGCAGATCGAGAAGCGCCCAGTCTGCCGCGTGCGGAGTTGTGGTGAGACGGAAAATGTAGCGGATTTTGTCCCGCAGTCGCTCTTTGGCGCTTAAATGGAAAAACGACATTGCAAACACATCTGGTCTGTTGTCAGGCGGATCAAACAGCTGGGACCTCACTTTGGTAGCCAGCGATTTTATGACCAGATCAGCATCAATCCTGTTTAGGATTTCTCCTGGAAGTTCTGACCCCAGGAGATCGCTTGCTAGAAAAAGCCCAAGCAGCAGCATTCTTCGGCCGCCCAAAATCTCCGCCCGCTCCAGCACCCCCTTCCAATCAATCTTCGGATGACGGCGAACCAGTTCGGAAATGCCGCAGATCCACTCAAGCCGCTCCCAACGATGAATGGTTCCGTGCAGACAAAGAATTGGCAGTAGATCTTCCGGTCGAAAGCCAAGAACGGTCATTGCACTGAAAGAGATCGGCCGCAGGTGCCGCCACAGGTTCTGAAGATCGATGGGAAGAACCATATAGCGAGGGGCGATTTCCCAGTGGACCTCTACCGTGATATTTGTGTCAGCTTGCGCCTGGCAGAATTCACATCGCGAGTCCAGAAATGCAGCCTGCTGCCAAAGGTTCAATTGAATACTTGGCCGATATCCACGCAAGATCAGGAGATCTCTCGCCTTCAGAGCTTGGGATTTCGGAACCAAGATGTCCAAGTCGCAGAACTGCCGCAGCGACACATTGCCGTAAATGTAGGCAGCCAATATTGGCCCCTTGTACGGGATCGCTGGAATGCCATTATTGGCGAAAAATCTTAGTATTTCGAGCAGCTCTGCCAGTAGTAGAAGATTTCGGCGGCTATTGATGTGGAAGTGGTCTTGAAGTGCTTGTAGTGCATGCCGCGGAACCGACTCGGGGCAAAGCGTGCTCAGATGCCAATATAGGAGCGGCATCATTCCGTGGTGCTGAGCAAGTCGGAGTAAATAGCCCCAGTCTAAAGGACCTTGGGTTAGATGCTTGATCCATCCAGCGCTTCCGGGGTCCATTGAGGTGCGGGCACAGCATAATAGCAACTCCGCTTCCGGAGCGGCAGCAGGCCTGAGATTATTAGTGGACGTTTGCGGCAAGATCTTTCTCCACTAAACTCGCGAGCCGGGGAAGAACCGCCAGCGATCGTTGTGAGGTCAAACGGCGAATCGGCACCTTGGCGACAAGATTCGCGCACTGGAGAAAATGCGAAGGAGTTCTATGGGAATCTAGCAGGCGCGCTGTATAGGTATGGCGAATTAATTCCACAAAGGCAGCCTGAGGTTCGAGATGTTCAACTTCCGCGCAAGTTCCTTCCGCTAAGACGTAAAAGCATCGGAGCCGCATTGGTTTAGTTGAAACCCACGGATAGCCGGACAGGCGCGCTTTTCGAATCTTGGATGAAGTCGAGGCAGGTTGTCTGGTATGTCAGTTAGCAAAGTAGCGGCCTTAGGCCACAATTTCAGCTGGGGGAAGCCGGAATGTACCGTTGGGTTTTCCCTCGTTGCGTCGGCAGCCAGGACATCGTCGGCCACCACTCCGTGACCACGAGCGTGCAGCGCTGCCGCGATTGTCGACTTGCCACAGCCCGATCCCGCTAAGAAAGCGACAATTTCGCCATCGATAGACACAGCACTTGCGTGCAGGACTAGTTGTTCCCTTTGATGAAGCAAGATACCTAAGGGGGGGCCGACGATGAAAAGGCGAAGCAAACGGTCGTCTGTCTCAAGAGAGGAGTACACAATGATTTCGCGTCCATCGGATATCAGGAATGCACCCACATCTTGCCAGGACAGAAGCGCTTGATTTTTGGATACACGGAGGCAACCTTCTTTCACCAGAGCTTTGGGACGTCGATTCAATCTTCCAAGGCGGATGTCAACATCTGGTGGGCCCTCATCGCTGGGAAGTCCGGGTAGGAAAAGAAAGGATCGGATACGTAAACCATAGGCCGTGTAATAGGGCATGTTTTTTACAGAGTCGAAATCTTTTAGATCGTTGAGCCGATCAGTACTCCGTCAGCTACCCCGTTTATGCCGGCCCGTGTGATGTCTTCCACCGTGCCATGCGTGGTCAATTTCGGAACGTTATAGGGTTTCTTCCGTTCCTTGCGTGGTTCCTCTTGATTCTCCGGTTCATCTTTGCCGAGTATCATGGTCGATTCCTTGCATTGAGCCTACGGCGTCAATTCTGTTTGCTGGAGCCATCTTCCAAGGGTCACAGCCTTCCAGACGGTGAGCGCGTCTTGCTCTGTTTTCTTAAACGAGTAGCGGTGATAGATCCTGCGGAGAGTGGCTGCATCCAGATACTCATCGATAATTTTTGGAGGGTTCAGCACGAAGGCTTCAAGCAGCGGCTTCTCAAACCTGAGTAATCCCTGCGAGAAGTTCGTGCCGAGGTAAGTTTTGCCGCTCCGCCAACGGATTTCTTCGGGTAGCGCATCGGCCAGGGCGCGTCGCATGACGATCCGTGTCCACCCGCTGCATAGCTTCTGATCGGGAGGAAGTGCAACGCAAAATTCCACCAATTTGTGGTCGAACAAAGGATGCCGCAACTCGAGTGGAAAGGCCGCGGCCGCTTTGTCCACGATCTCAAAAACAAACGGAAATCCCCCGGAAGTTACCCTGCGCCAGTGGTCGCCTTTTGAAGTGCGGGCCGGTTTGGAGCTGCCCTCCTGGATGATGCGGAAGCGCTCCACCAATTTGATACGGCGGGCGAAGTCCGCTTTGATAGCCGGGTTCGCAACCCGTACCGGCCAATTAGCTCCATGCACGGCTCGCCAGATCTTTCGCATAGGCTGGGGTACCATAGGCCTGAGTCCATAGCACCACAACACAGTCCACGGGTTCCGGTTGAAGAGTCTGGAGAGCTGGCGGACTTCATTCGCCAGAGTTCTCCACTTCCAGACCGAAAAGAGCTCGGCCAGATATAGAAGACCGTGCGATACGGCAGTGTCTCCGTCAATTCCATCCAGAAGGACTTGAATCCCGTAGTTCTTTGCTACGCCGCA
>DASXTB010000046.1:0-32561 GCA_036505615.1 Acidobacteriota bacterium
TCAAATTAACAGTATCCGGACCGAGGAGGCCTACGTGCGGTGGATTCGCGATTAAATTCTGTTCAATGAGGCAGAAGTCGGGTTCTTTTCAAAGGGGTACGTCAGATTCAGCCTAAATGGGGCAGCTACTTCAACGAGATCGTCTTCTGAATTTCTTTTTTGTCGCGGAGACAGCGGAGGGTAATAGCGTGGGCAGTGGGATTGTTTACCAGCGCGGCCAGGGCCGTTGTGTACTGGTCCATGTTGCGCACAGGCATTCCGTTGATCTGGACGATGACGTCTCCCTTCAGCAGGCCTGCTCGAGCGGCGGGCGTGTTGCCTACCACATCGGTAACGATCAATCCCTGGATTTTGGCGGGCTGCAGGGTATCACTAATGTAGATTCCCACGAAAAGAGCATCGTAGCGCTTCATCAAACTTTCATCGGCACGCCGGACACGGATCGTGTTGTAATCCTGCGGAGGCACTTCGATCAGATACGTCGCCTGCCCTTCAAATGCCTCCCGATTGCCTACTTTGGAGCGCACCTGGAGAATCTTGTCGCCGCGTGCGAGTTCCATTTTGACGGTCGATCCGGCGGGAGACTTCTGGATCATGCGCACCACTTGAGACAGATCTTCTGTGGCAACGTCGTTTACCTTTAGAATACGATCATTTTCCATGATACCGGCCTTGTCTGCCGGCCCGCCAGGGACGACGTCCGTTACAGTAACCTCACCGGCGGTTACAAGCCGGGGTTGTTGCGGCTGGTCTTTCAGGTAAACACCAAGCCAGCCCCCTTTGATATTGGACCGGGTACGGATAATTCGCTGGACGGATGGAATTATTTGATCGACAGGCAGTAGATTCACAAAGAAGTTTCTCATCGGGCTAAGCCGCCTTGCCACTGTGGTGAGAAAGCCGGCAAACTGCCCTTCGTGTGTGAACACGAGATTTCCGGGGCGGCCAATCCGCAACTTCTTAAAGTGCAGTTTGTATTCTTCCAGGCCGGCCTGCTTTTCGGCATTTAACACCACGCAGTTTGAGAGATTGAATCCAGCGTCCAGAGAAGCGATGTAAAACTCCGAGCGGGGTTTCCACTGGATCTTGAACTGCACAGGAGTGGGGCGCAACGACGTAGGCTCGGTCTGTACGACCGCTATCCCCTGAGCTTCGTCAATGCCGACCAGCCTGGCGGCCAAACTCTGGCCGTCGGTCGTTTGCACCAGCAGTTGAGGGACGCCCCTGTCAAACCAACTGCCCGCAGGTCCAAGGTAGGCGACGATATGTCCGGCGCCGTCATAGACCCAGGCGTCGGTTTCATAACTGGCCAGCAGACGGGGAGCGACGTTCTGAATCAGGCCGCCATTGACCGCGAATCGGAATTCCTCACCGCTGCCGATAAGATTCTGGTTCCACCACACCCGAACCACGGAGCGCTGCAGCAGTTCGTCAAGGCTGGCACGGGAATCGGAAGTAATCAGAGACTGGGCCTGTAGAGCGCCTAGCAGCAAAGAGGCGAGAAAGAACAAGTAAAGCCTTCTCATCAGTGACTCACCTCGCTGAGAAAAAAGTCCTGCGTCAGTTGCCGACGGGTAAGCTTCATAGTGACCGGAACCTGCAGCAGCATTCCGCGCTTTTCACCGGGTATAAATATGTGAGTACCCGGTGTCCCGGGTTCGGCCGGCAGCACTACCGGCGTGACTCCGGCTTGCGAGGACGGCCCATAACTTGACTTCCTGCTCTGGTTGAAGAAGAAGGTCGTAAATACAAATAAAACAAGGAAAAATGCTGCTGCCGCGCTCCATGCAAATGACTGTGGAATTCGAGGCGTTCCCGGTCTGTGCAGGTTGCGAGCTTCCAGCCGCTGCCGCAACATGGAATCGAAATTTTCCGGAGCCTTGACAGAAAGCTGGGTATGTGTAAGTTCGGTCAGCAATTCAAAGTCGCGCTTCATTGCAGAGCAGGAGGAACAAGTCTTCAAATGCCCTTGAATCTGCTGAGATTCGGCCTCGCTTAACTGGCGGTCTAATAAAAGCTGCAAACGAGATTGAACATTCTTGCAATTCATAGCTTGCCACCTGAGTGGAGTTGGGGTCCCAGCTTTTCCCTTAACAGGATCTTTGCCCGATGCAGCCGGGATTTGATCGTCCCTTCCGAAGTTTTCAAAATGGCTGCGATTTCAGGATAAGAGAGCTCCTGCACTTCCTTGAGGACGAAAGCAGTCCTGTACTTTTCGGGCAAGCATGCAATGGCGCTTGACAGAGCCCGGCTCAGTTCCTGGCCGAGCAGAGTTTCATCATGCGCAGGCTTGCCATCTGAGATTTCAAGCGGAACCGCGTTTCTTTCGTAATTGGGGAACACATTCATGAAAAAGAATCGTCCGCGTCTTTTCCGGTTGCGGATTTCGTCGATCGCCAGGTTTGTGGCAATCTTGTAGATCCAAGTTGAAAACTGGTACTTCCGCTCGTAGCGGGTCGCATTTCGGTAGACCCGGATGAACGTTTCCTGCGCCAAGTCCACAGCCGTGTCGTAGTCATTGATCATCGAATTGGCGTAATTGATGATCGGATCCTTATAACGGGACACAAGCTGCCGGAAAGCGCTCTCCTCCCCTTCCAGGAAAGCCTGGACCAGATCATTGTCGGTTACGACGGCAGACGAATCCCGGACTACTGACTCGCGAGCACTCAAGGGTCTCGGGAACGCCTGTTCGTGAATCATCCACCTGAACCGGTTGGAGTTGGCGACTGCGCCTTCCATTATGTCTTTACGATAAATCCGCGGCATCGTTCCCTATTTTAGAGTATTTCCTTGTTTTCTCGGCTTCTTTGCACGGCTTTTCTGACGAGCCCCGTTCAGCTCCTGAGCCCGTGAAAGAATGTCACACTGCCGGAAAGCCCGCAAAGATTTCTAGTCGGACACTCTACAGCTGCGGGGCACCCTGGGGCGCGCCGGAGGCGCGCTTGGCGCCGCGAAGCGGCGCTATTGGAGAGACGCCCCGTGGGGCGTCTCCTGCACGATGAAAGATTGTGCGGGAGACGGCCCACCGGCCGTCTCTCCAAAATGTCCAAACTTCAGGGCGCGCCGGAGGCGCGCTGAGCCCGTAGCCTGGGGCTGGCGCTTAAGGCGCCTGCCCCAGGTTTTATCTAGGAAGGCTCAAACCGATTCATTGCCTATCCGATGTGCTGTGCAGATTAAAAAAGGATCGTCCGAGTCGATTCACGACGAACTGGGTATGGGTGATTTTGCATGGCAGACCGGCTACGGTGCATTTACCGTAAGTCCTCGGGATTTGCAGAAGATCAAGAGATACATTGCTGAGCAGGAGAAGCACCACCGGAGGAAAAGTTTTCAAGAGGAATTTCGGGAGTTTCTGGAGCAGACCGGTATAGCGTTTGATGAACGGTATTTATGGTGACCGTCTTCTCGGCGCCCCTGTCCGGGGCGCCACCATTTTAATTGGGATTATCAAACCTGGGGCATGCGCTTCGCGCAAGCCCCAGGCTACGGGCTCAGCGCACCTCCGGCGCGCCCAGGGCGCGACATGTCGCGGCCTAATCAATCTTTTGACCAGGCCTTGCCCACTTTGGTCTCCGCTTTTACCGGCACCGACAATGGATAGACGCCCTCCATTTCCTCTTGTACCAGAGCGGCGGCTGTAAGGCCCTCCTTCTCGGGCCCTTCCAGAACCAGCTCGTCGTGGACCTGGAGGATCATTCTCGACCGAAAGCCCTGGCGCTTGAGGCGATCATGAATTCGAATCATCGCTATTTTAATCAGGTCGGCAGCCGATCCCTGGATGGGCGCGTTGATGGCGGTGCGTTGCGCGAAAGCAGCTACATTCCAGTTTCGATTATTGATCTCAGGAATCTGTCGAATTCTCCCGAACATGGTTTGCACGTAGCCATGCTGTCGCGCGAACTGGATCGTGTCATCAAGCCATTTCTTCACCGCCGCATAACGGGTGAAGTAATCGTCGATGAATTTTTGCGCCTCGGCGCGCGGAATTTTAAGATCTCTTGAAAGGCCGAAGGCGCTCAATCCGTACATGATTCCGAAGTTGAAAACTTTGGCCAGACGCCGGTAGTGGGCCGGATCCTGTGCCGCCCGCTCTCCGAATACTTCAACGGCGGTGCGGCGGTGGATGTCCTCCCCTTTCTGGAAAGCATCCATTAGAACAGGATCCTGCGATAGGTGCGCCATCACTCTGAGCTCAATCTGCGAATAATCGGCCGTCACC
This sequence comes from Acidobacteriota bacterium, assembly GCA_036505615.1. GTDB lineage: Bacteria > Acidobacteriota > UBA6911 > JACQSX01 > JACQSX01 > DASXTB01. The sequence goes on from DASXTB010000046.1 coordinate 4,223, forward strand.
AGGACATTGCCGGGCGCCGCGATGAAACCCTGCCGTATTTTCTTCCCCAGCTCTCCTTTAATGGGAATATTCTGCAAGTTGGGATTGCTGCTCGAAAGGCGCCCTGTGGCAGCCACCATCTGGTTGTAATTGGTGTGAATTCGACCACTCCTGGGGTTGACAAGCCTGGGCAAGACGTCGAGGTAAGTCGATTTTAGCTTGGTCAGCGCACGATACTCCAGGATCAAACGCGGAATCTCATATTCCTCGGCGAGCTGCTCGAGTACCTCCACGCCGGTCGAATAGCTCTTGGACTTCTTGGTCTTTTTAAGCGTGGGGATATTCAGCTTGTCAAACAAGATTTCTCCCAGCTGTTTGGGAGAGTTGATATTGAATTCCTGCCCGGCCAGCTCGAATATACGGCGTGTCAGCCGCTCGATCTCCTGCTCCATCTCCGCCGACATGCGCGCAAACAGATCGGTATCGATCTTGACTCCCTGTCGTTCCATGTCCGCCAGGACGGGGACCAGTGGAAGCTCGATTTCATCGTAGAGTTTCTGCAGTTCCAAACTACTGCGGCCGGCAACCTCGGGCGCGATGCGAGCGTGCAATTGTCCCGTGATGTCGGCGATCTCACAGGCAATCTGGGCGCAGGTGCCTTCTTCGAATGTAGGAAAGGCGCTCGAATCGGTACATTGATCCTGAACTTGATGCTGCAGGTACTCAAGAGCCAGCTTGTCGAATTTGAAGTTGCTCTGATTGGGATTGATGAGGTAAGCGGCGAGCATCGTGTCGTAGTACGGGCGGGACAAATTCAAGCCGCAATTTTCCAGCACCAGTAATACCGGCTTGACATCGTGCAGGATCTTGGTTACATGCTCGTCGGCCAGAAGGCCCTGCCCCAGATTATGCCAGGCGTTGACTTGGGAAATCGTCACGGCCCGGGCCTGATTGGGCCGGACAGAAATGCCAATTCCCATCGGTTTGGAATCCAGATAGTTGTCGCTCTCATAGAGAATGGAAACGGCCGCCCGTTTTTGGGATCGCGCTTTCTCCACCAAGTCCTGTAATTCTTCCACAGAAGAAACAGCCCTGTAGTCGATAAGCTGGGCGCTCACCGGAGAGGGCTGAGGCGCATATTCCTTGAGAAAGGCTGTGAACTCCAGCTCCGCGAAAAGTTGCATGGCTGCCGGCGTGTCGGCTTCTTTTACCTGCAGCTCTTCCAAATTCAAATCCAACGGCAGGTCTTTGTGAATTGCCACAAGCTTTTTGCTGGTCAGGATCAGTTCGCGATTGTTCAGCAGGCTGTCGCGATAGGTCTTGCGCGAGACTTCGCCGGCATGTTCCAGCACGTTCTCTATGGTGCCGTATTGCTGTATCAGCTGCTGCGCCCCTTTTTCGCCGATTCCGGGCGCGCCCGGTATGTTGTCGGAACTGTCGCCCCACAGCCCGAGCAGTTCAACCACTTTCTCGGGAGGCACGCCCAGTTTTTCCTCGACTTTCTTTCGGTCGAAGTAAGTGTAGTCGCGGGTATCGAGCACCAAAATGTTGTCGTCCACCAGTTGCATCATGTCCTTGTCGATGGTGGCGATCACTGCGGTGTACCCATGCGCGGAGGCGCCGGCCGCGAGTGTGCCGATCACGTCGTCGGCCTCGTATTTTTCGTGCGAGAGGACCGGAATCCGCAGCGCTTGACAGACTTTTAAGATGTAAGGGATTTGCACTACCAGGTCATCGGGCATCGGCCTGCGGGTTGCTTTATAGCCCTCATACTGCTCGTGACGGACGGTTTTCCCAAAAAGGTCAATAGCCACACCGATGAAATCCGGCCTCTCGTCTTCGATCAACTTCTTTAGCATGGTGGTGAAGCCATAGATGGCATTGGTTGGAAAGCCCTTCTTGTTGGACAAGCCGCGAATGGCGTAATAAGCGCGGTAGATGTTCGACATGCCGTCGACGAAGAAGACTCGTTGCTTCATACCAGGCAAAGCGGAATCAGTCATTTGTCATCAGCCATCAGATACCGGTAACGAGGGTTGCGGACCAATTAACAGGTTACAGGCTGCAAGCCCGCGCTTGCAATAGCGCTGTGAGAGGAAAATCAGTAACCGGAAAGGTAAACCGGATTATTCAGAAATCCTTGACAAAAGATCTTTCAGCAAGATTTATGAATGATCCCGGCACGCAGGAACTGGCGCGCTTCAGAATCGGCGCTAAGATTCTTGTGTGTGGAGGTAAACTCATGCTTCGAACGATTCTGATTCTCGCCTCAGTGTTTGCTGTTGCCGGAAGTGCTCTTGCCGACCAGATCAGCTTCAATAACGGAGACCGATTGAGCGGGACAATCGTCAGGCTGGACGGAGACAGCTTGGAAATGAAGTCGGAAGTGGCGGGAGATATTAAAGTACCGTGGAAAACAATCGTGCAAGTCTCTTCGTCACAGCCGCTCTATGTGACTCTGAACGATGATCAAGTTGTCGTAGGAGTGGTTAGCACCAGCGGGGACAGAATGGAGATCGAGACCAAGGAGACAGGGAAAGTGACCGTCTCCAGAGAAGCGATTCGGTCAATAAGGTCGCAGCAAGAACAGGCTGCTTATCAAGCACAAATAGACAGGCTGCGGAATCCCAAACTGAGCGATTTTTGGAGTGGATTTGCGGATGCCGGTCTCAGCCTGACAAAAGGGAACTCGGACACAACGACATTCAACGTCGGCATGAAAGCTGCGCGCACTACTTCCAGAGATAAGATCAGCGTTTATTTCACGTCATTGTATGCAAAGAACAATGCCGTCGGCCGATCGATTACGACCGCCGACACAATCTTCGGCGGGACCCGCTATGACTTTAATGTGACCGACCGGCTTTTCGCGTTTGGCCTGACCGATCTGGAATATAACAAACTGCAGAACCTGGATCTGCGTTTGGTCTTGGGCGGCGGGCTGGGCCTTCATGCCAAGAAGACGGAACGTACTCTTTTGGACGTTTTTGCGGGCGCGTCTTACAATCAGGAATTTTTTTCCACCGATTTGACGCGAAGGTCAGCAGAAATCCTTTTGGGAGAAGAATTGTCTCACAAGGTCTCGGGGGCGACGACTATCTCTGAAAGATTTGTGCTCTATCCCAATCTCAGCGAGACGGGGGAATATCGCTTCACGTTTGATTCATCTGCGGCTACCAAGCTCCGAGAGTGGCTTGCGTGGCAGGTGAGCTTTAGCGATCGCTTCATCAGCAATCCAATCCCCGGAATAAAGAAAAATGACGTTCTGCTGACTACAGGCATACGCCTCACCTTTGGCGGCAAGAAGCTGTAGTTCGGCCTTTTCTCTTCCAGGAACCATGAAAATAAACTGGTAGGCGCGGCACTGCTTGGCCGCCCCCGTTGGATCTCAGAAAAGTACAAATTCGATTTATGTAGCATGGGCGACCATATAGGGTCGCTTCTACCAGTTTCATTTTCAAGCGCTGAGCTGGAATCATATGATCCAGGGATAACTCGGTTGTAAAATCTTGCGTGAGATAAGTGGAGACCTGACCTGTGAGACTTCTGGAAAGCAAAAAGATCTACAGCGGAAAAATAGTAGATTTGGTGGTCGACTATTTCGAAAAAGATGATGGGGAACATACCGTTCGGGAAGTTGTCCGCCACCCGGGTGGAGTAGCTGTGGTTGCGGAACTGAATGGAAGAATCCTCTTTGTGCGCCAGCGCCGTTATCCTATGGATATAGCGCTGCTGGAGCTGCCTGCCGGCAAGTTGGACGGACAGGAAAATCCAGAGTTGGCCGCGCGTCGCGAACTGGAGGAAGAAACCGGCTATCGCGCGCGACGACTGAGAAAGATAGGGGCATTCTACACATCTCCGGGATTCTGCGACGAATTAATTCACATTTACATGGCAGAAGGGCTGGAGGAGGCTGCACAGCAACTCGAGTGGGATGAGGACATTCAGCTGGAACTGCACGCTCTTGATGCGGCCTTGCAGATGATTGCTACAGGTGAAATCTGTGACGCGAAGACGGCGGTCGGATTGCTGTGGCTGGCGTTAGAAAAGAATTGCAGCGCGGGTAGTTCCTCCCACTTTCCAATCTAGATTCTCTGAATGAAGCCAGCCAGCGCGGCCAACCTAGTCCGGGCCTTAATTATTGCTCCCATAATTCTGCTCTGGACCGCAATTATGGCTACCATCTCGCTGCTCCTTTCTCTGTTTGACGGAAAGGGCGCCTTGCAGCATGGTTGTGCCCGTGTCTGGGCGCGCTTCGTGTTGTGGATTTCCGGGACGAAGGTCCAGGCATTCAATTTGGATTCAATTGCCCATTCCGGCCCCTTAATATTGGCGTCGAACCATCAGAGTTTTTTCGATATCTTTTCTTTGTTGGCTTGCCTGCCAACGCAGTTCCGCTTCTTTGCAAAAGACTCTTTGTTTCGTGTGCCTTTTTTGGGCTGGCATCTGAGACGTGCCGGACATCTACCGATTGATCGAAGCAATGCGCGCGCCGCATACAAGAGCTTTCAGTCTGCAGTGGAACGCATTCAGGCCGGAACTTCGGTAGTGATCTTTCCGGAGGGTTCCCGTTCGAGTACCGGTCAGGTGGGGTCCTTCAGGAAGGGGAGCCTCCGCTTGGCGTTAACGGCGGGCGTGGCAGTCGTTCCCATCGCCATCTACGGATCTGGTGATGTTTTACCCAAAGGCTCTTTCTTGATTTCGCCCGGCGGGATTTACATTTTAGCCGGACAGGCTATAGTTCCAACGGAAGAGGATTTGAAAGACAAGGAGAGTTTTGTGGAATCCGTTCGCGCGCGGGTCGTGGAACAATATCGGCAATTGGAAGCCACAGCATGTGGAATGCAGACCGCAGAAGGCAGGAAGCAGACGGCAGGAAGCAGAAGGCAGAAGGCAGAAGGCAGAAGGCGGTAAGCAGGAAGCAGGAGGCAGAAGGCGGAAGGCAGAAGGCGGAAGGCAGAAGGCAGGAGGCAGACGGCAGGAAGCAGGACGCGGAAGGCAGAAGGCGGGATCGTGGATGTGGCGAACTGCATCACGAATGCGCAAACTAGGGAACGAAGCCGACAATCGATAACTGGCAACTGGCAACTAGGCAACTGGCAACTACAGACCGGCAACTGGCAACTGAAACCGGCAACTGGCAACTGAAACCGGCAACTAGCAACTAGCAACTAGCAACTGGCAACGAGCTGCAACTGACAAATGACAACTAGTAACTAACCTACCCATGGCTATCGACATTTCCCGGATGCAAACCGAAATTACCGCTGCAGGCATCGACGGTTGGCTATTTTACGGGTTTCGAGATATCGATCCGATCGCGATTGACATCCTTCAATTGCCCAGGAATCGCCTCTATACCCGCCGCTGGTTTTACCTGATTCCTGCAAAGGGGGGACCCAAGAAGCTGGTCAATCGAATCGAGCGGGACGCGCTCGACGTGCTGCCCGGAGAGAGTCTCTTATACACCCGCTGGTCGGAATTGCACGATCAGCTAGGGACGTTGCTGCAATCGGTCAAAACAGTTGCGATGCAATATTCCGCTGAGAGTGCCATCCCCTACGTTTCGCGCATTGATGGAGGAACCCTGGACTTGGTGCGAAAGTGTGGCGCGCAGGTAGTCAGCTCTGCAGACCTGGTCCAGAAGTTTCAAGCGGTCTGGTCGGAAGCACAATTGCAAATGCATTTGGACTCGGCACGCAAGCTGCGGCAGATCGTCGAGGACACGTTCGCATGGGTGGGCGATCAATTCGCGAAAGGCTCGGTCAACGAGTACGCAATTCAGCAGCATATAGTGCGGCTCTTTGAGCAGACCGAATTGGTTGCCGACCATCCGCCGATTGTGGCATTTAATGAGAACGCCAGCGATCCACATTTCTCCCCAAAAAAGGAGGCATCGCGAGAGGGCAGTCGCGGCGACATTCTCTTGATAGATCTCTGGGGCAAGGAGCGACACCCGCGTGCCGTTTATGCCGACATCACCTGGATGGCGGTGCTGGACGACAAGGTCGCCGATCGACATCGGCAAATATTTGAATTGGACGCACGCGCCCGCGATGCAGGCGTGGAGCTCCTCGAGCTGCGGTGGAAAGACAAGAAGAAGATTTATGGGTGGGAGGTCGATGACGCCGTTCGAAAGGTAATCTCCGATGCCGGACTGGGGCAATATTTCGTTCATCGCACCGGCCATTCTATCGGCGAGGAAGATCACGGCAACGGAGTGAACATGGACAATCTGGAAACGAGGGATGAACGAGAAATCATCCCGGGAGTCTGCTTCTCCATCGAACCGGGAATATATCTTCCGGAATTCGGCGTCAGAACCGAGATTAATGTTTACATGGATGGGGAAGTGGGTCCTGTCATTACCACCCAGCCGGTGCAGCAGGAGCTGGTGAGGCTGCTGAGATGACCGTCCTTCCGGCATATCAGAGCCGGCCGCGGGTGGGCGAAATTCATAGAAAGCTTGAGGGAAGCTCTTTATAGAGGCGCAAAGTACCCAGAGTTTCCACAGAGAAAACCGATTGAGGCAACACGCCCTCACGCCCTGCACTACAATATTTCATTCCGCTGCGCGCTTTGTCATTTCGCGTCAGTATTACGGCGCGGAAAACCCTTGTACGTCGCGCTATTCGTCTGCTATAAGCCCTGCACCTTGCCTCCAGTGAAACATGACCTATAAGGCCCAAATGACGCTGGCTGCGCTCCTTGTTTTCCACGCTTTGCTTTGTAACCCATATTGGGAAACCGCAAGCAAGGCCTTAAGACCAGACGGCAAGACGTACCAAGAGAGACGAATCTACTATGGGTTCGACGGACTCCCTTTAGATAGAGTGAGCCAGCGTCTCAATGGCCTGCTGCCGCTCGAAAGCCCCGTCGCTCTTTCCGAAGGTATTAGAACAGGAGGCCTCGAACAGCGCTACTTTGAGGCGTTGTACCCTCGCATTGTCGACCCTGCGGCAGTATATACATTAGATGTTGTAGATGCCCGCTCGGCCAAGGGCGAAAGTGGAACGGTGCTTTTCCAGGACAGTCCTTCGCGAGCATTCCTCTTGAAAGGTCCGGCCCCACGCACTCCGGTGCGCACCGCTGCGACCGAGGATTTCAAGATTTCATGGTTTGCCTTTACGGCGCTGACCCTAGGCGCGATCGGCTATGGAACGCTTCTCCTCGCACTACTAGAGAGAAATTCAGCAACTCTCGTGTTGCCAGCGACCGCCGTGCTTGCCGGTGCTTTAGTACTCGGATGGATTGTAACTGTGGCGACATGGTTCCAAGTCCCCCTACCATGGAAGGTTCTGGGACTGGCAGGAATTCTGTGTTGTCTAGTGCGTAGCCTCGTCATTTTGAGAAGAAGCGAGACTCGGCAGATCTATCTAGGTTTTTTCTCACAAGCGGCGCGATTGCCGGAGAATTGGGCCCTCCTGTTGATCGTTGTTTTGTTTTTTGCCCAGGTTGCAGTTTTTCCGGTCAGTATGTGGGATGGCCGGTCTGTTTGGCTCTTTCACACCAAACAGATATTTTTCCAAGGCATGTTTAGCAAGGCAGATCTGCTCCATCGTCCTTCCGAATGGTCTCACCCCGATTATCCATTGCTTTTTCCCGGTTGGTTGTCGTTCTTCAGTTCTTTTTCCCAGCCCTACAATGAACGAATGGCCAGCCTCGGTATCCCGGTTCTTGTTGCAAGTCTGGTCTCGCTGGCGTGGTTTTTACTGCGGCGTCAAATTGGGCGCTGGTCGGGAGCCGCTGTGACGCTAGCCTCATTCTTTGCTATAGCGAGGATGACAGGCGGTGGATATGCCGATGGAATCCTGATGTTTTTACTTCTGGTTGAGTTTATCGCGTTTCTCTCACCTACCTACTACAAGATTGGTTGGGTCGCCGCCGGGGCGGCAGCTCTCCTTAAAGCAGAAGGTTTGGTTTTTGCGAGTGTGATCATAATCTTGTGCCTGGTCTGGCACCGAAGGCTGCAATACCGCAATCCACAGATCTTTTTAGTCTCTTCTCTGTTCGTTGTTCCTGCAATGCTACACATTATCTGGACCCGGTCAGTCGGTCTCAGGGGCACCTATCCCACTTTTCATCGAATAGAAAGTTTAGGCGATCTTGTTTGGCGATGCTCAACGATCGATGTCGAAGCCCTCAAGCTTTTGCAATTCGGTGGTTACATTAGGGCTCAAGCACTGCTGTGGGAAGGGCTGGTGGGACTCATTTTGGCACTAGCTTGCTGGATTGCGCTAAAAGGTTGGGATTTCAGGGGCAAGTTCTCAATCCTTCTAGCCTGTGCGTTTTACTCTGTTGCCTACTTGATGATGCTTCTGACTCCCTATGATCTGAAAGGGCAGGTCGCCAGCGCCTTCGACAGACTACTTTTCCATGCTGCGGTGGTCTGCCTTCTTGCTCCATTCCTTATGCTCGGTACCGCCCGGCGATAGCACGGCTCTAACTAACACGAAATCTGGTGAACATTCCTCAACTCTTTGCATTTGTGTGCCGGGCGATCATGATCATTCCGCCGGTGGGTACTAGAAACGGCTTTTCTGCCACAGACGCGCACAGCCAATTCATGACGCGCGCAAGCGCAGGAGAAAGGCGCTGCAGCCGTGGTTTTAAATAACTCCAGTTGGCATATTGCCGGCTCGCAACCCGGATCGGATTCAGAAAGTGATGCTGCTGCAAAAGGCCAGCCAGAATTCTGCGCGGATAAATCACCAGATGCTCATGTTTCAGGGAGATCCATGAAGATCCAGAAATCCTTGCCAGCCAAGAATCGGGATCAGGGGTATTAACAAGTATATGGCCGCCAGGCTGCAGGATTTCTTCGCAGCGCCTCAACGGAAGATTCGGCTCCGGGAAGTGTTCAAACGAGTCATGGAACACAACCAGGTCGAAGAACTTTGCGGGAAGATCCGCTCTCGCAAAATCTCCACGCACGAAACGATAACGCGGCTCCGCCGAAGGCAAATAAAAATCGATACCCCAGCATTCCAAATTTCGACGTATGCCCTCATTCAGGAACGCTCCGGAACCGCATCCGACATCCAGCACGCGCTGGGGCATACCTCCGCTGAAGCTACGGACCTGTTTCCATAACCAGGCGGCGGTCTTTCTCTGTTGCTCAGAGGTATGAGCGTAATTCAAGTACCCGGAACAGACATTGTTGGTGGCAAAATAGCCGGCGCCGTACTGTGATTGAATGCCGGATTCGTTAAGCCGGGGATTCTGATAGATCGTCCGGCAGCCTAGACAGCGGCAGAATCGAAAGGAGCTATCGACGACTGCGTGAACTTTGTAATTGTCATGTCCACACGCAGGGCAGGACACCGCTACGATATTGGCCGCAAAATCCCGTCCGGCAATGCTGGGCGCATCCTGTCCCTCGCTTTTGTCTGACTTTACAGATGTCAAGCTCACCTCTCGTCCAGGAGAAATGCTTGAAGCCAGCGATCTTGGTACGACGGCTTAAGTTTGAGGTTGCGGCAAACGAAATCATCATTTCCGTAAAATGGGATGATGATCCAGCGGAATCCGAGTTTTGTGAGGTCGGCAACGGCCGACTGCGGACTCGCAGGCGCTGAACTGGCGTTGGAATAGAACAGGCAGGTGAGGCCGTCGCGGTGATGGTCTTCCAGATCAAAGGCAGGCTTTATGCCGACAAGGCAACCCGCGCATTTGGCGTTGCTCTGAGCGGAAAGCTCGTAGCCGTTCCAGTGGATTCTGAGAAGAGATTGCTCTGCTGCCACGCTTTTCACGTCCGAATATGTCACTAGCCTGATAATTTGCTTCTCACTGCCGCGAGAAATTTCGACCGCGCTCTGATTGCGGGATTCGCTGTCTACGAGATGGCCGTCAATCCACAATTGATGAGGTTGCTGGCTAATTACGCGGAGCTTCCCTGAAGTCGTAAGATATCCGACCGCCACAAAGGTAAAATTACCCGGCATATCTGGCGGCACTTTCTGTCGCAGTACGTCAGCCGGCCAGCCATTGGCGGCCGATTTCCACAGGTTTTCTTGTATCAGCTTTTTTACCGATGGCGTGTTGCGTAGAAAATCGAGAGCATAGTTAGGCTGCCGGCTCAGCATTCCGTATAACCCCATGATCTTCTTCCGGTGGATCGTCTGATAGTACAACGCACGGTGGTTGTAGTGAAGATCTATCACGGCCCCTTGACTGGAACTGTCTCGGAGTTGTTCATAGAAGGGGCTGATGTCCTTGCCGCTTGTCTGGACCGGTATTGACAGGCTTTCCAGCGACACTACAGAGGCGAGAAGCGTACTTTTCAGGAACGGGCGCCCGGCAGCGATCAGGCGGTTGACCGCAAATCCGTAAAGAAGGCAGATCCCCAAGTAGGTCAGGACGTGAAATCGAACCGGGGCGCGCATCATCCCCAGGCCAGGAAGTTTCTCGATCCATCCAAAGGGCAACAGCAAGGAATAGTAAATCCTTCCGCCCCAGTGGAGAAAGGGTCCCAGGGAAAGAACAAAGAAAACCGGGATCCAAATAGCAAGCAGCCGGCACTCCCCCCGTCCTGCGGTTCTCTGTGAGCTCCTGCCTGTTCGATATGCTGGAAGATTTTCAAATTTCCGTGGTGAGCTGCTGACGTCCGGGTCTTTCATCCATTTCCATCCAATTACTGCAAGAACGAGAACGCTCCAGGGGATAAATGTGCCCAATTCGGCAGGCCCGCCGGTCCAGCTTGAGTTCCAGCGTGCAAACCAACGGCTGTAGCTGGAAATCGGTCCCGGTATCAGAAAGCCCTGCAGGTCGGCTGAATACCAGCGAGTCACGCGGTCCTGCAGCACTCCTTCGCGCGCTAGGTTGACCATCTTGAAAAGCAGAGGGCTCATTATCGCCACGCTCAAGGCTGCCACCTTGGTGCTGCCCGCCAAAGCCGCGCCAAAGCTTCGGGGGCTTTCAAAGATGGCGGCCAGGACGATTATCGCCATAGCAAAAATGCAAAAGATGAAGTAATACCAGTCCGTCAGTGCGACCGTAGTGAGCCACAGTGAACTCGCCAAAACATTTCGAAAAGGCCACGCCTTCCGCGAAGCGGTCAAGAACGACGCGACAAAAAAAGGGATCCACTGGTAGCTGATCAGATTCAGATGGCCCCTGGCATGGGCGAAATGGTAAGGACTGAAAGAATAAGCAATTCCGGCAATCAGAGCCCCGGCGGTCGCAATCCCGAACACCCGGGCCAGGCGAAACATTCCCAGCCCCGCCAGGACAAAGCTCAACAGCGCGAGAAGATTGTAGATGGTCACGGTAGAAAAAAAACTCTGGAGCGGCACCGAGGCAAGCGTGTTGGTGAAAGTCCAGCTGTGAAGATAAGAGCAGGCCCCTGTCGGGAAATGAATGTAGTCGGTGCAGAATGGATTTTTCAGCTGCAGAAGAGAGAAGCGCATAAACCACATATTCCAGTTGAAATTCCATGCATCGCCGTCTCCCAGGAGCCGGCTGGCGGGGTGAAACACCAACGGATAAGTGAAGATCACCGCCAGGAGCGAATAGAAAATTGCCGCGATCGTGTATTCAGCAGCAGAATTTCGAATTTCGAATTTCGAATGTCGAATGCCGAAATTCAAACGGCGGTAAGGTTCAGAAACCATCGGTTTGGCTTGGGAAGTTAAACTCAACGGAATTCGACATTCGAAATTCGGAATTCGAAATTCAAAAGAGCTTTCTGCTGTCCAGCAGAATCGTGACCGGACCGTTGTTGACCAGCTCAACATCCATCATGGCTTGGAATATTCCGGTTTGGACCGGGACCTCGGCCCGCAGCCGGTTTGCCATTTTTTGGTATAACTCTTGAGCCAGATGCGGCGGAGCAGCGCCGATGAAAGAGGGCCGGTTACCCTTGCGGGCATCGCCGTAAAGGGTGAACTGTGAAATAAGCAGCACGCTTCCAGCGACTTCCTTAAGGCTCAAATTCATCTTTCCTTCACTGTCTTCAAAAATCCTAAGCTGCATGATCTTTCTTGCAAGAAACTCCAGGTCTTCGTCTCCGTCGTCGTGTCCGATGCCGAGCAGAACGACTAAGCCGTCTTGGATGGAGCTGACAATGTTGCCGCCGACCCTGCAGCTTGCTCGAGATACGCGCTGGACCACTGCTCTCATGGGATCGAGTAAATTAATAGATGGGCCCCAGGCAGTCAGATGCCGGAAGGTAACCGGGCGGCGATTGGCTATTTCAGGATTTCGGCTGCCCGGTTTAGATCCGACACTGCTATGACAATAAGCGCGCGGTCTGAGTTTCTTTCTATACTGCCGTAGGCGTAGTGCAGGTCGATACCCTTTTCGGCTAGCTTTCTGGTGACCCGCCCCAGGGCCCCAGGGCGCTCCTTGAGATGAACGGCCAAAACGTCTTCTTCTGTATACTTGATCTTGAGAGAGTCGAGCACTTTTTTGGCGGTGTTGGGGTTGTCTACAACCAAACGGAGGGGCGGTCCGCCGCGAGGCGCTTCGGAGATCATAATTGCTGAAATGTTCACAGCGACTCTCGCCAGCTCAGAGCAGAGCTGAGCGAGGGCGCCAGGCTTGTCTTCCAGGTTTACAGAAAGCTGTTTTGCAATCGCCATGCGGGAAAAAGACGATACAACAACGGCCCGACACGCACCAGTCAAAAATGTTGAATGTCGAATTCGGAATGTCGAATGTAAATCATCTTCCTTTAGGCTGCATTATTCACAAACATTCACCGCAGAGGACCTAGCGCGGCGGGGCCGCAACCAAATATTGCAGCCACGGCCGCAAGCCGCAGACGGAGACGCCGAAGGCGTCATAGAACATAGCCGGTGGCAGAGCGCGCTTTTTTGCGCGGGGCCCCCGGTCTGCGACACCCATCAAGGGTATGCACCCTGAAGGGGTGCGACACGAATCGCGGATGTATTTATTGGGGAAGATCGGCTCGGGTCAATCATCCGTTGACCTCACCAGGGTTTGGGCCAGATACGTTTCCTCCTGGTGAACTAAACCGGCGCGGCTTCAAATTTGCGAAAAAATTCTTACGCCCTTTCAGGGCGGATCGTTTTGGGGGGGGATGGCTAACCGGCGGCGGCGCCCGCAAAAGACGCGGGCTTTGCCGCCGGCTATACTCTGTAAATCCTTCGGGTTTTGGAGGATGTGTAATCCTCCGGCAAAAAACTGGTTAAAAAAGCCAGATTTCACGGTCCGGTTGGGACTATCGCGGTGGTTTTTTCTGGTTATCCTTGAGTAATTCGGGTGGCGGGACATTCGAAGATTTTTCTCGAAAGAGCAGGATCACGATCTTGGCCCGCTTGCGGACATTGCTGAGCCACTTTTCCAGTTCCTGGTCCACCTTCTGTTCGATCAGCGTCGCCTCGATTTGGGCGGACAAATTTTCTATAGAAGGCGGATTTTCGATCCCTTGTTTTTTTAACTCCGGGACGAGCGTCTCCCGGTAGTACGCCGTGATTTCGTCGGGAAGGACGATGACAAACGGGCGGAATCGAACGTCAATGAACTTAACGACGCTCAACTGGCGCCGAATATTGGAATGCAATTGTTCCATTGAAAGCCCGCTCCGCTTGAGTTCGGCCTCCAGTTGGGCACGGCTACCATATCGCTGTTCCAGTTTCCTCAGTTCGTTCTCCACGTCTTCTTCACGCACCGTGAAAAGGGGCTCCTTTTCTACTTCCTGCGAAACCAGCTCTTGCTCAATCAGTTGGTTGAGAGCGTCATCCATTGCCTTTCGTTGCTCTTCCGCGCCGGTTGGTGACGCTTTCTGACGATTGACAAAGCTCCACTGCACGTCGCTGAGAGTGATTACTCGATTGTTGACGACGGCTGCCACGCGATCCACGATTTCGGCCCTGACCAGAGAGGCTGTTTGGCAAGCCAAGATGAGAAGAAAGACAGAGAGACAAGGGACCAAGGGGATATGGAGACGGTGGGACGCGGCGACACGGTGACGCGGAGACACGGGGACAAGGAGACACGGCGACACGGGGACACGGAGAAGCGGAGACGCGGCGACAAGGAGACACGGAGACGCGGCGACACGGAGACGCGGAGACAGGGAGACAAGGAGACACGGCGACACGGCGACGCGGAGACAAGGCGACGGACCGCGCTGCTTTGCGACAACAACTCCCGAGAGTTCAGTGTTAAATTCCTTACTGGTGGTGTTGGGGCTTCTCCTTCTTTCCCCCCGTGTCTCCGTGTCTCCTTGTCCCCGTGTCGCCGCGTCCCCGCGTCCCCGTGTGGCCGCGTCTCGGTGAATCCACGTCTCCGCGTCTCCTTGTCCCCGTGTCCCCGTGTCGCCGTGTCTCCGTGTCGCCGTGTCTCGGTGTTGCCGTGTCACCATGTCCCACTCAGAAAGTTTGCCCTATGGTGAAAAAGAAAAGCTGCCTGTTGAAATCCCCTGCGGGAGGATTCAGGTTATAGCCGACATCGGCTCGCACCGGGCCTACCGGTGTATTCAGGCGCAGACCGAAACCGATGGCGTTGGAAAACTTGCTGAAAGACATATCTCGCACGTTTTGGAAAACGTTGCCAGTGTCGTAGAAAACGGCTCCGTGAACGAATCCTATCAATGGAAAACGCAACTCTGTATTCCAGATGAAAAGCGCATTTCCACCGATGGGAATCTGCAGTATCTGCTGCTTCCCATTTATGGAAACTTGCTTTGGCGCCAGCGGGCCGGCCTGATCCAGGCGGAAACCTCTCAGCGACGTGGAACCTCCGGCGAAGAAACGCTCGCTGATGGGTATCGGGTTTTGCGTACCGGCAGTGTTCTTGCCAAATGGCTTGAGCCATCCAAAACGAACTGAGGTTGCAAAGATTGTCTTGGGAGCGCGCGGAAAGGGCCGGAAATACTGCTGCTGCAAAAATAGCCGGCCGAACTGAGCTTCCGAGCCCAGAATTCTTGGTACTAGCTGCAGATCTATGCTGCTGAAGGTTCCATGAGTCGCGTTGAGAGGATCATCTCTCCGATCGTTGAGCAAGGCTGCGGAAAGTTTGGAGAGATGCACTGGCCGGTTTTCGCGGAAAAGGACATCCAGATCTTCCAGATTACTGACAGTGACTTTTTCGAAGTTGTAGCGAAAGAACAGTGATGTCTCAGCATTGAGGCGGCGCTCGCTCTGCAGGAGAGCGGTAAGCCGGGTGGAAGCGAAGGGTTTTCCCACATCCTGTTGCAAATCGCCTTTTAACTTGCGCTCATGCTGTGCAAACAGGCTTACCAGCGTCGGAAGCCGCCATTCAAATGGGCGGGGAATGGTATAGCTGATCTGCCCGCGTTGCAGTCGGGCCCCTACCCGAAAGGCGGTCGCCAGCGTTCGCGCCATTCCCAAAAAGTTTTCGTCCGCCACTCCCACCGTCGCGCGAGGATCGCGATCTTCATAGCCCACCCCGTAGGTTAGCGTGTAGCGTTTGGCTTCTTCCAGATGGACCATCAGGATTTTCTTGAAAGGATCTACGAAGCTTGGCTCTTCCTCAATTTCTACCCGGTTAAAGATTCCCAGATTATAGAGATTGCTTTCACTGGCCAGCACCTTCTCCAGTGAAATCGGCTCGCCGGGATGAAATGTCAATTCCCGTCGCACCACACTGGAACGTGTGACGGTGTTGCCGGTGAGGACGATGTTCTCAATAGTATGTCGATCTCCTTCAGTCAGGTAATAGGTGATATCAGTCAGTCCCGGAAATGGGTAATGAATGTCGGATCGAAAATCTATGCTCGAGTAACCGGCATTTTCGTACATGGCCATCAGGATGCTGCGGTCGATGGTCACCGTGTAGGGGGAATAGACCGCTCCGATTTGGCTCTGCAGAGATTTCAGGAGAGTGGCTGTATCGAAAGCGCGATTTCCAATGATCCTGATGGAGTTGACATGAAATAGCGGGCCCGGCACCGCCCGGAAAATCACAAAAGCTTTTTGGCCACGCGGCTCCACGCGGGGCGCCACTTGGGCATTAACGTACCCCTTCTGCACGAAAACGTTGCGCACACGCTCGGCGTCGTCGCTTACGATCTCTGAATTGTAATTGCCGCCAGAGAAAAGAGATTTGGTTCGCAGCGCCAGCACGCTGTTCAGCTCGTCCTCGTCAAGGGGCGCGATGTTTTCAAACTCAACCCCTCCCAGGGAGGATTTTTCGCCGGGTTTGACTTCCAGAACTACGGCCTGCGGCGGATCACTGCGGATGCCGGGTTTGACAGTGGCAAAGAAGTGACCCTGTTGCTGCAGGTAACGCATCAGATTGTTGGCGCTCTCTTGTACGAACACCGGTTCAATGCTTCGCTCTGAGAATAGAGGCAGCAGGTTCCACTTTTCATCGTAACCCAGTTCAATTCCCCGGATGTCTACGTTGACGTAATCTTTTGGATTAAGGCGCAGGGGGATGCTTACCGTGTTGCGTTCGGGATGGTAGATATCCTCCTTATCCTTAATGTAAATCTCGGCGTTCAAGTAGCCGAGCAAGGAGAACTGGCGCGTCAGGTTCTGAATGTCCTGGTCCAGTACCACTCCGGAATACTTCCCGCCCTGGGCGGTTTTCATTTCCTGTCGAATGGCTGCCACATTAGCGGGAGGCACGGAATCAAATTGAATGCCTTCGACCCGTGCGCGCTCACCCGGTTCGATCTTGAAGTGAACGTGCAGCATTTTATCGTCGCGGTCGTCCCACCTCAGCTCCGGCTTGATCGCGGCGTGAAAATACCCGTTCTTCTGATAGAAGGCCGCAAGGTGGGCGACAGTGCTGTCGAGTGATTCAAGGTCGAACGGTTCCTTTTCTCGAAAGGTCACTTCCCGGAGCCGCTGGTTCGAATCGATCTGCCGGGTTCTGGAGAGACTGATGTGGTTCACAAAAACCGTGCGCGCGATTTTGAATTCCAGGTTGACATGCCCCGCGGTGGTGGGTTGAACGTCGGCCTGAATATCAAAAAAAAGATGTGTGTTGAACAATCGCTGGATACACTGCTTGACTGCAATTGCTTGGTAGCGGTCCCCGGGGCGAATCACCAGGAGCTGGCGCAGATCCGCCTCGCTCACTGTGGTGAACTTGCCGTCCGTAGTCAAAATGATTCTGTCGACAATAGCGCCCTCATATTTTGCGCTGGCCACTTCCTGTGCCTGAAGCGCGGCAGCAGCAGACAGCAAAATCGGGAGCACTATGGAGCGCGGACAGATGATTCGCATTAAAATCGCTTCCGCAACTTAACGTCTAAGGCGAATGTGCCGGTTTCCGTGCGAGTGGCAACCAGTGTCACACCCTCGCGAATCGTGTATTCAATGGTGACGACTTCATTCTGGGTCGAGGCAAGGTCGGTGGCGAAGATGACGGCAACATCCTTGGAAATCTGCTTCCCCAACGTAACTCGCGGGCTGGGATTGGAGCCGGAGAAAACAAAGGGGTCGATGGTAAATCTATCAAACCCGAACAGCCGAGTGCTGCGACTGGTCAGCTTGTCGGTCAAGCTTTGGCTGAGAAAAGTACTGGCGCCATGGAAGGCGAGCGTTTGACTTCGAGCTTCCCGGCTTCCGGCGCTAACCGCCTCAATCGGGCGGCCCACTGCCAGCATTGAAATGATGTCGGAAGTGGTCAAAGGTGGGTCGGATCGAAAAGATGTCGAAAGATGGTCCAGAGGTCCGCGCAGGTTGACCGTTACCGTGTAATCGCGGACATTCGTCTCCGCCTCAAAATCCAGATTGGGGGTCGTTTTGCGGGGGTTGTTGAAATTGACGGCGCCGCGTCTAACCTCATACTTGCTGTCCTGAATGACCAAGCGGCCCTGTTCCACATTCATTCGGCCCAGGATCACGGGATCGTCTACGGTGCCCCGCACATTGAATTGGCCGCTCGCCACTACGTCGCCCAGGTTATTGTTGATCCGAATGCTCTTGTACGCTTCCACGTCCAGGTCCAGGTTTATCTGCTGCCGGCCGTAAGGGCGCGCCGCCGGCAACGACTTGAAATTGGAAACCTGCAAAATCAGGTCGGCCAGTGTAGTATCTTTCGCGTACTCGGCGTTGCGCACGTAAACAGCCCCGGTAAGAAGCTGATTGGTGGAGCTCTTCAGGAAATCCACATCGACATCCAGAGTGGACTTCACATCCTGCGGATATTCGATCCGTAGTCCTTCTCCGGTAATGTTCAGGCGCCCGCGCGTGGGGACTAAGCCATCGAGGAACATGCCCCCGTTCAGTTGGATTGTGCCGTAGCGGGTCTTGGCGCTGAAGGACTGGATGGCGACCTGATTGGCGGTGAAGCGCAGCGAGCCTTTCGTCTCAAACAGGGGCGTTGGCCAGTCCGGCTGATTTAGATACGCTTTTTCAAACGACGCGCTGCCCAAAACTCGGGGCTGTTGCAGTGTTCCTGCAGCGTAGACGTTCAGGCTCACGTTGCCGCGCGCTGTAAGATCGGGCACAAATCCGGTAAGCACCAGCAGATTTGCGCGACCGGAGAGCCTTAAGTTAACCGGCTGGCTTCCTACCGTCGAGAGCTGCCCGGACACATCGAGAGCCGTGTCCGGTCCCACCAGTTTCATCGGCTTGATGTCGATGATGCCGTTCACGTAACGGACTACAACATCTCCCTGGTTGCGGAATTGATAACGATTCACGACCATCTGCAGTGCCGACAGTCGGGCTTCCACCAGGGCGCTTTCAAGACGCTTCAGCGCTCCGCGAGCGACGATCTCTCCGGTGGCCAGACCGCTGGTCTCCGGGCTGACGTCCGGGCGGAAAAGCGCCAGGTAGGGTCGGATCGGAGCATTGTGAAGGTCCATCGTGGCCGTGAACGGGTAGTCTCCTGTCATCAGAACCTTTCCCCGCGCCGCCAAACGGTTATTCTGATAGCTGGTATTGGCGACAAAATCGACCTGTTTTCCCTTCCCAGTGGCGTCCACCACTAAATTCTGCAGGCGCTCGCCCTGCACTGTAAGGTTGCTGACCTCGCCGTGCAGTTGATGGTTTAGATTCTCCAGAGTGCCACTTCCTTTCAGCGTGAAATTCACCGACCCCCCGAGTTGGTATTGCCGAAACTCGGGCGACTGAATGGACGTAAGCGGGATGTTCTGTCCGCTGATGTCAGCGTTTACAGATTTGAGATCAGTGCGGCCCGAAACCGTGCCGCTTATCAGGCCTCTCCCTTTGGGTACGCGCAGGTTCTTGACGATATACTCCTTGCCCTGAAATTCCAGATCTGCCGAGAGGCGATCGAAAGGCTCTCCATAGAGGCTCGGGTGTTCCACGGTGATCTGCGACACACCGCTCATAGAATCCATATCCGGGCCACTGACATGGATCTGGGCGTTGACGGTTCCGCCAACCGGATAAGCCCAATTTCCTAAGGCCATAAGATCCGAGACGCGCGCGTTTTTGATCGTCGCATCGGCCCGAATCGGTTCGCCGTGTGTGATGAAGGGGTAGCGAAGCGTGCCAGTTATTGTGCCGCTTCCAAACTGGATCGTGGTCTGCTCCACATTCAGGTAGCGTGGTGTCCAGTCGATACTGGCACGAATGTTTGAAAGCCTTACCTGTTTGACCTGCATTGAAGAAGTGGATATCTGGCCGGACAGATGGAAGTTGCTTTTCGCTCCCGCAAGCGACCCTTGAAAATCGACTGGAGCGCTAATGGCAACCTCTCGTTCCTGTAGTTGCCGCCTCGCTTCGGAATTCAAGAGGCCGGCGGCGCGCACCAGTTCGTTTCCGTTCCGCGATTGCAGCCGCAGCTTCAGGTCATAGTCACCTTCTATGGTGAACGTCCCCTGGTATTCGATGGAGCTTTGGCTGGTAGTGACTGAGCCTCGCTCGACGGTGAAGCGAGCGCCGGTTTTGGTGACGGAAGCGGCGCCCTGATAGGGCAAAGATTCAGAAGCCTCAGGAACGGGATGCCGCTTGACCGATGCCGCAATCAGCCTACCTGAGTAGTCGACGGTCCCGGCGCCTGAAGAATCTGTAACGTCCAATCCGGACCAACGGAGTTGAAATCGCGAGTTTGCCTCGCCGGCGATATTATTCAAAGGAATCTGCAGCACTGAAAGGGCCGATTCGACCTTAACCCGTGCAGCCTCCACTGTAGCCTGCGAGGGAAATCCCGCTTTGAAGCCGACGGCGAGCTTGGCGTGAAACGGACCGCCGAAGACAATGCCGCGGAGGTCTTCCGAGTCAATACGTTCCGCCGTCAGATGAATATGGGCGGAGAGGCCGGAAAAGGGGACCCGCTGCGCCTGGAAGGTCGGCGCGACCATCTTGCCGTTGAACTCAACTTGTCCCTTGATGCCGGCGACATTTCCAGTAAGTCCGACTACTCCGCGAAGGTTGGCTTTCCGGAATCCTGCATAGGTGACCAGGCTCAGGTTAACTTGGCTGGCGGTGTTCAATTGGTATTGGAGACGGTGATAATCGAAAAAACCCTGGCTAGAGTCCAGTTTTGCCACGTCGCTTGAGATGTGAAGTTTTTGGAAAGTCACTACTTCGTTCTTCATGCGGAAGTCCGTCTGCACGCTCAGGTCGCGAACTATCTGCTCTCCCTGACTGAGCGCCAGCCCGCCGACGCCAAACTCCAGTCGGTAAATCCCATCCGCTGGATGGTAGAAGAATTTTGCCTTGAAATTACCGCCCCGCGTCTCGAGGGGAACGTATTGATTGAGGTAAAACAGCGAGCCGTCCTCAATGGAGACGGTTCCAACGTCTGCCATCGAGAAGGAGATCGGCTTTCCTTTTTCTTTGGGTTCGAACATGTTGGTGATGTTCAACAGCCCGTTAGGATCTTCAAGAACGCGAAGATTGGGCCTTCGAACGAAAATGTCACCAACGCGGAAGTACCGGTTCCACAGATTGTAGGCGAAGCGGATCTCGACCTCGCCTACATAGATTGCAGGAGGCGCAGCCGGGAATCGCGCGTCGTTGATCTTCAGACCCCTTAGAAAAAGGCGGTCGCCCCTCAGATCCAGCCAAACCGAGTCGATCTGCACCTTGACGTGATACTTGGATTCCAGATAGTTGACGATTCTGCCCTGGACATAGCGGTCCAACGTGAAGTTTCGCCAGAGATAGAGCAGCAGAACGACCGCCGCCAGAACGATTACCGTGGCTAGGGCAAACGCGACCTTCCATCTTCTCGTAGAGCGCGCCATCCGGAACTCAAGTGTCAAAAAGAGTTAACATCACTCATTTTAGCATGTGAGTTTTGAGGAATTTTGGGGACAGACACCTCAATCCCCAAATTTCAACCTACGTTGGTTGCTGCGCTATGAAACGGGGATTGAGGGGTCAGTCCCCAAAATTCCGCGTTCATCTGCGGCTCAGCGTTACCCGACTCGCCTATAACCCGAAGATTGACAGTTTCCGAACCTCTCGATATAGTTGCCAAATTCGTGCTTTAGTGTAAGATTCCACAGACTTTATGAGCCTGCGCGCCAATGTCGTAGAAGTCTCTGTGGAGAGTAGCCTCGATTATGTCGAACTGATACAAACACTGTCGGACAATATCACGCGGATGATGGGTTTTGATGCAGACACTTCGCACTGGATCGGCATGTCGATTCGAGAATCCGTGGTCAACGCCATCTACCACGGCAATAAGTCGGACAAAAGCAAAAGAGTCGGAATCAAGTTTGAGATTTATCAGGATCGACTGGTGGTAAATGTCGATGATGAGGGAGAGGGATTCGATCCGGGAAGCATTCCTGATCCTCTCGCTGGCGAAAACCTGATGAAGCCGTCGGGACGGGGAATCTTTTTCATGAAATCGTTTATGGATCAAGTGGAATTCCTACCCAGACCCGCTGGGGGGACTCGGCTGAGAATGACCAAAAGAATGCATTCGATTCTAGAAGGAGAGAAAAAATGAACATCGGAACCAGGACGGTGGATACTGTCACCATCCTCGACATCAGCGGCAAGATTACCATCGGCGAGAGCAGCGTGGAATTGCGCAACAAGATTCGAGATCTGGTGAAATCAGGTCAGAAGAACATCCTTCTGAATATGGGTGACGTTAGTTATATGGACAGTTCAGGAATCGGCGAACTGGTCAGCGCTTATACCAATGTAACGAATTCAGGTGGAAAGTTGAAGCTTTTGCACTTGACCAAGAAGCTTCACGAGTTGCTGGCAATCACCAAGTTGCTCACCGTTTTTGAAAGCTACGAAAACGAACAGCAGGCGCTGCAAAGTTTTCGCAAGTGACTTGAAGGCCAGGCCTCGGATTGCGGATTGGGGATTTCGGATTGCGGATTGGCAATTAGCGATTTTCGGCTCGCGGGATTTCGGATTGCGGATTAAAGCCCGCCGGTTGCCCGTCCTCAGCAACCTCGGTCTTCAACTAGCTTTAAGAGCATCGGCTTGCTGGAAATAATGGACCACGGAAGAGACTGCTCTTCAATCCGAAATCCGCAATCGGAAATCCGCAATCCGCAGTCCGCAATCCGCAATCGTCGGATCTCCCTCCCGCAAAAACGTGTCACTCTGGCACTGCTGGTTCTCTTTGTGATCATCCCACTGCTATCCTTCGTGGTCGACCGCAGCACCTCTCTGAAATCGAATAAGGCTCTGCTCTATGGCCAGATACTGGTGCTCGAACTTGCGCTCTTCCTGCTCGTTTATCTAGTTCAAAGACCGCTCGGTGGTTTGGGAACGCTCGGCTGGAGCCTGCGTTTTCGATGGTCCGACGGCGGATACGCGCTATTTTGCTGGCTGGGCGCCATGATTTTACTTTCGTTTCTGGGGATTATCTTGTATCGGCTGGGACTGCCCATCCGTCCCAATATCCGCTTTCTGCTTCCCAGAACAAATCAAGAGCGTCTGGTTTGGATTTGTATATCGGCGGTGGCCGGAGCCAGTGAGGAGCTGGCTTACCGGGGCTTTGCGATTCGCCATTTCCCCTCGCGCTCTCCCTGGGTCGCGGCCGCGGTTAGTTCGCTATTCTTCGGGTTGAGCCATTTGTACGAAGGCACTGCGTCCGCAATCCTGATAACTTTCTACGGACTAATTTTTGCGGCCGTCGTTTTGTGGCGCGGAAATCTGCGGGTAGCAATCCTGATGCACGCGTTCCACGACGCTGCCAGCGGCTTGTTGGGAGGCGCCCTGACGGGAGAGTCGTGAAGATGGTGCCTCAACAAAATTCCACATTTCAGCGTGCCGACGTGTGCGTAGTCTTGGCCTTGATGCCGCACCGAATCCGCTTTTTTTGACGGCCGGGCCTACTCAATGACGGCCCTTCGGGCCTCCAATTACCGGCCTTCCGCTTCGCTCCGTCTGGCGGCCGTGCTAATATCGGCTGCATGAAGCAAACCGGTTTGCGAACCCTGGTTGCTTTCCTTTCGATCGCGGCGACCCTTCTTGCGACTTCTGTCGCGCAAACAGGCGGCGGCCACACACTGTTTGGCGATTTCAAGGTTGACGAACGACGGGTTGCGGGACTGAAGCCGCAAGTCTTCCAAATAAGTCTCTGCAGGGAAGGCGGAAGTCCCATCACGCGCCAAAGCATTTCTAATAACGGGCGCTATCGCTTCCTGGACGTTCGAAATGGCGCGTACGACATCGTAGTGGAGCTGGCAGGTCAAGAAGTGGCCCGCGTCCATGTTGTTTTGGCGGACTCGAGGAAGACCGATATCCGCCACGATATCTTTCTGGAGTGGCATCAGGACATGCCCGCCTCGGAACCGGCCAAGGCCGGTGTCGTCTCGGCAATCGACGGGTACACGCGAGTGCCCTCCGACCAAACTCGATTCTTGCAGGCAGAAGAAAGGATAGAGAAGCGAGACTATGCCCAGGCAATTGCGCTTTTGGAGCAGTTGGTAGCAGCCGACCCTAAAGACTTCGAGGCTTGGACCGAATTAGGAACCGCCGATTTCCGGCTGGAACGAGTTGGCGAAGCAGAAAAAGCCTACCTTAAGGCTTTGCAGGAGCGCCCGTCATTTTTTCCCGCGGTTCTCAATCTGGGGAAGCTCTACCTGGTGCAAAAGAAAAACGGAGATGCGGTGACTGTTTTGAGCAGGGCAGTAGAATTGCGCCCCGAGTCTGCGGATGCGAATTTTTTTCTGGGCGAATCTTATCTGCAAGTCAAGAAAGGATCGAAGGCGGTGGGCTACCTGAAGGAAGCGCTACGTCTCGATCCGGTGGGCAAGGCGGAAGCGCACCTTCGGCTGGCGGCCCTATACAACGCGGCCGGGATGAAGGATAGAGCCGCAGCCGAATATGAGCTGTTCTTGCAGAAACGCCCGGATTACCCGGACAGACAGAAACTCCAGCGTTATGTCTCTGAGAACAAGAAACCGTAGAGAATTAGCAGCGAATGAATAAGAAGAACATTCGCATTCATCTGCGTTCATTCGCGGCTATATAGTCTTAGAAATCGTACCTCAGCGCAAACTGCATCGCCCGCGGAGTTCCCTGGATGCCCTGGTATCTTCCGAATTCCGGCGGAGCCGTGCCGATTACCGAATCGACCTGCAGACCGTAGCCACTCCGCCCGCCGAGGAGTTGTCCGAGCCGCTGCGTGTTAGTGGCATTGAAAACTTCCCAGCGGAACTGCAGGGTGTGATTTTCGTAAATCTTGAAAGATTTATCCAATCCAAAGTCGAGGGCCACAAATCCCTGTTGGCGCATGGTGTTTCGCTCTCCTGTTTCCCCCGGTTTTGCGTTGCGGAAACTGTTGTAGGCGAACTGCGGATCGGAAAAGATATTAGGAGCTACGCCACCCTTGGTCGGTGCAGTTTCCAATGGCCGAATGCGAGTCCCGTTGCTTTGAACGTTCCAGTTGGTCGCCCAGACCTCCGCATCGAATGGGGTGCTTATTGGCAGGCCGGTATTCCATCGAAAGATACCGGTCAACTGCCAGCCACCGATCACCCCATTCAGGATCGGATTTATCCCATTCAAGTAACTGCGGCTTCGGCCTACGGGGATCTCCCATAACGCGCTGGAGTTGACGATGTGCTTGATGTCGAAGTCCGAAAGCCCTCGATTGTCATGCGGACGCAGCGGGTTCAAAATAAACGGGCTGCCGTAGGTACCGCCCGTTTCCAACCCCGAGGCGGTGTCGATCGACTTGCTAAAAGTGTAATTGAAATCCATCGTCAACTGGTTCTTGAAATGCTCGCGGATGCTCAAAGTGCCTGCATGGTAGTCCGAATCCGCCACCGAGCTGAAAACAGACAATGCGCCATACTGAGGTTGATAAAACAAGTGCTGCCGGACTCCAGCATCGTCGATTGCGTCCTGGAGAGTGGTGTAGTCCGCGGCCCCGACGTTGAATCCGGTGACACTGGGCCGCGCGACCGCGATATAAACCATCTGCGTGGAAGACAGGTTCCCTGCAGGAAGCTTGCCGCCATAGTAGTCTTCAATAGCGGCCCGCAACTTGGTTGTGTCGGGGAACAGATTCTGAAAATAAGGAATCGCTTGCACCTGGGCTATCGGCGTGCTATTGGCGCGCAGGTCATAGAGCAGGCTGGCCGCGGTGTACCAATCCATCTTGGAAGCCGGGTCCACCAGGTTGTTGGGTGCCATAATATCGCGCGTCGCCAGCAGATGCCGCGCGGCGCGTCCGATGTACGCGGCCTCCAGGGTCAAGCCGTGTGCGAATTCTCGTCCGATCGACAGGTTCCACGAGTATTGAATGGGGGTCTTAATGGTGTCATCCAGCGATGACTCGATGCGACGTCTCTCGTCGGACGGCGTTGTCAGTGGGAAAGTCAAGCTGCTGGGGATCGTGATTCCGGGAAGCGTCCGGACCGCCTGATTGAAACCGGTAAATAGCGGCGCCGGGCGAGTGGTTACGTTGTAAGTGTTGGCTGCGATCGTCTGAGTGGATGAGAAGCCGAGCGTGTTGTTCAGATCAAAAGTCACGGCTAACTGGCTTCCCACGCGATCATACAACGTGGCGAATCCGCCGCGGATAACCGACTTGCCTGCCGTGCCGAAAATCGTTCTCAGCAGGGAGCTGTCAAAAGAGGGCGACCAGGCGAATGCCGCCCGAGGGGCGAAGTTGTTCTTGTCCGTATCGTAAAATCCCGGCTTTCCATTCTTTGGACCCGCCAGGTCCACCGAGAAGGCCTTGTCATAGGGGATCCCCTGCGCCGCAGATATCTTTCGCTGTTCGAAAAAATCACCCAGGCTGACATTGGGCTTTACTTCCAGTCCATGCGTCTCGTAAACGGGGGTACTGACGCCATAGCGAAGGCCCAGCGTCAGCGTCAGGTCGGGTCGTACTCGCCAGCTATCCTGCGTGTAAAACTCATATTCCTCGGTTGCGAAGGTACGCAATACGCCGTCACCTGCCGCCAGCACGCTGCCCCCAGGTCCAAAATTGAAGTTCCCTGAATACTGTGAGTAGCGTCCAATCAAAGCCGTAACGGTGTTTCGCACAGTAGAGGCGTTGCCCGAAATGTCGGTGATCGGAGCCAATACCACTCCCCCGGAGGATGCGTAAAACGAGGGATTGGTGATGGCACTATCGTAGGATTTAGAGAAGGAAGTTCGTGAATTTCGGACCAGTCGTATGTTGGTTCCAAATTGCCAGGTGTGCCGCCCGCTGACCCATGAAAAGTCATCGACGAAATTGTGCACCGGGGTCGTGCGAGTAAGGGTTCGCACAAAAGATTTTGGAGAGTAAATGAAGCGGAAGGAGATGTTGTTCTCCGCCGAGTCCCCTTGTTGCGAGAACGCTTCGCGCGTGAGCCCATAGCGAAATGTGTTGACGATTCTTGGATTCACCGTCCAGTTGTGTTGGGTGGTAACTCCGATGGGGTGGTTCCAAAGACTGGGGGTGGGCGTATCGGGGAATTGTTGCGCCTGCAGCGCCGATAGATCATGAGTGTAGTTGCCGCGAACGAAGAGGGTGTGCCGCCCGTCCTCGGTCAAATGAAACAAGAGCGTGGCTGTGTGCGCGTTTTGCTTGACAGGCAGCCCGGCATTGAATCGAAAACCACTGTAATTGAGACCATCGCCTGCGCTGGTGTCATTGGCCGGATAACGGGTGGCCGCGTCCGCAAATATCTTTATGGCGATGGGATTCATGCCTACGGCGGGATAAAGAGCGTTCAATTCCGCAGTCGACAACGTGGTGGTACCGCCGGCCTTGTTTCTATATTTCAACTGGCCCAGTCCCATGCTGGCAAGCGGGACCGTTCTTATGAGACTGGTTCCCTTGGCGTCGCGGCGGCCTTCGTAGTTGTAGAAAAAGAAGGCGCGGTCCTTTTTGATTGGTCCGCCTACTGAACCACCGAACACATTTCGGAGCAACTTAGGCCGGTCGACGCCAACGCGGTTGTTGAAGAAATCATTGGCGGAAGTGACGGTATTGCGGTGGTATTCATAGAGAGAGCCGTGCCAATCGTTAGTCCCGGTTCGGGAAACAAGCGACACCTGGCCCCCGGAAGATCTACCCTGCGTTGCGGTCGGAGTAGCAGTAGTAACCCTAAACTCCTGGACTGAGTCTGGGTTAACTCTGATCACGCTGTTTATGACGTTGCCGGCGGTGTTGAGGCTGACGGCGGTGCCGCTGGGATTGATGATGAAGTCTCCGATCTGTTGGTCGTTGATGTCGATTCCATCCAGAGTGATATTGGACTGGTCGCTGCGCGCGCCGGCCACATAACCGCTCGGCGTGACCGCGGGTTGGACGGTAAGCAACGCTGCCACATTTCTTGATTCCAGAGGAAGTTCACGGATTTGGTTTCCTGTGATCGCATTCCCCAGCGTTCCGTCCGTGGTATTCAACTTAGATGTGCCTGCTTCCACTGTCACCGTTTGAGCAATCTCACCCACTTGCATCTGCAGATCAACGGTGGAGGGCGTGTCGACCAGCAGTTCCACCTTCTCTTTTATGGCCGTTTTGAATCCCGAAAGCTCGGCCTTGATCTGGTAAGTGCCGGGTTTTAACTGCAGGAACTGATAGACGCCAATATCATCCGATACCGCCGTGCGTGTCGCGCCCGTAGAACTCGTCAGCGTCACGGTAACGCCGGGAATGACGGCGCCCGCAGCGTCGGTGATCTTACCAGACACAGAAGTAACCTGGGCATACACCGGCAGCGCGAGTAAAATGAAGACCGCCAGGAAACACAAACGTGATCTGAATGAACCCATATCGCCTCCTAAGCGAATGAAGGTGCGTGCCCTTCCAAAATCTCGCGCGATAACGGTCGCCGGACGAATGGTCACATAAGTAACTCACTCGACCGGTCGTAAACTGTCAAGCGCTGCTCTGGCAAAGGGCATGTCGTTATTCTGCGGAATTTTCTCGTCCCAAAAATATGAGAATTCCTTGAATGCGTCAACAGATAAAGCGCGCAAAATGCAGATCACTGAATACAAAAAATTGGATTGAGTATAGCCGGCGGCAAAGCCCGTCCCGCCCAGCGCCGCCGCCGGTTGGCCATCCATCC
>DASXTB010000047.1:0-8306 GCA_036505615.1 Acidobacteriota bacterium
GGGGGAGTGGGAGAGTAGGGGAGTGGGGGAGTGGGAGAGTAGGGGAGTGGGAGAGTGGGGGAGCAGGGGAGCGGGAGACCTCCGCAGTTGGATCTTTCGCGCCCAAATCTCATTATCTCCCACTCTCTCGCTCTCCTACTCACCCGCTCTCCCACTCACCCACTCTCCCACTCAATGGTCCTTTAAGACTTCCCTCGCCGCATTAAAGCCTGGAGCTCCCATGACCCCGCCCCCCGGGTGGGCGCCGGACCCGCACAGGTAAAGTCCGCGAATCGGGGTTCGATATTTTGCCCATCCTGCCACAGGACGCATAAAGAACAATTGGTCCAGACTCATGTCTCCGTGAAAGATGTTCCCGCCAGTCAACCCAAACTGTTCTTCCAGATCCAGCGGAGACAAAACGTGACGATGTTCGATAATGTTTTTGAAATTGGGCGCATACTCGGAAATCAAGTCAATCACCCGGTCGGCATACACTTCCTTCAAGGCGTGCCACAATGGCTTTCCGTCGCATCGCACCCGGTACGCCTGCCAGACTTTCTCCGCATCCAGCCTGTAGGGCGTGTACTGCAGGAAGATCGACATCAGGTGCTTGCCTTGAGGAGCAATGGAATCGTCGTACAGCGTAGGAATGGTCATTTCCAGCATTGGCCGCGTTGACGGCACTCCATATTTTGCTTCGTCCCAGGCGCGTTCGATGTACTCAACGGTGGGACAGATATGGATCGTCCCGCGGTGCTGCGGGCCCGGCATTTGGCCGGGAAAAGCCGAGAAATCAGGCAATCCGCTGAGAGCGAGGTTTATCTTCATCGACGTTCCTTCCGCCCGGAACGACGACATCTCGCTGCGAAAATCGTCGGGAAGCGCAGCAGGCTCGATCAACTTCAGGAATGTCAGCCGAGGATCGGCGTTCGACACCACAACTTTCGCGCTTAGCGACTCGCCGCTTTCCATCAGCACACCTGTGGCCCGTCCTCGCTGAATTTGAATCTTTGAAACCGGAGCTTCCGTTCGTATCTCCATTCCCAAGGCACGCGCGCTGGAAGCCATTGCCTGGGTGATTCCTCCCATGCCTCCCCGCACAAATCCCCACAATCCACGAACGCCTCCGACTCCCCCCATGCAGTGGTGCAAGAGAACGTAGGCGGTGCCTGGCGATTGAGGACCTCCCCAAGTTCCGATTACTCCGTCTGTAGCCAGCGAGACCTTCAGTTCTTCTGACTCAAACCAGGATTCCAGAAAATCCTTCACGCTCTGCGTCATTACCTTCACCAGAAGGCGCATTCGCGAAGGTGACAGCCGCAGGGCCAGGCGCGCAAAACCAGCCGCCTTGATCAGGTCGTCTGGGCTGCGCGGAGGAATATTGAATGGCGTTTTCAGCAGTAGCGGCTCGATGAACTGAGCAAGCTTTGCCAGCTCCCACTCATAACGGGAGTAAACGGAGGCGTCCTTTGGTGAGAATTTGGAAATCTCAGCTTCGTTCTTCTTGGAGTCGCTCCACAGCATCAGGTAACGACCGTCGGGGAAGGGCGCGAAATAAGCGGGGTCCTTCGGATAAACTTGATAGCCAAAGTCGCGCAGTCTCATGTCGGCGACGACTCGCTCTTGCAGCAGGCTGCAAAGATACGAAGCAACCGAGACGCGGTAGCCCGGAAACACTTCGTCGGTGGCGCACGCTCCTCCTACAATGTGGCGCCGCTCCAGTACCAGCACTTTCCACTTTGCCCGTGCCAGATAGAAAGCAGCCACCAGACCATTGTGGCCTGCGCCGATGATAATAGCGTCGTATTGAGGTCGCACCATCGCTCTAGCCCGGCTTTCGAAGGTCGAGAGTCCAAAGTCCAAGGTCGAAAGTCCAAGGTCGAAAGTCCAAAGTCGAAAGTCCAAAGTCGAAAGTCCAAAGTCGAAAGTCAATAGTCGAAAGTCGACAGCCCTAAGGAAGCATTCTCTAAATCGTTACGCGCACAAACTCCAGGTTTTGGCTCGACTTTCGACATTGGACTTTCGACCTTCGACTTCGACCTTCGACTTCCCGCCTCCTGCCTTCCCTTACTTCGTCTCCAGCGCAAAGACGCCATCCCAGTCGGGGGCCGGGGGGACTTGCAGAAAATGCTGGCAGCGCTTCAGGTAAGTGCCAGCCACGGGGTCATTGGGAAAGCGCTCCAGGTGTCTCAAGATCAGCGCGCAGGAACGATCCCAATCCCGCTTCCAGTAGGATCTGATGATGGCATTGAACGATTCCACCAGGCCGCGCATCTTTTCCACTTCCGGATCTGCCAGCTCGCCCACCACTTCGTACACATGCACGGGCTGCTCCTTCCCCACCACTCGAATGCAGTCGACCTCTCGCATTAGCATGTTGTCCCGCACCAGCGCCTCGGTGGATTCACTGATCAGGATGGTGGTTCCGTAACCCTTGTTGGCTCCCTCCAGGCGCGAAGCCAGGTTTACGGCGTCTCCGATAACGGTGTATTCCATGCGCTCGGCGTGTCCCAGGTAGCCGGCCACCATGGTGCCGGAATTGATTCCAACGCGCGCCCGCATCGGCGCCATTCCATCAATGATCCGCTTCATTGCCAGCGCCGACTGGCAGGCCAGCAGCGCATGCTTGTCATTAGGCAAAGGCGCTCCCCAAATCGCCATAATGGCGTCACCGATGTACTTGTTGATCATCCCGTCCCGCTTCATGATTTCGTTTCCCATTCGGGTGAAATAATCATTCAGCATCGTGGCCAGTTCCTTGGGCGTGATCTTCTCGGAGATCTTGGAGAAACCTGCAATGTCGGAGAACAAGACCGTCGCTTCTACCTGCACTCCGCCAAGCTCGAGCTGATTGGGATTCTTGAGGATCTCATTCATGACCTGGACTGAAACCAGACCCTTCAGCGCTTGCCGGATATGGGCCCTCTCCTTCTCGGTCGCCCAATACTGGTACAGAGTGTTCAATCCGAATACCATCAGCGTCACCACCAGCGGCTGCACCGTATAGACCCAGTGTCTCCAGTAAACAAAAAGCAGAGCCGCCATTACCTGCCACCAGATAACGAGCCCCAGGACAGTGAGGATCTTGGCCCGAAAAGAGTAAGAACCAAGGACGATCAAGGAAACCAAAATTGCCGGGACGATCAATAGGATCCAAGTTTCAAGAGGCGAAGACTGGCTGATGTAAGTACCGCGGATAAAGGAGTTCAAGACATTGGCGTGTATTTCCGCCCCGGGCATCTGAGCATCAACGGGGGTTGCAAACATATCAGCCTGCGTACCCGACGCAATATCTTGAACTGTCAGGGATCGGCCGACAATCACCATCTTCCCCTGGAATATGTCCTTGGGCAAAGCTGTCTTGTATTCGAGCGCCTGGTAATAACTGATGGTTCGAATAGTGCGCGAGCTTCCCACAAAGTTAATCAGTATCTGTGGATCGTTCCCTTCCATCGAAACGATGGGGACTTTCGAAAAATCTAATTGGCCACCTATCTGGTAGAACATCTCCGCGCTCAGGCTCGATTCCCCATTAACAGAGACTCTGGCATGCCGCAGAATGGAATCGCCGTCGGGGTTCAGTATCACCCAACCCACTTTTGCCCCAGCCTGGACCAAAGGATCCATTGGTGGAACAGGAGTGGTCTGCGTAAACCGGGGATCCTTCACCACGTCAATTGTGGCTCCCAGAACGAGAGGAGCGCGGCTTTGGCGGATGGCTTTGGCAAGAGCCTGGTCTTCTTCCGCGGTACTAGCCTGGTCGAATACCACGTCGAAAGCAATCACGCGCGCACCCGCTTCGTTGAGCAATTGAATTAATTTCGCGTGGACGCTTCGTGGCCAAGGCCACCGAAAGCCCGCGCTGTCAGCCAGCTGCTGTAGCGACGAGTCATCAATCGCAACAATGACAATGTCTTTGGGCGGCTCCACCGGGCCGCGAATCACCTTAAGCATGAAATCGTAGCTTCTTGTCTCCGTGGCATCCAGGATCGGGGTGTACTTGGACAACAGGCCGACGATGGCAAAGGTGACGACCAGGAAAATCGCCGCCGCGACGTATTTCTTTCTCTCCGGAGTGCTGAGGTATTTCTTCATCTTCCTCCTCTAAAGATCGGCCGGTCGGAGGCTAAATTAAATCGAAGCGTCACCAGAAGCTGGCGTCTCGGGACACGCGGATCAAGCGCCAGCGGGTCGGCCAGAAATTGGTAACGACGGTCGAATAAATTGGTCGCCTTGAAAGTAATCAACCCCAGCTTGCGCGGCATCTCGTAGGAAACTGACGCATCCGTGGTGAAAGCACTCACCAGAAGAGAACTACCGCCGACCAAACCATGTTGATTGAGATACCTCTGCTGAATGTTGAAAAAGTAGCCATGCGGATCAACATAAAACAGGCCTACGCGTCCCTCATGGTCGTGTCTGATGGAACCAAAGACGCCGGTTGCCCCCCGCAGGTCCTGGCTGCGAGTTACGAAGTACTCCGGCACGAAAGCCAGGCGCTCAGTCAGGAATTGATTCAGAACTATTCCGCCTCCATAAGACCGGCTGAACAGATCAAAGGCGACCGGGGCCTGGTCTTCACTGAACGCGGAGGTCGCCGGTATGGTTCTCTTTTTCCAGAAGCCAGTGGTGCGAATAAAGCTGTTCTTCTCGTAGCGTTGGTCCCAACCCAGGTTATAGCTTGTGGTCTGGGTTAGCTCGAGGTCATTCTCGTTGAACAAGAAGCCGTTGAGCTGTGTCGGAACCAGTCTCGCATCCTGGTGAGTTTGCAATGACCGCATTGCAGCGAACCTTAGAGTGGTCGAACTAAAAGGGTCAAACAAGAGTCCTGCATAGGGATTCCACTTTGAAATGGAGCGATCCACGTGATCCCGATCGTAAAACAGATTGTCGTGGTTTGACCAGTCGTAGTTGAGACCAGCCGTCGCAATCAGTTTAGGATTAAAGGAATAGTCAGATTGAAGGAATGCAGTCTTGTAGCGGAGCTTGTTGTGCACACCATACAAACCTCTTATATCCTCCCCTAC
The DNA here is from genome assembly GCA_036505615.1 of Acidobacteriota bacterium. GTDB lineage: Bacteria > Acidobacteriota > UBA6911 > JACQSX01 > JACQSX01 > DASXTB01. The sequence goes on from DASXTB010000047.1 coordinate 5,010, forward strand.
TCCTAGAATTTGTCCAAATTCGTGATCCAGTATTCGATACTGGGTTTCCTTGGTCCGTTTATCGTACTCGACCTGAAAATTATGTTCGCGCCCTTCGTAAATATCCACGCCGTACTTTAACTGGAATTTGGATACCTTAAGCAGATGCTCAGCCTGCAAGTTGAAAAACGCAAGCCGGTTGGATGTACGGTAATTCCAGATATCCCCGAGCGCGCGTACGTCAGGATCGTCAAATACCAGCTCAGATTTTTGCCCGGTAAAATAAAACACAAGATCCGAACCGGGTCGCGATTGCAGATGATATCCAATCTCGGCCCGGTGCCTTCGAGTAAAACCACGGCGGTTGGGGTCGTTGTCCTCGCTGACCAGAAACCTCGAACCGTGGTCGCCGTCCCGCGACTGCAGGTTTGAGTAGGACAGCAACATATCGCTGTGCGGCGTGAGCGCGAACTTGAAAAAGGTGACCGCAGCATGATTGTGCGTATCGTCATTGACAGGCCGAAATCCGTTGCTGTGATCACTAGTGACCGCCGAGCTGAAGGCAAAGCGAGAGGCCCCGCCGCTGGCAATCAAGGATTCGCCGTAACTGTCCAGGTTTCCAATTCGCCCTTCGCTGGTTTCATTCAATCGTGCTAGCTCAAACAATGTTGTGTAGTCGTTGAAGGCATTAAACGAGTTGACATTCACCGGCAGCAGCAACCGTGTCAGCAACAGCTCTCCGCCAGCCGCCAACGTTCGCCCCTTCAAGTTTAAGAACGTATTGGCAAGAAAGAGGTGGGCCGAGCTGTTTGCGGGATCAAAGAGGCCCGACTTGATCGCTTCGGCGTTGGCCCATTCTGAAAGCCCCAGGCGGTTGTATGTCTTCGCTAAATCCACGTTGCGCGTGGCGCGGTCTTCGTCCAGCACAAACCGGCTCCGGTACACGGCGCGGTTATCGTTCAGGCGAATAGACGTCAGGAAATTCTCCACGGCAACGCCGGGGCGATTCAGGTCGTTTTGAAAAATTCCCGAATAAAGATGAGGCGTCGGATCGCGCGGATCCAGGTCCATGGCTGCTTTCAAGGCCGTGAATGCCTGCTCGAACTTTCGCTCTTCGTAGAACGCCTTCCCCAGATAGCTCTGATAGAGAGAAAGCTGCGGCTCCAGAGTGGTGGCCAGCATCATCTCGGTCACCGCGTCTAATTCGCGTCCCTGGCGCATGTTGGCTATTCCCAGCCCCAGATGAGGCTCGCCTCGCGTGCTGTCCTGTAGGATAGAAGTTTCAAATTCGGTGCGCGCCTCGCTGGTCTTTGCCTGTCCCAGCAGAACGAACCCTAGAGTGGAATGCGCCGCTGCCTCCTGGGGAGCCGTCACCAGCGCCTGGCGGATCACTCTTTCGGCTTTGGCGCTGTCACCGGCGCCAAACAGCAGCTTTGCATACTGCACCTGAGCCTGGAGGAAACCGGGATCCAGCTCCAGCGCTTTCTCCGCAGATCCGGTGGCGGCGGGCAGATCGAAGAAGCTCTGCTGCGCCAAACTCAAATTCAAATAAGCAGAGGGCGAATTGGAATTGGCAGCCAGCGCGCGCTGGGCCGCGGCGAGGGCTTGATTCTTGTCGTTCTGCGTCAGGTAAATATTGGAAATGAGCCCCTGCGCCAACATATAAGAGGAATCGCCGGGCGGTACGGTCTGAAGAATGGTGCGAGCACCGGCGACGTCGCCGGCCATTAAGTCCAGAGTCGCTTTCTGCAGCTTCAATCGAGCGTCATCCCCGGGATCCTGCACGTACTGGTAAGCCTGATCGAACTCGTTCAATCGATAATGCGCCAGCGACAGCCCGAGGCGCGTGCGCGCAGAACTGGCCGGAGCCTGAGCCAGCTCGTGCAGCGCGTCGCGAATTCGATTTTGTTCCAGAAGAATCCAGCCGCGCGTCTCCGCAGCCTCCGGCGACGCCACGCCCTCAAGAGCTTTCAAGGCTCCCTGGCTGTCTCCGGCATCGTGTCGAATCTGCGCCAGGCGCACCGGATCCGCTGCGGAAACAGTTGTTAAAGCTCCCTGCGCCTGAGAGACCGAGGCATAAATGAAAGGATAATCGCGCGGGCTGACCGAACCGGAATAGAACAACGTCCACTGCACCGCGTCGCGGGGATTTAAGATTACCGTCTTGGTAGGTGCCTGTCCCCTGCGCGCCCGGCCCTGCTCTCCGGCGTTGACAAAAACAAATCCCAGATCGTTGCGGTAATCGACAGAGCCTTCGAGCACCGTCACGACCGATTCGCCGTCTAAGGCAACACGCAGGTCGAACTCGGTGCCTCGGATAGCGGCTGTCACGGTGGGAGTCCTTACACTGATAGCCGCCGGCGTTTTCTTGGAGCGCAGCCACGCCTCGCCGGATGACAGGTTCAAGATGCTCTGATCGGCCCGGGCGCCGGCCTGAGCAACGCGCACTAGCAGGTTGCTCGACTGTCGCACGGCAGCCAACTGCAGTTGCGTGTTGGCATTGAGCTTCAGTTGCGTCTCGTCGGCCAGAAGAATAACGGCGCGACTCTGAGGGCCGGTGCGAACAACGTCCCCTGCGTTCAGCACCTGACCATTGGCGGCAGGCGTGAATGGCTGGCTGCCTCGTTGGATATCGACGCGCCCCAGAGCACTCAACATCTTGCCGGCCACCTGCGCCAGACCTGTGGCAGACAAACAAAGAACTACGAACAGAACAACCGGAATTTTCCTCACGAATTTTCTCTCAGAAACGATCTACCTGATGTTCGACAGCGCGGGCCTGTGGCATGCGCACAACTGTACCGTGTTGAGAGAAATCAGAAAAGCAAAATCGTCGTTAGCTCCGGCCGCTTCCGGCCTCTGGAGCTTATACATTTTCTCACGGCTGCAGTGCGCTGCAAACCACGGCTTCGTCCGCGAAGCGGACCAATAGCAGTAGCCGGGGGTGCCCAGGGCGCGAAGCGCCAGGCACCCCCGGTAAACCGTCCCCAATATCGCCCGGACCGCGCTAGCGGTCCCATTAGCTTCGGCAGTCATCGATGCGTCAATCCCAAAGATAACGCTCGTCATACTGCACCCGGTGTTTATTGAGTAGCTGCAGCAGCTCATCCTGAAAGGACATCCTCTTGTGATGCTGTTTCTGACAAGCGATGTAGCGGCGCACCCGCTCTAGATGGGACTCACTTACGGAGAAAGCTGCATAGCCGTCCTGCCACTGGAAATCGCGCAACCCTCTTCCCTTCGTTTTGATCCATGTTAAAGTTTGTGCCATTGAGCAAGCCTCCTTCTCAACTACACAACCGGGCTGCCGAGGAATTG